>VBMI01000005.1 GCA_005878955.1 Methanobacteriota archaeon
GACCTCCCGCTCCTTCAGCATGCCCTCCAGCTTCGCCGTCGCGTCCGCGTTCCGGCGCGCGTCCTCCTCGAGCTCCGCGATCGCCCGCCGCCGTTCCGCTAGGAGGCCCTCCGTGCGGGAGGCCGCCGCGCGGGCGTCCGAGAGCTCCCGCTGCAGGCGCTCCGCGTCCGCCTTCGCGGCGACGTACGCCGCCTCCGCGGCCCTCAGTCCCGCGAGCGAGGCCTCCGTGCCCGCCAGCTCCGTTGCGGTCGTCTCCCGCTGCACCCTCAGGTCGTCGAGCAGCTTCGAGGGGTCCCCCATCCCACGGAGCCTCCGCTTCGCGTCCTCCAGGGCGTCCCGCTTCGGTTTGAGCCTCGCGAGTGTCTCGCGCGTCTCCCCGAGCCGTTTGCGGGCGTCGTCCGTGAACCCGATCCTCGCGACGTCCCGGTCCACGGACTCGAGCTCGGCGTCGAACTCCGCGAGGCGGGCGGACTTCGCCTCGCTCACCGTGCGGATCTCGTCCTTCGTCTCGCCGATCTGGCGCTTCAGCTCGGAGAGGAGGAAGGAGTCCTCGTTGATCTTCGAGACGTCGGACCGGACCTGCTCGAGCCGGATCCCCGCCTTCCGGCGCTCGAGGTCGAGCTCCCGGAGGACGTCGGCGCGCCCCGCGAGCCACGCGACCTCCTTCTCGATCCGCGCGAGCCGCTCCCCGAGGCCGCCCTCCTGGCGGAGGAGGTCGAACGCCTGCTCCTTCGTGACGTCCGTCTTGAGTTCGGCGATTCGTCGCTCCGTCGCGAAGAGCTTCTCGCTCATCTGCCGGAGCTTCTTCTCGTGCTCCGCGAGGAACTCCTGGCGGCGCTGGTAGGCCGCCTCCCGGTCCTTGAGGCGGAGCTGGTGGTGCTGCTGGAGGTCCCGCAGCCGGTCCCCTTCCTCCTGCAGGGCGTCGAACGTTTTCGTCTCGTCCTCGAGGAGGGAGATCTCCGCCTTCAGCCGCTCCGTCTTCTCCGCGTCCGCGGCGACCTCTGCGATCCGGCGGTCGAGCTCCGCGGCCCGCTTCCCCTGCTGGGCGATCGACGCCTCCGCCCTCAGCCACTCGGAGTGCTTGGGCTCGAGCTCCCTCACGGTCGCGGCGGCGGCCTCCGTCTCGCGGGTCAGCGCCGCCATCCGGGCCGCTCCCGTCGCGCCCTCGCGTTCGAGCCCCTCGAGGCCCGCCGTCAGCTCCGGGAGCTTCGTCACCCGCTCCGCGCGGGTCGCGATCTCCCGCTCCTGGGAATCGACTTTCGCGTGGACCTCCGCGTGGCGCTCCTTCGCCCGCTCCTGGGCCCGCTCGAACGTCTCCAGGCGGAACAGCTTCTGGAAGATCTGGAGGCGGTCCGAGCCCCGCTGGGAGCCGAGGTCCTTCATCTCCTCCTGCCGGACGAACGTGGAGTTCGTGAACCCCACGTAGTCGAGGCCGAGGACGTCGCGGATCGCCCGCTCCCGCTCCGGGATCGAGCCGCCGATCGCCTCGCCGTCGCGGGTGAGCTCGAGGTACGGCTCCTTCTTCGTCGTGAACCCGCGCCTCACGTCGAACCGGGCGTCCCCCTGGCGGAACGCGACCCGCACGTATCCACCGGGCCGGCACAGTTCGTCGATCGTCGCGTTCGCGGGCGGGTCCGTCCGCGTCGTGGCCTTGTACAGGGCGAACGTGATCGCGTCGAGGATCGAGCTCTTGCCGGCCCCGGTCTTCCCGGTGATCGCGGTGAACTTCTCCGGGAATCGGATCGGCGGCTCCGTCTTCCCGACGTACCGCATGAACCCGCGCATCTCGACCTCCTCGATCACGAACCCGTCGCCGGCGACCGCAGGCTCGGGCGCGACCTCGCTGAGCGCCTCGACCGCGTCGTCCGCCTTCATCCGAGCACCTCCCGCAGGACCCGCTCCCCCTCCGCGCGGATCGCGTCCCGCCGCGGGTCCTTGCCGAAGGTCTGGTCGATGTAGTCTCCGAGGAGCTTGAGCGGGTCGAGGGTGGACTCCGTGGGCGCGGCCTGCTCCTTCTCCGAGGGGATCCAGCGGACCTCGTAGTGGAACGCGTCCTGGAGCCGCTCCGCGATCTTCCGCTCGTCCACGAGGGGCCGCAGCGCGTCGGGGATCGTGACCTCGAGCCGCACCATCGCGTCCCGTACGGAGGGCGGGAGCTTCGCGAGGACCGTTGCCGTCGGGTCGGCGCCCTCGCGCGCGGAGACCTCGACCTTCAGCATCGGCCGCGCGGGGAGCTCGACGAACTCCCATGTCTTCGACTCCGGGCTCAGGGCGATGAACCCCTTCGGGTCCCCGCGCTCGCCCCAGTCGATCCGCTCCGGGGCGCCCGTGTACACGACGTTCGACCAGATCGTCTGGTGGAGGTGGATGTGCCCCATCACCGCGAGGTCCACGGAGGGCGGGACCATGTCCCGCGTGAAGCTGAACTCCCCCGGGATCACCTCGAGGTACGTCGCGCTCGAGACCCTCGCGCCGTCGACGTAGTAGTGGCCCATGAGGAGGCGGAAGTCGACCCCCTTCATCGCCTCCGCGTGGCTTGCGATCCATTCCTTCCAGAGGGTCCGCGCGACGACGTAGGCCTCCTCGATCGTGAGGGACTCGAAACCCGCGACCTTCTTCTCCTTCGCCATCTCGAGGACCTGCTCCGGGTGGAGGTACGGGATCATCAGGAACCCGACCCGATGGCCCGCGACCTCCTTCTCGACCGCCTCCGGGTTCCGGAAGACCCGCACGTGCGGGTACCCGCGGTAATCCTCGAGGCTCGTGGACCGCTTGTCCGCCCGGGGCTGGTCGTGGTTCCCTGCGAGGAGCCACACCTCGACCCCCGCCTTCCCGAGGGGCTCGATCACGTCCCGCCGGACGAGCTCCCGGAACACGGGCGCGACGTGGGGCCGGTCGAACAGGTCCCCGAGGACGATGAACAGCTTCGACCCGTGGTCGATCGCCCACCGCGCCGCGCGGGCGAAATTCCGGTGGAGGTCGAGGGCACGCTCCGAGACCCCGGTCTCGGGGTCGACCCGGAAGGGGAATGTGATCCCCTCGTGGACGTCGCCGACGCACACGATCTCGTGCATCCGGGTCGCGAACGCGGGGTGGCGGTATATAGGTTCTATCGGAACGTCCGTGAAAGTGCCGAACGAACGAATCTCCCGCGGGCTGCTCCGGGAATCCCCAGGTCTCCCTTATCCCGAGAGGCGCGGTGGACCGTCGTCAAAGAAAGGGAGTTGGAGTTCATGTGGATGCGAGGGTTCTGCCGCCCGTGGGGCTGGGGTTGGGGCCGACCGTACCGGTATCCGATCTGGGGCTGGCCCCGGTGGTACCGGTGGGGCTGGCGCCGCTGGCCATGGCGCTTCGGCGGCCGATGGCTCTGAGTGCCCCGCTCATTCTCCTACCCGGGAATTCCTTCGGCAGGTTCATGTCCGCGAGGGTCTGAATCCCCGCCGCGATGCGGCGGATGCGATACGGGGTCCGGCTCGGCCCGAGGCGGGTCGGCTGGCGGGTCCGCCGGTACGGATGGGGATTGGGCCCGCGCCGCGGCTTCGGCCTCCTCGGCCTCGTGCTCGGACTGATCGTCGTCGCGATCCTCGCGTTCATCCTCTGCACCCTGATTGGCTTCCTCGCGTTCTTCCGATGAGAACGGACCGCCGCGGGGCCGGCGAACCCTTATTCTCGCGGACCCGCATCGCGCGGCGATGCCCGACGTCCTCCGGTTGGGCCAGGGCGAGCCCGTCCCCGCCCGGATCGCGGCCGTGGGCTGCGGCGGGGCGGGATGCAACATCCTTCAGCAGATTCCCGCGGAGCTCGGTATCACGAGGGCCGCGCTGAACGACGCCCCGCACCGCTCGATGGCGGGGATCCCCTCGCGGCTCATCCTCCCGCGCGAGCCCCTTGCGGGCCTCGCGTCCATGGACGAGGCTGCGGTGAAGCAGCTCACCTCGCCCGAGGAGAAGGCGATCGCCGGCGCGATCCTGAACCACGACCTCGTGGTGCCGCTCGCGGGCCTCGGCGGGGAGACCGGAGGGCCCGCGGCCGCTCTCGTCGGCCGGGTCGCGCGCATCCTGAACAGCGCTACTCTCGCGATCGTCGCCTCTCCGTTCGGTGCGGAAGGGATCAACCGCCGGATGGCCGCGGAGCGAGCGCTCTCGCTGCTGACGAAAAAGGCCGACGGGGTCGTCTCGTTCCCCAACGACGAGCTCCTCAAGCTCGCCCCGCAGCTCCCCCTCCTGAAGGCGTTCGAGGTGCTTGGTGCGATCATGGCCCGCCCTCTCGTGGACCTCGCCCGCTCCACCACCCGCACGGACGTCGCGACGCTGCGCGACGCGCTCCGCAAGGCGCCGCGATGGCGGTTCGGCGGGGGCGGCGGTCGGGAGAGGCACCGCGCCTTCGAGGCCGTGGAGGAGGCGTTCGCGTCCCCGTGGCTCCCGGCGGACCCTGATACGGTGGAGCGGATCGTCGTGATCGCGGCAGCCTCGGACTACGCGGAGTCCGTCGCGACCGAGGTCGCGCACGAAGTCCGACTTGCCGCGCCGCGGGCGGCAATCGTCCTCGGAGGATACGCGGACCCCACCCTCGGGGACCGCCTGCGGGTCAGCCTGCTGGCGGGCTGGTGAGAACGAAAACGCGGGAGCGCCGCGGGGCTACGCGTCGTGCGCGTGCTCGTGGTGCCCTTCCGCCTCGTCCGGCGCGCCCTCGCCCTTCTTGTTGAAGGACTGGCCGCAGCCGCACGTGGACCAGTTGTTCGGGTTGCTGATCGTGAACCCGCTGCCCGCCACGGTCTCGACGTAATCCACGGAGGACCCGTCGATGAACTCCTTCGAGTTCGAGTCCACGACGACCTTGATGCCGTTGTTCTGGAGGACCTCGTCCCCCTCGTGGACCTTCTTGTCGAGGGCCATGCCGTACCGGAAGCCGGAGCACCCGCCGCCGGTCACGTAGACCCGGAGGTACGTGTCCTGGACGTCCCCGGCCCCGCCCCGCTCGATGAGTTCCTTCAGCTTCTTGGAGGCGGTCTCGGAAAGGGCGAGCTGCATCATTGTGTTCACCTGCAACCCCGAATCATGTCCGTGCGTTATATAAGGATTTGCGGCGCAATATCACGACAACCGGCGGAGGTCACCCCAATGCCTTCGCCATGTAGACCCGCTCCGGGGCGTAGCCCGCCTTCGCGTAGAGGTCGCGGGCGCCGCGGTTCGGCTCCGCGACCTCGAGCTTGATCTTGCGGTACCCGTGGGCCTTCGCCCATCGCTCCGCCTCCGCCAGGAGGAACTGCGCGACCCCTCGCCGTCGGTGCTCCGGCGCGACCCAGATGTCGTACACGAACGCGACCGCCTGCGGGGAGAAGAACGGCCGGAGCTCGCCCAGGATGATGTACCCGAGGACGCGGCCCGCCTCGTCCTCCGCGACGAACCGCTCGCCGCGGTCGCCGCGCACGAACTCGTCGGCGTACTCCCGGAACGCGCCCTCGAACGCCCGCCGATCCAGCCCCGCCTTCTCGTTTTCGGGGACGTCCGCCCACACGGTCTCCATCGTCGCCTTCCAGATCGTGGGCTCGTCGGACTTCGTGGCGGGTCGCAGGCGGTACGCCATCGCTCCTCCCCCGGGCTCGGGCGGCGGGGCTATGGCGGGCCCCCGTAAGGCCCTTCCTTCTTCCGCTCCTGGACGGGCTCCATGTACAGGCGGCCCGCGACGACCCGCTCGTTCCAGACCCGGAACAGGGTGATGCCCCGGTAGTCGAACTTCGTCCCGTCCACCCGGACGCCGTGCCACCACCACTCCGTCCACAGCGTGTCTCCGTCCACGGCGATCCGAATGATGTCCGCGCGGAGGTTCGGGACGCGCTCGAAGATCGTCCCCCAGTTCTTCCGGACCTGCTCGCGCCCCTGGAACGCCCGGTCCGGATGGGCGGGCTGCTCGCTCTGGTACTCCGCGTCGATCAGGGTCAGGAGCCCCTCGAGGTCGTGCGTGTTCATCGCCTTCCGGACCTTCTCCATGAAGCCCCGCGCGTCGGGCGTCGCGATCGGAGCCGCCCCCTTCGCGGTCCCCGGCTGCCACTTCGTCGCGCCCCGCTGCCGGAGGGCGTCCGCGATCTCCTTGAGACCCTTCTCCATCGCGAGGTCGAGGGCGCTCTTCCCCTCGTACGCCCCGAGGTTCGGGTCCGCGCCGTGGTCGAGGAGGACCCGGACGAGGTTCGCGTCCCCGTTCGCGACCGCGTTCACGAGCGGCGTGAGCGTCCCCTCGTACACGTGGTTCACCTCCGCGCCGTGCTGGAGGAGGAGGTCCACGATCCGCGTGTGGCGGGAGTTCACCGCCCCGGTGAGCGCCGTGAAGCCCGTGGGCGCGGACGTGAAGTTCACCTCGGCCCCCTTGGAGACGAGGTACTCGACGACCTCCTCGTGTCCGAGGTACGCCGCGAGCCCCATCGGCGCGAATCCCTCCGGGGACACCGCGTTCGCGAGGGACGGGTCCCGCTCGACGAGCGCCTTCACGCGGTCCAGGCGCCCGGTGGCGGCCGCGTCGTGGATGTCGAGGTCCGCCCCCATCGCGATCAGGTTCGCGGCCGCGACCTTCTGGCCGGAGTAGATCGCGACGAGCACGGGGGAGAGCCCGCGCTTCGTCCGGGAGTTGAGCAGGGCCGGGTCCGATTTCACGAGCTCCCGCACGCGTGCGAGGTCGCCGCGCTTGACCGCA
>VBMI01000006.1 GCA_005878955.1 Methanobacteriota archaeon
GAACAAGCTGGGCGTCGCGGTGATGGTTCAGACGAACAACAGGATCGCTTTCACCTACGTCATCAGTGGGAACACATACACCGCGTACAACGGCGACATCCTGAACGCGGCGCGTGCGGATTTCGTCACCCCAGGGATCAGCGTCTACCGGGACGAACCGATTACCGACTATACCGAGCCCTACGAGCGACTGCTGTCGCAGGACCGGGTCACGGGATCGGTCAGCGCGTACCACTTCGAGACGTATGATATCCTGTCCCCGTCCGACGGAGGGACCACGGATGTCCGGGGTCCACCGACGGCAACCGCCCTCGCGGAGACCCCGCTCCTCGTCTGGTTCACAGGATCCCAAGGCGTCGGCGGGACGCTTGACGCCGCGGAGCAGACGCTCATCCAGGGATACCTTTCAAACACGAACGGGAACCTGCTCATCGCGGGAGAGAACCTCGGCCCGGACATCGGGGGCACAGCGTTCTATCAAAACGTCCTGCAGGCGAACTTCGTGACGGACAACTCCGGGGCGTCGGCCGCCCAGGGCGTGGCGGGAGACCCCATCTCGAATACATGGGCGACCTCCAGCCTCTCGTTCGCCGGATTCTCCCCGGACGCGATCAGCGCGAGGGGGACAGCGTCCGTCTCGTTCACGTACCAGGGCGGTGGCGTGGGCGCGGGGGTCCGATCGGACTTCGATTCCGACTCCCGAGTGCTGTACCTTGGCTTCGACTATTTCGCGGGCTCTGACCCGAGCCGGAAAGACGTCATGAAGAGCGCGATCGCATGGTTCGACGCGAAGAGCGCCCCAGCGGTGGGCGTGGGGTACCCGAACGGCGGGGAGACCCTCCTCCCCGGGACGCCGTACAAGCTTACGTGGACCGCGCGGGATGTCGAGGTCCCTGCGAACGGGGTGGACATCTACTTCACTTCCGACTCGAACAACCCAGTCTGGACTCTAATCGCCTCGAACGAGCCGAACGACGGCGTGTACTGGTGGACCCCGCCGGCGGGCGTGGACAGCCCCCTGTGCCGGCTCAAGGTGGTCGCGCGGGACGCGGCAGGGAACTCGGGCGAGGACATCAGCGACGCGGACTTCACGATCGGAAGCCCTGTCATCGTGGACTTCACCGTGATCCTGCAGCCCGGAATGAACCTCGTCTCCTTCCCCGTGACCCCGATCGGGAACACGGTGGCGTCGGTCCTGCAGAGCATCGACCCGTGGTACCGGGACGTGTGGACGTTCGACCCCGCGACGGGCGCCTGGAAGACGTGGCACCGGGGGTACTCGGAGAACACCTTGTCCCTCCTGGACCTGAAGATGGGCTTCTGGGTGCAAGTCACGTCCTCGGCGCCGGTGACCCTCACGGTCCGGGGTGTGCCGCCCACGACCACGAGCATCGCCCTCATGCCAGGCTGGAACCTGGTCGGGTTCCCGAGCAGCCGGACGGACATCACCGCGGCGTCCGTGATGGCCGCGACGGGGGCCACCTCGATCGCCGGCCTCGGCTCCTCCGCGCCCTCCTACACCCGCGCCCTCGGGGCATCGGAGACCCTGCTCGCCGGGAACGGGTACTGGATCTACGCGCCCCGTGCGGCGACCTGGATCGTGAACTACAACTAGGCAGACCAGGCGGGCTTCACGAGAGGGCGGCGAGCCCTCGGCTTCCGAACGGCCCATCGGAGATGGGAGCACGCTACCGTGGCGGCCGCCCGCTTCCCGATGATTCCGTCGGCGCAGCCTCCCCCGGTTCCTTCTTCTTGCGCCGCTTCGCCAGGAGAATCAGGAGGATTCCCACGATTGCGGCGATGGCGACGAGCAGGCCGATCCACGGGAGCAGGTCCGCGCCCCCTTGGGCCGCCGGGACCGTGACCGGGGCGCTCGTGGCGCTGCCGCGCTGCCCCTGCGGGTCCGTCACATCGAGATGGAAGGTCACGGTCTGCCCCGCAGCGCCCGCCGGGACCGTCCAGTCGAACGAGGTCGCCCCGAGGACGCCATCCACCAGGGTCACGGTGCCCGAGGCCGTCGTGTAGTTGAGCCACACCCGCAGCTGGCCCGCGGGGGTCTCGTCCGTGATGGTCCAGCGGACCGTCTTCGTCGATCCGACAGTCCACGTCTCCGCGGCGGCGGGCGAGCTGAAGGCCGCCTGCGGGGCTCCGTTGGCGACGGTGGTGAACGCCCGAGAAAGGGGAGACAGGGCGTTGCCCGGGTCGCACGCGTCGTGCGCCCCTGCGACGAAGCTCACCGTGTACGTCGTGGAAGACGCGAGCCCGTTGGTGCGGATCTCGAGCACGTTGCCCATCCAAGCCAGCGTGATGCCTCCCGCGGGGGTGGGGGACATCCGGACCGCGGACTCGGTCGAGGCGTGGTCCATCGGCTCCGAGAAAGTGAGGCGAATGATCTTGTTGAGGGGCACCCCTGAGGACCCGTCCGAGGGGTCTGCTGAGAGCAGCGTCGGGGCGATGGAGTCGATCCGGAACAGGCCGCTGCGCGCGGTCGTCGACAGCCCCCGAGGGTCGATCACCGTGACGAGGATCTCGACGGCCGCGTCGTTGATTCCGGGGGGCGTCCACGTAAAGGAGGTTGCGCCGGTCAGAGGGCCGGCGACGACGCCGGGGCCGCCCGTCGTGCTCGCGTTGATGTAGACCACGAGGCCCCCTGCGCCGGACTCCGCGTCGTCCATCGTCCAGGTGATCGGATGGGAGGTCCCGCCGCACCAGCAGAGGCCCGCGGCCGGTGACGTGACGGCGACGACGGGGGCGGTATCGAGGAGGAACGAGAACGTGTAGTCCGCGCCCATCGGGTTCCCGGGCTGCGACGCGTCCTCCGATGTCCCCGCAACCCGCACGTTGATCGGGCTGGTCGCGAAGGGCGTGTGGCACACGGTCGCGATCGTGTTCCCGCCGCTCCACGTCGTGGAGACCGTGGCGGGAGCGGGGGTGAACGTGACGGCGACCGTCGCCGTGTCCATCGCCTCGGAGAACGTGATTTTGACGCAGTCCGAGGGGAGGACGTCGTTCGCGCCGTTCAATGGCGACGTGCCTACGACCCGTGGCGGGGTCGAGTCAATCGCGAAGTCCGATGGGCTGGCGTCGCAGGTCACGAGCCCCGTCTCGTCCTGGACGCACACCTGGACTCGTGCGGTCGTCGTGTCGACCGGGTTCGCCGTCCACGGGATCGAGACGCTCCCTTCCATGTGGGCGGTGGCCCCCTCGATCGGCGTGGGGAACGAACCCCCGCTGTTGACCGAGAGGTTCACCCAGGTCGTCAGAAAGGGATTCGCCTGCTCATCGGACATCTGCCAGGTGATCGACTGGGAGGACCCGCCCGAGAAGACCTCCCCGCCCACGGGCCCGGTCACCTGGACGTTCGGAGCGCAGAGGGTGTCGAAGACCGAGGAGGCGGGGACGAGGGCGTTCCCGGGAAGCGAGGCGTCGAGGAACGTGTTCGCGAGGGCCATCGTGTACCGCGCGCAACCCACGAGGAGGGTGGAATGCCGCACGTCGAGGGTGCGGGCGTCGACCCACGTAAACGTGAGGGGCCCGGGGCTTGGGTTCAGGGAGAACCCGGAGGTGCCGACGGGTTGCATCGCCTCCGAGAATACGATTCGGAGGACCTTGTCGAGGGGCACGCCCACGGCGCTGTTCGCGGGGTCCGTCGACTGCACCGTTGGAGCCGTGGAGTCGATCGTGAAGTCCGCGTTGCTCGCGTCGCATCCGAGGAGGTCCGTCCGGTCCCGCGCGCACACCAGGACGCGCGCTAGGGATGTGTCGGCGACGGGGACGTTCCAGGCGACGGAGCTCGGGTCGGTGCTCGAGAGCCCGGAGGCGAACTGCGTGTACGAGACGCCGTTCAGCGCGTAGCTGGCGTTCACCCGCAGGACGTTGTCGGGGTCGGCGTCCGTCATGTTCCAGCGGACGGAGTGCGGTGTCCCGCCGGTGAAGCGCTCCCCGCCGTTCGGGTACGAAACTGCGACGACGGGCGCCACGGGCCTTCCGAGCTCCAGGCCCAGGACGAAGTCCGCGCCCGCGTTCGTGTCCCTGCAGTTCGCGTCCCGGTGGATGTCCTGCCCGAGTCCGGGGGCGAGGGCGTCCGTCATCATCGTGTTCCCCGGCTCCCAGAAGAGCGTGCCGGCGGTCGTGGCGTTGAACTCCACGCGGTCCACGATCACCGCGGCGCCCCCGTTCGGCGCTCCCGGCCCTCCCGGGTTCGTCCAGATAAGTTTGAGGGCGTCCCCGCCGTTGCCCAGCGTGCTCGGACCGACGAGGTCGATGTACAATCGGCCCCCCGGGTTGATCGTTCCCGTGATGGCCCAGATCGGACCGTTGAACGAGCCGGGCACGTCCTTCTGGAGATAGTACCCCGCCGCGTTCACCGGGTTCGTGGTCGGGTTGCAGAGGTACACATACTGGTCCCCCCCGTCGGATGGTCGCAGGGCGAGGTCCTGGATCTTCAGCAGCGCGGGCTGCGTCGCCGCGAGGTTGAGGTCCTGGTTCAGGAACCCTCCGTCGATCCAGCTCGCGGTCTCGCGGAAGACCGCTCCCGCCGGCGCCGCCGCGAGGTCCCCGCTGGTGTACATGATCGCGTCCCCGGCGTCGCCGCCCTCCTTGATCGAGAGCGTGGGCGGGGTGACGTAGTTCCCCAGGGTGTCCACGACGAACGAGCCCAAGTTGTCGTACACGCTCGTGCGGTTCGAGTAGTCCACGCCGTCGATGAACGTGCGGATCGGCGTCCCGAGGGCGAGCGGGAGTCCGCCCGCGTCGAAGGCCCGGCCGAACGTCGTCGTCGGTGCGGGGGGCGGGGCCCGGACGGTGAGGCTCCACGAGAACACGGCGGCCCCAAGGATGACGATCAAGACGAGCACAACGGCGATGGGCGAACCTCGCGCTGTCAACGGACTCCTCCCCCGGCTGGCGAGCGGGGCGCGATGCGGCCCAGTCTACAAATATATTACGAGCAGGATTCGACGAGTGCTCCAAACGTTGGGTCCCCGCAACACTTATACACGCGCCTCGCCTTCGGATTGACGGGATCAAGGAGGAGAAGCCATGCGCCAAGGCGCGGCTGTCGCGGGTGCTGTCGGACTCGTAATTGCATTGCTCCTCGTGAGCACGCTCGGGATCGGAATCGCCACCGGGGACCTCGGATCGAAGGCGAAGGTCCTTCCCGTCCCGGGCCCGAAGCCCTTCGCGCAGGGCACGTCTCCGAAGACGGCCGTCCTCGAGGTGGCCACCGGCACCTGGTGCCCGCCGTGCGCGTACTCGGATCCCCCGATCAGTCGCATCGCGGACGAGTATTCTCCGGACCGGCTCATTGTCCTCTCATGGCACGTCGCTTGGGGGCGAGTGGACCCGTACGACACGCCAACGACGAACGCGCGGGTGAACTGGTATGGGATCAACAACAACGGCGTACCCACCGTTGTCGTGGACGGCGGGGGACAGTACGACGTGACGAACCCCGCGAAGGAGTGGCAGGTCGGATCCTACACGGACAAGGGACAGGGCTACGCGCGATACCGGCAACTCGTTGACAACGAGTACGGCCCGGGTACGAGCCTGACGATCTCCCTCGCAGGGGACCTCTCTGCGACGACCGCCTCGGTGGACGCGACGATCAAGGCCACGGACCCGGTCACGCTGGGCAACCTGCAGGTCCGCTTCGTCCTCTACGAGGACGAGATTTACTTCATGGGGACGAATGGGGAGCCGTACCACCGAGGGGTCGTGCGGGACATGAAGTCCAGTCCCCTGAGCATCGTACAGGGCGAGACGAAGCTCGCCTCGAACTCGTTCGACCTGACAACGCCGCAGTACGTTCGAGTGAACCGGACCAAGCTCGGGGTCGCGGTCCTGGTGCAGACGGACTCGCGAATCTCGTTCACATACCCCGGCGGCGGCACCGCCTACGATGCGGAGATCCTGCAGGCGGCCCGGCTGGACTACGTGAAACCCGGGATCGCCGTCTACCGGGAGGCAACGATCGCCGATTACTCGCAGCCCTACGAGCGCCTCCTCTCACGGCCGGCGTTGGACTACCGGATGTGGGACCGCGTCGATCCGGGTGACACGGGCGCCGTCGACGTCCGGGGACCGCCCGACCCCGCAGGGCTCGCGAAGCAGCCAATGGTCCTGTGGTACACGAAGTCTCAGTCGGCGGGGGTCCTCACAGCGCCGGAGCAATCCCTCCTGCAAGGGCAGCTCGCGAACGGCAACGGGCATCTCCTGGTGACGGGGGAGAACCTGGGGACGGCGATCGGCGCGACCTCGTTCTACACGGACGTCCTGCAGGCCTCCTTCATCGCCGATGCCGACCCATCGACGGTCGTCCGCGGCGTGGGCGGGGATCCGGTGTCCGGAACGTGGGCATCGACGCCGCTCCAGATTCTGGGCTCGTCGCCGGACATCGTGGCGCCGGGCGCGGGCGGGACGTCGACGTTCCTCTACGGGGACGGGCAGGGCGCCGCGATCCGGTCGGACTACGACGCGGACTCCCGCGTCGTGTACATGGCTTACCAGTACTTCGAGGGCACGGACCCCAACCGCGAGGCGGTCCTCAGGAGCATCGTGAACTGGTTCGACGCGAAGAGCGCTCCCACCCTGACGACGACGTTCCCGAACGGCGGGGAGACCCTGATGCCCGGGACCAAGTACCGGTTGACCTGGTCCGCGAGCGACGTCGTGATCCCGAAGGACGGCGTGGACCTCTACTACGCCTCCAATTCCTCCAACCCGACGTGGAACCCCATCGCGACCCACGAGCCGAACGACGGGGTCTTCACCTGGGATCCCCCCGTGGGGGTCGACAGCTCCACGTGCCGCCTCAAGGTCGTCGTCCGCGACGCGGCGGGGAATTCCGCGGAGGACATCAGCGACGCGGACTTCACGATCGGCGCCCCCGGGACGCCGCCGTTCACGATGGTCCTCCAACCCGGCCGGAACCTCGTCTCGTTCTCCTACGTCACGCAGAGCACGTCCCTGTCCGCGGTCCTCGCGAGCATCGACCCATGGTATGCGTGGGTCCGCGTGTACGATGCGAGGAACCCCTCGGACCCGTGGGTGACGTTCTACCGGGGCGGCCCCGCGACGGAGCTTGCGCGGCTGGACAACACGATGGGGTTCTGGATCTACATCACCGCGGGCGCCCCGATGACGCTGACGATTAGCGGCGGTCGGCCGGTGACCACGTCTCCCCGACATGGCTTCGGGTGATGGCGGACACGGACCTCCTGAGCGAAGGGCACGGGTACTGGATCTACGTCCCGTCCGCGGTGAGCTGGGTCGTCCCCTACAACTAGGCCTCGCCCGATCCACCGACGTTCAAGCCGGACCAGGTCCCAGCGGGACCGTCTCAGCCGCCCGACCCGAGCAGGTCTTCGCTCGGCTCTGTGAGCGTGCGGGCATCTAGAAGCCGATCCGCCTCCTCCGCCGTGAGGATCTTCCGCTCGACCACGAGCTGCTTGATCGGGACGCCCGTGCGGCCGCTCTCCTTTGCCAGCTCCGCCGCCTTTTCGTATCCGATGATCGGGTTCAGGCGTGTCACGATCGCAGCGCTCATCTCGGCGTTCCGCCGGAGCAGGGCCACGTTCGCGGATAGGCCGTCAATGCACCGGTGGGCGAACACGCGCGATACGTTCGCGAGGACCTCGATGGACTGCTGGAGGTTGTGGTGCATCACGGGCATCATCGTGCTGAGGTCGAGGTTCGAGTGGGAGTTCGCGACGGTGACGGCGACGTCGTTCCCGACCA
>VBMI01000007.1 GCA_005878955.1 Methanobacteriota archaeon
AGCTTCGCGGCCTCGATCACGTGGAGCGGATGCCGAATCGACGCGACGAGGACCTCACAATCCCAGTCGTAGTTCCGGAAGACCTCGACGATCTCGCGAATCACCTGCATCCCCTCCTGGCCCTGGTCGTCGAGGCGTCCGATGAACGGGCTCACGTACTTCGCACCCGCCTTCGCCGCAAGAATCGCTTGGGTCGCGCTGAAGATGAGGGTGGTGTTGATCCGGACGCCCTCCTTTGAGAGGGTCTTGATGGCCTTCAGTCCCTCCGTCGTCATCTGGATCTTCACGACCACGTTCTTGTGGAGCTTCGCGAGCTGGCGGCCCTGCTTCACCATCTCGTCCGCGTCCGTCGTTGTGACCTCGAGGCTGATCGGCCCGTCGACGAGACCCAGGATGTCCTGGATCACCTCCCCCCACTTTCGTCCGGTCTTCGCGACGAGGGTCGGGTTCGTGGTGACCCCGTCGAGCACGCCCCACGAGGCCGCCTCGCGGATCTCGTCGATGTTCGCGGTGTCGAGGAAGATTTTCACCATGAGCGCACGCCGGGATTCCCGAAGGTCCCCCGCGGTAATGAACGTTTCAGATAGGGGCCTGCGCCCCGCATCGGTTCCGACTAAAATGCCAGGTAGCCCTGGACGATGGCAATGCCTCCGAGGACAACAAGAAGGGCGGCGATGCCGCGCGCGACGGCTTGCGGTCGCGTGGCCACCTTTTCCGCGAAGATTACCCCGGAAAGGAGGCCCATCCAGAGGAGGTTCATCGACCCCGCCACGAAGAGTACGATCATGAACAGCCAGCAGCAGCCCAGGCAATACCCCGCATGTCGGAGGCCCATCCGGACCGCGCCCATCCGCCCCGATTGCCAGTGCAACATGACGAAGCTCATCGGGGACTGGCACTGCGTCAGGCACACCTCCTTCGACCGGGACACCTGGTACACGCCCGCGGCGATGAGGGTCGCGGCGGGGATGAACGCGACGAGGCCGACGAGGGGACTCAGAAGACCGAGGGCCATCAAGCCCACAAGGGCGAGGACCCCGAAGCCGCCCCAAAGGAGAAAGTACGGAAGAATGAAGAGGGTCGTGGCGATGGCATCCGCGGGCTTCATGGGGCGGCCCGCCTCGAGGCGCGTCATCGCATGGAACGCAAGAATCATCGGCAGAGCGGCGGGAAGCATCATCGCGATCATCGTCACGACGATGAGCCCGAAGAAGACCCCGAACCCGAACGTCTCGGTCGGGACGCCCATCGTGAGGAACGACATTGTGAACTCGGACATCGACCAAGTGACGTACCACGCCGCGGCGAGGAGCACGACGACGGCGCCGGCGATCGGCACCGTGATCCGCCGGAGGAGGTCGGACGGGGAAACAGAGTCCTCGGCGGCCATGGGGCGCACGCATCGGCGACCCCGTATTAGAACGCGCTCCACTCCGGCGCACGTGGATGCGTAGCGTTCTAATACCGCGTCTCGGATGCCCCACGGGGCTTGGAGATGGGCGACAAGTGGAGCTTTGATGCGGAGTATGTCCAGAGCTGCAACTGCGACTACGGTTGCCCGTGCAATTTCAACGGGTACCCGACGAAGGGCCACTGCGAGGCCCTCCTCGCATACCGGATCACAAAGGGCTCGGTCGGCGGCACCAAGCTCGATGGCGTGAAGTTCGCCCTTGGGCTCTGGTGGCCGAAGGCAATCCACGAGGGCGGCGGATCCGCGAGAATCTATATCGATCCGAGCGCCAGCGCGCAGCAGAAGAAGACTGTCGAGGAGCTGTGCTCCGCGAAGCACGGAGGCGGCGTCTTCGAGATCTTTCCGAAGACGTTTTCAAAAGTGTTCCCCACGAAGTCAGCGAAGATCGAATGGTCGTTCAAGGGGTACGACAGCCGGTTCGCGGTCGATGGGCTGGGCGAGGTAAAGAGCTCTCACATCCTGAATCCCGTCACGAACGACCCGTTTGAAGGTCAGGTCCTCCTCCCGGGCGGAATCGGCTTCAAGAAGGCCGAGGTGACCTCCGTGGATTGGTGGCTGAAGGACGCCGAGGCGATGTGGAACATGAGCCACCGAAAGGCCAACGGACACGTCACCACGGTCACGTTCAACGAGAAGGGTCCCGCCTGAGACGCGCTACCGGCCGCGCCGCTTCATTACGCGGCGCACACCCTCGACGACCTTCGCCGCCGTGAGGCCGTATTTCTCCATGAGCTCGAACGCCTCCCCGCTCTCGCCGAACACGTCCTGGACGCCGACCATCGCCATCGGGACGGGGTGCTCGAGGGCGACCGCCTCCGAGATCGCGGACCCGAGGCCGTGGACGATGGTGTGTTCCTCCGCGGTCACGATCCCGCCCGTGTCCCGGGCGGCCTTCAAGATCGTGGAGGTGTCGAGGGGCTTCACGGTCGCGACGTTCAGGACGCGCGCGGAGACGCCCGCCGCGTCGAGCTCCTCCGCGGCCTGCAGACAGCGGGACACCATGATTCCGCACCCCGCGATGGTCACGTCGTCGCCGTCCCGCATCACGTACGATTTGCCGATCGCGAACGGGTCCTCGACGGACGTCACGGTGGGGAAGTTCGTCCTCGAGAAGCGGCAGTAGACGGGGCCGGGCCACGCGGCGGCCGCGTGGACGCACTTCGCGGTCTGCGGGGCGTCCGCGGGGACGAGGACGGTCATGTTCGGGATCCCCCGCATCAGTCCGATGTCCTCGTTCAACTGGTGGGTCGCGCCGTCCGGGCCGACGGTGATCCCCGCGTGGCTGCAGAAGATCTTCACCGGGAGCTTCGTGTACGCGACGTTCTGCCGGATGATGTTGTACGTGTGCGCGACCCCGAACACCGCGTACGTGGACGCGAAGGCGACCTTCCCCGCCGCCGCCAACCCGGCGGCGATGGAGATCATGTTCTGCTCGCTGATCCCCACGTTGAACAACCGGTCCGGGAACTTCTTCCCGAAGTCCAGGGTCTTGATCGACTCCGTGGTGTCCGCGCCCACGACGACGACGTTCGGGTCCTTCTCCCCCAGCTCGATCAAGGCCTTCGCGAAGTACGACCGCTGGGACTCCATCTTCATGGGATGGCGGCCGTCGTCGTCACGGGACCGCCTCGCCGAGCTCCGCGAGCGCGCGCTTGAGCTCCTCGTCCGTCGTCGCGGCACCGTGGTACCGCACGACGTTCTCCATGAACGACACGCCCTTCCCCTTCGTCGTCTTCGCGATGATCACCGTGGGCTGGCCCTTGTGGGAGTGCGCCTCGTCGATCCCCGCGAGGATTTGGCGCATGTCGTGTCCGTTGATCGTGAGCACGTTCCAGCCGAACGCCCGCCATTTGTCCCCGAGCGGCTCGAGTGGCATGATCTCCTCCGTCCGCCCCTCCTGCTGGATCCCGTTCCGGTCGATGATCGCGGTGAGGTTGTCGAGATGGTATTTGGCCGCCGCGAGGGCGGCCTCCCACGTCTGGCCGACGTCCTGCTCCCCGTCGCCGAGGAGGGCGTACACCCGCCACGCCTTCCGATCCAGGCGCGCGGCGAGGCCCAGCCCGACGCCGAAGCTGAGGCCCTGGCCCTCGGCCCCTGCGGCGTTCTCAACGCCCGGGGTCGTCCCGTACTCCGGGTGGCCCTGGAGACGGCTGTTGATCCGCCGGAACGTCATCAGCTCGGGCACGGGGAAGAACCCGCGCTCCGCGAGCGCGGCGTACAGCACCGGGCACGCGTGGCCCTTCGAGAGCACGAACCGGTCCCGGTCCGGCCACATCGGGTTCCGCGGGTCCACGCGGAGGACGTGGAAGTACAGGGCGGTCACGATGTCGCACGCGCTCATCGAGCCGCCCGGGTGGCCGCTCTGCACCTGGTGGGTCATCTTGAGGATGTGGCACCGGAGGAGGCGCGCCCTGTCCTCGAGCTCCCGGAGCTTCGCGTTGCTGACCTCGGCCACGGCGTCGTCTCCTGTTCCCGAGGGGCGGGATATTCCCGGGACTTAAGAGCTTTGTTCGCGCGACCGCGGAAGTCGTGTACGAACGGGGGCGAACTCTTTTTGCGGCTCCGTGCATTCTGCGCGCGATGCCCTTCCGGATCAAGATCGCGCCGTCGATCCTTTCTGCGCGATTCGATCGACTCGGCGAGCAGGTCGTCGCCGCGGACCAGGCGGGGGCGGACCTCCTCCACATCGACATCATGGACGGGCACTTCGTCCCGAACCTGACGATGGGGCCCGCGGTGGTGAAGTCGATCCGCCCGCTGACGAAGGTCCCCTTGGACGCACATCTGATGGTCGAGCGGCCGCAGGACTTCATCAAGGACTTCGCGGACGCGGGGGCGGACGACCTGACCGTGCACGTGGAGAGCACGCACGACGTGCGCGCGACGTTCCGGGCGATCCGGGACGCCGGCCTGAGCCCGGGGCTCGTCCTGAACCCCGCCACGCCCTTCGAGAAGGCGGCACCGCACCTTGCGGAGGCGGACCTCCTCCTCGTGATGACCGTGCATCCGGGGTTCGCGGGACAGACCTTTCACGGGGAAGTCGTGCCGAAGATTCGACAGGCGCGGACGTTCATCGACAAGGAAGGGCTCGCGTGTCAGCTCGAGGTGGACGGCGGGATCAAGGTGGACACCGCGGCCATCGTGGCGGAGGCGGGGGCGGACATCCTCGTGTCCGGGTCGGGGATCTTCCCGGACCGGGTCGCAGAGAACCTCCGTGCGCTCCGGGCGGCCGCCGAGCGGGGCGCGAAGAACCGCGTGTAGCCCCGGGTTTCGGACATTCCCCGGAGCAATGCTTATACCCGCACACCCCTTCGAGCGGGGCCGTCGATGACTCGAGGTTCCCCCATCGTCTACGTCGGTGCGAGCATCGTCACGCCGCTCATCGTCTACGAGATCCTCGCCGTCATGGGCTGGGAGGCGGTCCTGGGCTGGACGTACACCGTCCTCCTGCTGCTGTTCACGACGCCCGTCGGAATCGCGGCGTGGGTGTTCCAGGACGCGCGGGACCGCGGATGGAACGGCACGTTCTGGGCCATCGTCTCCATCCTCGCCCCGATCCCTTTCGGCCCGGTCATCTATCTGCTCGCACGAAGCGAGCGCCGGTTCCGGTCGAAGGGCGCAGTCTGGTACGTGCTCTACGGCCTCGTGATGCCGGTCACGTTCCTCGGCGTGTCGCTGTACACGGGCATCGGCGGGATCCTCGTCGTCATCGCGGTGGTCATCTGGATGGGGTTCGCCCTCGTGATGGCCGCTCCCGCCTCGCAGGCCCGGGCGCCGTAGAGACTCCTGTGGACGTGTTCCGAGATCCGAAGGCGTTCCGCGGGAATTCCCCCAGCGGATTCATGTTCCAGCGCCCCCCATCGTCGAGGAAAGAGAGGGTGGTGGCATGGTCGTGGAGTGGCTGGTTGCGTCCCTCGTGGGACTCGTAGGACTCGGACTGCTCGCGAAGGCGATCACGGTCGTGAAGGAGTGGGAGCGCGTGCCCGTGCTTCGCCTGGGGAAGTTCCGGGCGATGCGCGGCCCGGGGCTCGTGATCATCAACCCGATCGTCGACAAGATCCCGACGCGGATCGACACGCGGGTGAAGACGGTGGATGTACCCGCCCAGATGAGCCTGACGAAGGACAACGTGCCGATCACAATCGACGCGGTGATCTACTACCGGGTGGTCGACCCGCAGAAGGCGGTCCTCAACGTCGCGGACTACAACGACGCGACGAGCAGCCTCGCCCAGACCGTGATGCGGGACACGTTCGGGAACAAGGAGTTCGACGAGATCCTCGCGGGGGTCGTGAACCTCGGGAAGGAGGTCGAGGCCCGCCTGAACCCGCTCACGGAACCCTACGGGGTGGACGTGATCCACGTGGTGCTGAAGCAGATCAAGATCCCCGGCCACCTGGAGGACGCGATCGCCCGCCAGGCGGCGGCCGAGCGGGAGCGGCGGTCCCGGGTGATCCTCGCGGAGGCGGAGACGCAGAGCGCGGACCTGATGGTCCAGGCTGCGGACAAGTACCGGGACAACCCGACCGCGATGGAGCTCCGGTGGATGAACATCCTGTTCGAGGTCTCGAAGGAGAACGCGACGGTGATCCTCGTGCCCGCGAACATCCCGACCGCGGCGCTGGGGGCGGGCGACGCGATGGGCTTCATGGCGGGCGCGGAGGCCGCGCGGCGGGCCTCCCGCATTGCGAAGGCCAAGAAGGAGGCGGGGGCGGAGGCGGCCGCTTAGCCCCATCGAACCCCACTAGTGGACTCAACAACTGAGCTACTTTGGGGGCCGTCCGACGGGACTGGCACGCCGACATCGGGAACACACCCACGAACTTGTAGCGAATCCACAGAAAGGGCAGAAGGCGGGTGGTTCGACCATCGGCGGGGCCGCCATCAGGACGACCGTCGCCACGAATGCAATGGTGGCAGCAAAGAGAAGCGCGGCGCCCACGAAGTCGCCCAGCAGGTTGTCCCACCCTGGCCTCCCGCCGGCGTTCAGGTCGTAACGGACGATGGCTGCGGAACCTGAGGGTTGGGCGACGCCGTATGCCGTATTGTCGATGACTGCTCGATAACGGCCGTCGTTGAAGTAGGGGGAGCCGTCCACCGTGCGCACGTCCTCGTGGGAGAAAGGAACGTCTTGGAATGGCTGACCGGTTTGGTACTGCGCGAACTCGTCGAGGGTTAGCAAGTAAACGTCAATGTTAGTACCCGCCTCGACGATGAAACGGTACCCAATCTCCACGCCCGAACCAAACACAAGGAACTCGAAAGAGAAGTATTGGCCCGAGGGGATGGTGGCGGACCCGCTGTGACTGTCAGGGATGTAGCCCAGGAAGTACCATGCGAACGCGCCGCCCGCGACCAACACACAAACGACGCCCGCCGCGAGGCAGGCGAGAACTCGGCGCCGCATCCCGTCGCTCATCGAATCCTTGGAGGATAAGGGTTGCCTTCGGCGAGGATCACCCGCCACTCGACTGGTACAACTCGTCGCCCGCCACGTCGAGCTCAACGAACTCGTCGATCGACTTGATGTCCTCGAGGACCACGACGACCATCTCCCCCTCCTCGTCCTCGACCACGATGGAGTCCCACGTGTCCTCGGTCTCGATCGTGTCCCGGACGACGCCGACGAACTCCCCCGCCGAGTCGACCACGTTCAGGCCGGTGAACATGTCCACGAGCGTGCCCTTGAGCACGACTCGGTCCGCGACCCGGTCGACCCACCTCCGGCCGAGGCGGATGGAGCCGATCCGATGAGGCCCATGCCCACCCCGTCCGCGAAGCCTCCCACGATAGCGACGGAGGGACCCTCGTGCCATTAAGGTTTGGGGGCCGACCCGGCCTCCCGAGAAAATGCCATATCGTTATCCTCGTCGATAACCGCCGCCATCATTTTTATACAACCTGGTCCTCTTTCAGCGCCAGTCCCGGCGCGTTTCCACGCCATCCCGCGGGAGTTTCCAATGCCCACCTGCACGATGTGTGAGAGCCCCCTCAGGGACGGCGCGGACGCCTGCCCCGCGTGTGGCACGCCGGTCGCGCAGGCGCCCGTCGCGCGGGCGGGGGAGGGCCAGGCGCGCATCGCACTGGACGCCGCCCGCCGCGCGGAGGCCGCCGAGGGCGTGAGGGGGGCGGACCTCTCCGTCGCGCGCCGGATCCTCGAGACCGCGGAGCAGAACCGCGGGGCGGGGAACCACGGCCGCGCGTTGGAACTCGCACGGGCTGCGAAGCGGGCCGTCGACATCGCCCGCCAGCGGGCCCGCGTGGAGGCGGACATCGCCCGCGCGGAGGTCCGCGTGCGGGAGGCCCGCGAGTCGGGGATCGACACCCTGGCCTCGGAGCGGAACCTCGAGCTGGCCCGGACATCCGTCGTCGACGGCAAGTATTCGGAGGCGACCAAGCTCCTCGCGAGCGCGTCCCTGAAGGCCCTCGAGGGCCGACAGGAGAAGCTGTTCCATTCCCTCACCGACCGCGCCGCCGAGCGGATCGCCCACGCGAAGGAGCGGGGCGGCGACGTCGCCCGCGCAGAGGAGGCCCTCTCGAAGGCCCGCAAGGCGGCGGCGACGGGGGCGTTCGGCGAGGCCCGCCGACACATCGACGCCTCCGGCGAGCTCGCGGACGACGCGCGGAAGTACAGCCGCGCGGACGCGTTCCTGATTACGGCCCAGGCGGAGGCGGACGCGGCCCGCAAGGCGGGCGCCGACCTGTCCGAGGCGCGGGAGATCCTGTCCCAGGCCCGGGAGGCGCTCCGGAAGGGCGTCTACGCGGACGTGCAGAAGTTCGCCCGCCTCGGCGGGGTCGCGATCCGGGAGGCCCGCCGCTTCGCGCAGGCAGAGGTTCCGATCAAGATCGCGGAGCGGGAGCTGAAGAAGGAGGAACGGCGGGGCGGGGACATCTCCAGGTCCCGCCAGGCGATTGATACTGCCGCGGCCGCGCTCCAGGACCGGGACTTCGCGAAGTCCCGCGGGCTCGCGAAGGAGGCCCTGGACCACCTCCGGGAGGCCGCGGTCCTGCGACGGCTCCACGAGAGCCTCGTCTCCCTCTCCTACGACTCCGAGGACCTGCGGAAGATCGGCGCCACCTCCGAGGAGTTCGACCTGCGCGTGAAGGACGCGAAGGAGGCGGTCCAGGCCGGGGAAGGGGCGGCCGCCCGGCGGCTCATCCAGCAGGCGCGCCACGCCGCGGAGTCCGCGAGGGAGGCCCGGTACCGCGAGGTCGTGCGCCGTGGACGTCCAGCGGCTCGTGAAGGAGCGCCTCGAGACGAAGGACGTGGAGCAGATCAAGGCCCTCACCGAGGAAGCGAGCCGCATCCGGGAGGTGCTCCTCGAGCTCCGGCGGGCGGACATCGACGTGACCGGTGCGGAGGAGAAGATTGCCGCGGCGCGGGCCGCGACGGACGCGGGGAACTACGAGCAGGCGCGCCGGCTCCTCGCCGAGGTGGACGAGATCGTCGCGCACCTCACGGAGTCGCTCAAGGCCTCCGCGGAGGAGATGCTCGCGAAGGCGAAGGAGATGGTCGACCAGGTCCGCTCGGAGAAGGTCCCCGTTCCCGACGCCGTCCGGATCCTGCGGAACGCCGAGGAGGCGTTCGGCCACGGGAAGTTCTACGAGACCCTCGAGTTCGCGAGGATCGCCACGGCCCGCGCGGAACGCGCCCTCCAGCGCCACCGTGACGAGCTGAAGAAGCTCGACGAAGGCACGCAGCGGGAGACGACGGAACGGCTCCACGCGCTCCGCGAGCGGATCGACGCGGCGAAGGCGGGGATCGTCAAGGTCACGAGCGACTTCGTCGACGTCACCGCCGCCCAGGACGCGCTGGCGAACGCCCAGCGCGCGCTCGAGCAGAAGAAGTTCGAGGAGGCGGAGGCGTACGTCAACGCGGCCGAGGACATCACGAAGAGCGTCGCGACGAGCCTGAGGAGCGGGGCGGAGAAGAGCCTCGAGGAGGCCCGGAACCGCCTCGCGGCTGCGAAGGCGGACGGCCTCGACGTCACGGTGATGGAGGAGAAGCTCGCCCGGGCGGAAGAGGCGATGAACTCCGAGGACCACACGCAGGTGCTCGTCCTCGTGAACGAGATCTCGCAGGGGATCGAGGAGAACCGGAAGTCGCGTGCCGCTGAAGACCAGAAGCGGACGATGGAGCGGGCGAAGAAGGCGTCCGAGCGGTTCCAGCGGGTCCGCAAGCTCCTGGAGGAGCTCCGGAAGGCGGACATCGACATCGCGGGCTCGGAGGAGAACCTCCGGGGCGCGGAGCGGGCGATCCAGAAGCGGAGCTTCGAGGAGGTCGACTTCCTCCTCGGGGACATCGAGGAGACCGCCCGGGCCCTGAAGTCCGAGCTCACCTCCGCCGCGGAGGACCTCCTGGGCCGGGCGCGGAAACGGATCGACGCCGCGGAGCGGCTCTCCCTCGACACGAACGAGGCCCGCGGGGTGTTCGTGAACGCGCAGGCGTACTTCGAGCGAGGGGACTACGACGACGCGGTGGAGTTCGCCCGCGTCGCGGAACAGAAGGCGGAGGCCCTGATCCGGGCCCACGAGGAGACCCTCGTCGCGCACGAGCGTACGCGGCGGGACCTCGGCCGAGCCTCAATCGATTCCATCAAGAAGCTCATCGACGACCTCAGCCGCGCGGACATCGAGCTCCTCGGGTCCAAGGAGGCCGTCTCTAAGGCGGAGAAGGCCCTGGACGAGAAGCGGTACGATGATGTGACGAGCGAGCTCGCCTCGACAAGCGCGGACGCGGAGTCCGTCAGCGAGGGGCTGCGCGCCGCCGCGACGGACCTCGTGACGATGGCCGCCCGGACGATCGAGACGGCGAAGTCGGAAGGGCTCGACATCCCCCGCGCCGAGCACGTCCTCGTGAACGCCCAGGATGCGATGAGCGACCGGCGGTTCGTCGAGGCGATCGAGTACAAGAAGGTCATCGAGGACATCGTCGCGGACGCCCGCCGGCAGCGCGGCTTCGCGGCGATGGAGGGTCGCATCCACGAGCTCCGGGCGGAGCTGGAGTCGAGCGAGAAGATCGGGGTCGACGTGCGCGCGACCTCCGAGCTCCTGCGGCGCGCCGAGGAGGACGTCCGCACGGGGCGCATGGACACGCTCGAGTCGTACGCGCGGCAGATCGCCGACGCCCTCGCGGACGCGAGGCTGCGGCGGGTCGAGGACCGGCTGGTGGCCGCGAAACAGCTCGTCGCCGAGGGCGGGTCCCTCGGGATCAACGTCGCGGAGCTCGAGGAGCTGCACCGCCGCGCCACGGAGGCGGCCGAGGCGGGGGACATGGAGGCGCTCAGCGCCCGCCTCAACGACATCGAGGAGCGGGTGCTCGAGCACAAGCGGTCCGTGCTCCTGAAACGGGCCGCCACCGAGATCGATTCGATCGAGGGCATGGTCGAGCAGGCGGAGAAGGTCGGGATGGAGATCCGCGAGGTGCGCGACCTGCTCCACCAGGCGGAGAAAGCGAAGGACGCCGGGGACTACAAGGGCTTCGAGGAGAAGCTCTCGGACTCCCGCACCGCCCTCCAGCAGGCCCGCACCCGCCACTTCGCAGACCGGTACGAGGCGAAGCTCCGCGGGATCCAGACGATGATCGCGAGCGCCAAGCGCGTGGGCGCGAACGTCGCCGAGGCGGAGCGGATCCTCGGGGAGGCGGAGGACGCCCTCCGGAGGAACGACATCCCGATGGCGGACATCCTCGTGAAGCAGGCGGAGATCAGCACGGGGATCCAGGTCCAGAACTTCATCAAGAACCGGTACCCGAACCTGGTCCTGAACCTGCCCACGAAGGGGCTGCAGGCGGACGTGTGGAACAAGTACACGTTCGAGGTCGAGAACAAGGGGAAGCTCGCGGCCCGGAACGTGGACATCCAGTTCAAGGGCGTCGAGGTGAAGGGCCTCCGGACGATCCCGGAGATCGGGGTCGACGAGAAGAAGACGATCGAGATCGGCCTCAAGCCGGAGAAGGAAGGGGAGGTCCCCGTCGACGTGCAGGTGTTCTACCAGCGCTATTTCGACGAGAACAAGTACGAGTTGACGGACCGCCAGCCGGTGCGGGTCGAGCGGCCCGGGACGTACCTGGTCGAGGACGTGTTCCTGATCCACATGGACGGGCGGCTGATCGACCACGAATCCCGGAGGTTCCGCGAGGAGATCGACGAGGACATCTTCAGCGGGATGCTCACCGTCGTGCAGGACTTCGTGAAGGATTCGTTCCGCCAGCGCACGCGGGTGGGACTGAAGCGGCTCGATTTCGGGGACTCAAAGATTCTCATCGAGCGCTCCACGCACGCGTTCCTCGCTTCCGTGGTGATCGGAGAGGAGCCGGCGCTCCTGCCCCTCTATATGATCCAGGTCCTCAAGGAGGTCGAGGAGAAGTACGGCGCGACCCTGGACAAGTGGAGCGGGCTGCTCCATGAGGTCGAGGGGGTCAACGAGCTAATCCAGAAGCTGATCTTCGTCACCCAGGTCCGCACCGCGGAGATGGGCGGACTCGCGGAAAGCCCCGTGACGGAGACCGCACTCGCCCTCGAGGCCGCGCGGAACAGCGGGCAGGACGTCAGCGAGGTCGAGGCCCTCCTCGCGAAGGCGACGGACAACCTCGACCGCGACCTCGAGGCCGCGTGGTCGTTCATCGACCAGGCGAAGGAGAAGGCGGCGGAGGCCCGGGGCCGCGTGCGGGAGCGGATGGAGGAGCTCGTCGCGAGCACGAAGACGGCGATCGACGAGCTCCGCGCCCTCGGGGCGGACGTGTCCCAGGCCGAGCTCCTCGTGAAGAACGCGGAGCAGGCATTCGAGGCGGGGAACTACGACCAGGTCCGGGAGATCACAGAGAACGTGGGTGCGTCCCTCAATCGCGCGAAGTCGGAGGTCGCGACGCGCAAGGTCGAGGTCGACCTCGCGAACCTCGTCTCGACGATCCGGGAGAACCGGGCCCAGGGGATCGACGTGCGGGAGGCGGAGTCCCTCCTCACCCGCATCGACGACGCGATCCAGAAGAAGGATTACCGCCGCCTCGACGACTACCTGAAGCGGGCGCTGGACTCGATCAACCGCAACCGGAAGCAGCACGTCTCCTCGCGAGCGCAGACGGAGATCGAGAAGGTCTCCCGGATGGTCGCGGAGGCGAAGGAGTTCGGGGCGGACTCGGGCGAGGCGGAGCAGTACCTCGAGCAGGCGAAGGCCGCCCTCCGGACGGACAACATGAAGGACCTCGAGCTGTTCGTGGACCGCGCGAAGATCGAGGCCCGTACGAGGATCCAGCAGCAGCTCAA
>VBMI01000178.1 GCA_005878955.1 Methanobacteriota archaeon
CGGCCTGATCTCCGCCCGCCCGCGCCATCACCTCGACGCCGGACCGACAGAGACCCGCCTGGTGCTGCCGATGATCAACGAAGCCGCTCGCTGCCTGGAGACCGGCATCGTCGCCAACCCACCCCGCGTCGACCTGGCCATGGTCCTGGGGACGGGATTTCCGCCGTTCCGGGGAGGTCTTCTGCGGCACGCCGACGCCCTCGGTCTGACGGCGGTCGTGCAGGGGCTCGAGGCCCTGGCCGGACGGCACGGTCCGCGCTTCCTGGCGACCCGCCTGCTCCTGGAGATGGCGCGCGAGGGGCGGGCCTTTTTCGAGAAAGACTGAAGGGCTGACAGGCGCCGCACCGAGCGCCTGACCCCGCGAGGAGGCCGTACGTGGCCACACCGATGCCAGAGACAAAAGGCAAAGCCCGCGCCGGCGCCGCGGCGCCCGCGAGCTTCATGAAATCGCTGTTCAGCGGCCGGCTGGAGACCGGTTTGGTCTTCCCCTACACCCGGCAGGACGGCGAGTCGCGCGAGACGCTGCGCCTGGTCCTCGAATCGTTCCGTTCCTGGGCGCGCGAGCGGCTGGACGGCGGCGCCATCGACCGGGCCGCCGTATTCCCCGAAGCGCAGGTGCGCGAGCTCAAGGAGCTGGGCCTCCTCGGCCTGACCATCCCGGAGGAGTACGGCGGGGCGGGCCTTTCCATCACGTCCTACTGCCGCCTGATGGAGGAGATCTGTCACTACTGCGCCTCCACATGCACCATCGTCGGCGCGCACCTCGGCATCGGCAGCAAGGGAATCCTCCTCTACGGAAGCGAGGCGCAGAAGAAGCGCTGGCTCCCGGCCGTCGCCAAAGGGGATCTGTTGGCCGCCTACGCCCTCACCGAGCCCGCCTCGGGATCGGACGCCGCCTCGCTCAAGACCCGCGCGGTGTGGGACGAGGCGCGCCGTGTCTGGGTGATGAATGGCGGCAAGCGCTTCATCACCAACGGCGGGAAGGCCGGCCTGTTCACGGTGTTCGCGCGCACCGAGATCGGCGGCGAGGACAGGATCAGCGCCTTCGTCGTGACCCGCGATCTCCCGGGTGTCTCGACCGGCAAGGAGGAGGACAAGCTCGGGCTGAAGGGGTCGTCCACCACCGACCTGTACCTCGAGAACGTGCCGGTGCCGAAGGACAACCTCCTCGGCGAGCCGGGGCGCGGCTTCAAATACGCCATGGAGATCCTGAACGACGGCCGCGTGTCGCTCGCTGCCGGGGCCGTCGGCGGCTCCAAGGAGATGATCGACCGCGCCGTCGACTACGCGAAGCAGCGCCGTCAGTTCGACCGGCCCATCGCCGAGTTCGAGATGATCCGCGACAAGATCGCCGAGATGATGACGGGCACGTACGCCGCCGAGAGCATGGTCTATCTGACCACGGGCCTGGCCGAGCGCGGCGACGTCGACTACTCGATCGAGTCGGCCCTCAGCAAGATCGTCTCCTCGGAGAACGCCTGGCGGGTCGTCAATCACGCCGTGCAGATCGCCGGCGGCAACGGGTTCATTAAGGAGTACCCGTACGAGCGCTACGCGCCTTCGTGACCCTCGCCGGCGTTCAGAGGCTGGGCGAGGAGCTGAAGAAGGTCGGGCGCGCCCTGAGCGATCCGATCTCCCAGATCGGGGTCCTGTCCGATTTCGCCATGAAGAAGATCCGCCAGGCGGTCACCGACGAGCAGTTCCCGGACATCGACCCGCTGCTGCAGAGGACCGCCGTTCGGGCGGCGCACTACGCCGAAGCCCTCTCCACCACCGCCGAGGCCGCCCTGCGCGAGCACGGCAAGGACATCGTCGAGCGCGAGTTCATTCAGGAGCGCATCGCCGAATCGGCCGGAGACCTCTACGCCCTCATCGCCTGCCTGTCGCGCGCCAATACGCGCATCCGGGAGGACGGGGCCGACAAGGCCAAGCGGGACGTCCTTCTCACGCGCACCTTCGGGAACGCGGCCTGGCGCCGGATCCGCCGCCGCCTGCATCAGGTCAGCCACAATCAGGACGCCAACCTGGTGCGCGTCAGCAACCTGGCTTACGAGCAGCCTCCTCCTGGTCGCCAGCCCCGTGCTCTGGCATAATGAGATCAGCGTGGCCCTGGGCCTGCCGTTCCCAAGGGCCGGCGTTCAACAGACCGGCCCGGCAGGTGCTTCGTGACGCACGACCGGGGCCACATGAAACACCCATCCAACTGACGAACGCCCGGCGGCGGGTCACAGGCCGCCGGGCACCTTTGTCTTTCGCGGCGCGCGGCCGCTTGCGCCGTGCCGTCATTGACTCGAATTTGCCGAAAACGCTAGCATGCGGCGCACCGTTGCGCTGACAGGCGTTTCAGGCCGCGGCATGCAAGCCTGGACGTCGTGACGCGGAGGTCGCACGTGCGCATCGTGGTTCTGGGGGGTGCGGGGATCATCGGGCGCGCCATCGCCCGGGACCTGGCCGACGACCGCGAGGTCGAGGAGATCGTCCTCGCCGACCTCGACGTCGACGGGGCCAGAAAGGTGGCCGTGGGGCTGGGCCGGCCGGGTGTCGTCGCCGTGAAGGCCGACGTGACCGATCACGGCGCTCTGGTCAACCTCGTCAAAGGGGCCGGCGCCGTAATCAACTCCGTGCAGTACTACTTCAACGTTCCGATCATGCGCGCCTGCCTCGAGGCCGGGACGCACTACATCGACCTGGGCGGATTGTTCCACACGACCCGCAAGCAGCTCGAGCTTCACGACGACTTCAAGAAGGCGGGTCTTCTGGCCGTCCTGGGGCTCGGATCGTGCCCCGGCATCGCCAACGTACAGGC
>VBMI01000008.1 GCA_005878955.1 Methanobacteriota archaeon
AGCGGTCGCCGCAGCGGGCGTTACCGCTCTCCTCTACTTCCTCTGAGCCCCGCACCCGCCCGGGGTTCCGAGCGATTGTTCTCACGCGCCGCGGAGGTGGCCCGCGGAGACGTCGTAGCGCTTCCCACGCCATTCGATTGTCCGCACGCGGCGGGTCCGAATCAAGTTCCCCAGGATCAGCCAGGGGACGACGAGACCGGCCCCTGCCCACGCGCCCTCCGACACCCGCCAACCCGCGACCAGGGAAGGCGAGGCCCGGAAGACGGCCCGCTTGCGCACCCATCCGTTCGCGACGGCCACGGGGACGTCCCAGAGGAACAGAGCGGCCGGGAGAAGGAACCAGATGTCGGCGAGACCCGCCAGAACCAGCGAGGCCAGCCCAAGGAGCGCGGAGCCCGTGAAGACCCCGTAGGTCGCCGCGGCGAAGTTGCGGATGTGGCGCCCCCACAGCGCGACCATCGCGGTCTGGCGGTCCGTCCACCGGATGCAGTCCGCGCGGTCGCAATCCTCGAACGTGGCCGCCACCGCCTGCGGGACGAATTGCACGCGGAGCCCCAAGGCCTTGACCCCGCGGGTCGCGGCGAGGTCCTCGCTGAGCGTCCCCCGCCAGAGCGCCGGGAGGTCGAGTCGGTCGAGGATCTCCGCCCGGATCGCCCATGCTCCGCCCCACAGGAAGTTGTACCGGTCGCTGAAGAAGATGTTCAGGCCGGCCGCGTTCCACGCGGACCGCACGACGGACCACAGGCCGCCGCGGACCGGCACGTACCATCGGTAGCCCGTCGTCGCGCCGATCAGCGGGAGGGCGAGCGGCTGCACGAGGTCCCGCAGGAACCGCGGACCCGGGCGGATGTCGGAGTCGAGGAACACGACGACCTCGTCCGCGGCGTCCCGCTTCGCGAGTCCGCCGAGGAGGGCCCGGCCCTTGCCACCGACATCCGGAAGGTCGGCCGGGAGCGCGATCCCCGTGGGCACGCGGTGTCGGCCCCACGCGGCCTCGATCGCCGGGAGCGCGGGGTCGTCGAACCCGTCGACGGAGAACACGACGCGATAGTCCGGATACGCCTGGGTCAGGATCGCATCGAGGTTCCGGTCGAGCCCGGGGTCCGCCCCGCGGCACGGGACGATCATGAGCACCCTCGGGAGGAACGCCGCGTGGTCCCAGATGCGGGACGCGAAGACCCGGCGGGAGAAGCGGAGGGCCATCAGGATCGCTGCGGTCGAGGCCGCGGCCGCGAGGACTCCGAGGAACGTGAGGACCCACAGGAGAGGCTCCCACGCCACGCGCGCTCCATGGACCCGCCCGCTAAGAACGTTCCCGGTCAGGGAGGGGCCACGAGGACGCGCCCCGACTCGACCTTCACCGGAAACTGCCGGAGCTGGGCGATCGGGTTCGCGACGTTGCGCCCGGTCCGCACGTCGTACTGCCACCCGTGGACCGGGCACGTCACGACCGCGCCGTCCAGCTCGCCCTCCCCGACCGGCCCCCCGCGGTGGAGGCACGTGTTGCTCACCGCGTAGAACGTCCCCTCCACGTTGAAGAGCGCGACGAGGTGCCCCGCCACGACGACGACCTTCGACGTCCCGGGCGGGAGCTCGGACGCCTCGGCGACGGGCAGGAAGTCCCCCATCTCGGATTGCGTAGTTCGCCGCGGGCTTAAACCATCGCGGCGGGCCCGCACCAAACCTTTATCGGCCGGGGCTCCGGATGGGGTGCCGCTGGGAGGCATCCCATGAACGAGGAACAGGAGCGCATTTTCGGGCTCTGCAGGAGCTTCGTCGAATCGATGGTCCAGGTCGAGGCCGCGATCACGACGATGCACGAGAAGATGTCGAAGCCGGAGCGGCAGGAGTGCCTGAAGGCGGTGCTCCACTGGGTCGAGACGTCGCCCGAGATCCCGCCGAACAGCTACACGCGGGAGCTCGCCCGGGAGATCCTCGGCCAGCTGAGCGCCTCGGCGTTCTACGAAGACTACGCGGGGTCCGTGGACTCGTACATCCAGTGACCCGACTCCGGCAACCGCACCCGCCGGCAGGCTTTGGCTCGAGCTAGGAGAGGCCCCGCCTCGCGATTTCCCGTTGGACGCGATGGGGGATCGGTCGGCACCCGCACGCTTCGGCATGGGCGAGGTGCCACGCGATTCGGACGTCGAGGGATGGGTTCTTCGGCATTCGGTTCCGGAGATGCCAGGCCTCGTCCGGCCTCACCACGCCACCGGAGAGACCGTCAAGGGCTTAACTCCCCGCCGGTTTCGAGGAGGGGGCGAGCGTCATGGTCTTCCGGAACGAGAGGACGTGGCAGAACGCGGTCGACGCCGGCCGGCAGGAGGAGTTCCACGCGGCCTACGAGGCGGGCGTCGCGAAGGTCCGCGGCGAGTTCGGGCAGGACCATCCGATCTTCCTCAACGGGAAGGGGGTGAAGTCCCGCGGCGGGACGTTCGCGGACACGTCACCGGCGAACCGCAGGCTCGTCCTCGGCCGGTTCCAGAAGGGCACGAGGGCGGACGCCCGCAAGGCGGTGGCCGCCGCGAAGGCCGGGTTCCCCGCCTGGAGCTCCCAGCACTTCATCGAACGCGCGCGGGTCATGCAGCGCGCCGCGGACGTGATGTCGCAGCGCAAGTTCTACCTCGCGGCCCTCATGACCTTCGAGAACGGGAAGAACCGTTACGAGGCGGTCGCGGACGTCGACGAGGCGATCGACTTCCTGCGATGGTACGCGGAGGCCCTGGTCGCGAACCGGGGGTTCGAGCGGGACATGGGCCGGTACTTCCCGAACGAGCGCGCGCGGTCCGTGCTCCGCCCCTTCGGCGTATGGGCCGTCGTCTCGCCGTTCAACTTCCCGCTCGCGATCGCGACCGGGATGACCGTCGGAGCGCTCATCACCGGCAATACCGTCGTCCTGAAACCCGCGAGCGACACGCCCTTTCTCGCCCTCAAGCTCTACGAGATCCTCCGCGAGGCGGGGGTCCCCGGTGGCGCCCTGCAGTACCTCACGGGCCCGGGCCGCACGGTGGGCCAAGAACTCGTCGAGAACGAGGATGTAGCGGGGATCGCGTTCACGGGGTCGAGGGCGGTCGGCCTCTCGGCGGCGTGATGCGGGCGGCCTTCGGATACGGCGGGCAGAAGTGCTCGGCGACCTCCCGCGTGATTGTGGACCGGCGAATCAAGCGCCAGTTCCTCGCCCGGCTCGTGGAGGAGACGAAGAAGATCCGGATTGGCGATCCCGTGGACCGAGAGGTGTTCCACGGACCCGTGATCAACGAGGACGCGGTGGAGAAGTACCGCTCCGCGGTCCGGCTCGCGAAGCGGGGGCGCGGGAAGGTCCTGTGCGGGGGCCGTGTGCTCACGGACGGGGCCCTCCGGAACGGGCTCTTCGTCGAGCCGACGATCGTGGACGGGTTCCCGCCCTCCCACCGGATCAACCAGGAGGAGTTCTTCGTCCCGTTCCTCAGTGTCCTCGAAGCGGACGGCCTCGACGAGGCGCTCACGAGGGCGAACGGCGTCGAGTACGGGCTCACGGCCGGGATCTTCAGCGAGGACCCGCAAGAGGTCCAACGGTTCTTCGACGGCATCCAGGCCGGCGTCGCGTACGCGAACCGCTCTGGAGGGGCGACGACGGGTGCGGTCGTCGGTGTGCAGCCGTTCGGCGGGTGGAAGGCGACCACGATCACCAACAAGGCCGCGGGCGGGGACTACTACCTCCAGCAGTTCCTCCGGGAGCAGAGCCAGACGACGTACTCGTGACGGAACCGCCTTGGAGAGGGAAAGGCGCAAGTGCTCGGCCCGCCTCGAGGGGCCGATGCCGCTGGTACGCGGGCAAGCGCGCACGCGGAGGTTCTTCGACTGGCTCGCGCCGAACTACGACATCGTGAACCGCGTGATCTTCCGGCCGGAGTGGCGCGCGATGGTGCGGGAAGCGTTCCTCCCGGGCCGGGTCCTCGATGTCGGGGTGGGCACGGGGTACACGACCGCGGACGTCCCCGGGGCGGTCGGGATCGACATCTCCCGCGAGATGGTCTCGCGCGCGAAGTCCTACCGGGGGGACCTCGTCCTCGCGGACGCGATGGCCCCGCCGTTCCGCACCGCGAGCTTCTCCACGATCGTGTGCGCCGGGTCGTTCTATTACCTCCCAGACCCCGTTAAGGCCCTCCTCGAGTTCCACCGCCTCCTCACCCCGGGAGGGCGAATTGTCCTGCTCGGCCCGGAGGCGTGGTTCCTGAGACCCGTCGTCCGCATCCTCGTCCGCCGGGACTACGAAGTCCTGGCCCGTCGGGCCGGTCTCGACTTGGAACGGTGCGAGTCGCTCCGTGGGGTCGCATCCCTCGTGGTGATGCGGAAGGGGACATCGTCCGGGGGCTAGGTCCGCGGGGCGTGCGCGGGGCACGCGCGTCCGAGGCGGCGGCACGCGGCGCAGTCCTCCCGCGACACCTGCGGGAGGGGCTTCTGCATCCGCCCGTACTTCCTCCGCGGCATCCTCGGGGCGCGAGCGGGGCCGCGACGATAAACCCTCGCCCGACTCGGAGTCGAGGATCACAACATCACGGTGTCACGTAATTACCGCGGGTTCATCCCCCGGCGTACGTAGAAACATTCGGAGCGATGGAACATGGCGAACCTGGCGCGGATTCTGCAGCGGGCGGGAGGCCCGTTCGACCTCATGGGGATCGGGTTCCTGCTCGCGTTCGCAGGTCTTGCGGGGGACTACTATCAGCACGAGATCGCCGGCTTCTCTCCGGCCCTCGAGTCCTTCTTCGCGCCGGTCCACATGGTGATCTTCGGCGGGATCGTCGTCGCGGCCCTCGGGTTTCTCTGGGGGCTCCTGCGCGTCGCGTTCTCCGTGTCGGCCCGGGCCGGGGAGTGGGCGGACTAGCCGCCCGTGGGCCTCGCGTCCCCCGTCGGACCCTTCTGCGAGGCGCAGGTCCGGCACCGGTGCACCTTCGCGTGCGCCTCCCGCTGTTCGGCGGGCTTCTGGCACCACAGCGGGTACGCCTCGACGGTCCCGCACACGATGCAGGCGATCGTGAGGGTCTCCGGCCCCAACGGGAGTCACCACTTCTTCGCGGGGGCGGGGTCGCCCCATTTCGCGTCGAACAGGAACTCGTCCTTCACGAAGCGGAAGTGGCGGGAGACCATGTACCGCTCCGGGAGGACGGTCCGCAGGTACTCGATGTACCGCTCCCGCTCGATCGGCTTGCCGTTCTCGGTGAGGAGCTCGCCGTTCACGTCGTACGGCAGGTACACGTAGCCCACGCCCGCGAACCCGGCGCCCGGGAGCGCGTAGTCCCCGTACTCCGCGAGCCCGCGGATCCGGAAGAACCGGCGGTGCGGGACCCGGACCAGGTCCTCGGACCCGAGGCCGTCCATCCGCTCCCCGGATTCGATCCGCGCGAGCGCGCGCCTCGCGTCCTCCCGCCCCAGGCCCAGCTTGGCGCCGACGACGGCGAGGTTGATGTCCCGCACCTTGCCCGCGACCTCGTCGATGTAGATCCGCTGGGCCTCGTCGTTCCCGAGCGTCTTGAAGAGCCCCTTCACCGCCGCACCCCCGAGCTCGGAGCCGAACATCTCGAGTCCACGGGGGTACCACATGTTCACCGTCCGCTGGACCTCGTCGATGCCATAGTTCCCGCCGTCGAGGATCGCCGAGACTGCGATCGCCTTAAGCAGCTTCTCGCCCGCCGCCAGGTGGTACGACTCCTCGAGCCACCGCATGTACGGCATGCTCAGGGCCATCGGCCCATAGAGGAAGTGGTGTTGCATCTCGAGCTGGTACTTGCCCACGCGGTCGATGAGCGCCAGGAACGTGGACGTGTCGAGCAGGCTCTTGAACTCGATGTTGAACGCGTCCAGGACGTGCTCGCCCGGCTTCATCGAGAAGAGCTCCTCCATGATCTCCGTGGCCCAGTGGCGGCCCCACCGGGGCTCGTCCCACCCCTTGTCCAGCGTGAGGACGCCCGCCATCTGGTAGTGGTGCCGCAGCTCTTCGACGCACACCCGCTTCTTCGAGAAGCTGATGGATTCCAACGTTTGACCTTCGGGCTGGGTCCGGTGGATCCCCTCCACGATCTCTTTGTCCAGCCCTGCGAGAGAGCCGGAATCGAGCCTCTCGTACACCATGCGGTGCTGCTGGATCGAGCCGAGCTCCGTGGACGCCTGGGCGCGGATGATCTTGAGCGCGGTCTGGAAGCGGTTGTCGTCGAGCTCCTCCGCCTTCCACACGCGGCCGGAGAGGTCCGCGGTCGCGCGAGTCGCGCCCACGACCTTCGAGGCGAACCCGGTGAATGCGTCCGGTTTCGCGAAGACCGTCGTGACCTGCGGGACGGGGACCTCCGGATAGAAGCGGGCCCAGTTCCCCGCGTCGAGGACTTCCGGCATCTCGGGGAAGTACGTCTCCCGCCAGGCGACGGTCTCCTCGTGCCACTTCTTCGGCAGGGGCTCGAGCTTGAAGCCGTCCATGAAGGGCATGCAGTGTCGGATAACACCACCGAAGGGCTTAGAGCTTTCGCTATCTCCCAGCTACGTTGTAGCGAAGCCGCCGCGGAGCGAGACTCTCGTCAGGAAGGAGGGCGCCCACCGCCTGTGCCTTCGTTCGCTATGGCTGGAGGACGACGAGCCACCCTGTCATCGTGGGTTGGTGGTAGACGCATCGGTACGCGAAGATCCCGGGCGTGCTCGCCGTGAAACTGAAAGACACCGTGGAGTTGTACGGGACCACGTGATTCATCTCATAGGGCGCCGCCATCGTGAACGTATGGTCCTCGGGCTCGGTCTCCGTGTTGAAGAAGTGGATCGTCACGGTGTCCCCCTGGTTAACGGTCATGCGGTCCGGCGCGAAGTAGTCATGCGGCGTCGCGGGGGTGTCGTTGAAGGGGAGCACGACCGTGAACACCCAGAAGTCTCGCTCCTGCGGGGCCTGTGCGGGCGCCTGCGACGGAGCTCTCGCGAGGAACCCGGCACCGAACCCCGCGATTGCTCCCGTGATGAGCGAGACGACGATCGCAATTCCCAGGACCTTCCCCACCCTGGTCGTGGGCGCCTCTCCTGAAAGTGCCATAATGTCACGCCGCAAGATGGCAGGGCGACTATCGGCTTAACAGCACGCTATATACTAGCTACATTGCGGTACTTATCTACGGTTCGGGCCCCGCTCACTTGTTCGCGCCGATTTCGGGTGCCTTCTCCTCCCGCCGAACGCGCTGGAGGCCGCCGGGCGCCCACCAGTTGTACTTCCCCGCGAGGACCATGATCGCGGGCACGAGGTAGATCCGGACGACCATCGAGTCGAGGAGGATCACGAACGCAAGGGCGAACCCGATCTCCTGGAGGAACGGCGACGGGTTCAACATGAGCGTGAAGAACGCGCCCGCCATCACGATCCCGCACGCGGAGATGATTCCGCCGGTCCGCGTCGTCGCCTCCGTGATCGCGTCCGGGTCGGCAGCCCCACGGGCGACCTCCTCTCGGACGCGCGTGATGATGAAGATGTCGTAGTCCATCCCGAGCCCCATCGCCATCACGAACAGCGCGAGGGGCAGGATGAAGATCACATCGATTCCCCTCCAGACGTGGAAGAGGAGGATCGTGAGAGCGAGGGTCCAGGAGATGCTGAGCAGGATCGTGAGGATCGCGCGGACGGGGATGAGCACGGACCCGAGGACGAGGAGGAGGACGATGAAGAGGCCCGTCACGACGATCAGCGCCATGATCTGGAGGTCCCGGTTCGTATTGTCCCGGACGTCGTTGAGGATCGCCGTCACCCCGCCAACATAGATCTCGCTCCCCGCCAGGGCCATCTCGCGGGCCTTTACCTCCGCGATCACGGCGTCGATCCGGTCGATCGTGGACAGAGCCCCTCCAGAGAACGGCTCGTCTCGGAGGACCGCCGGCAGGCGGACGGTCCGGTGATCCCGCCCGACGTACGCGGTGATTGAAGCGATGGCGCTCGTCCGTTCGGGCTCCGGCATCGAGGAGATGTTGCGGTAGTCAATGGGCGTGCCCTGCGGGTTCGTAGGGCCCTCGATCGATTTCACGCCCGGCTCGCGGGCGAGGATTTCGCGGGAGAGCGTGTCGAGCGCCTCCAGCCGCACGACGGAGAGGCTTCCATCGAACAGGACCACGGGGCCCGCGAAACGGACGACGATGACGGTCGGATAGACGAACCCCTGGCCGAAGGAGGAGCTGATGGCCTCGATGCCACGGCTCGACTCCGTCGGCGGCGCCCCCTGCGAGAAATTGAACGTGGGCTCGTCCGTCAGGACGATGTACGTGGCGGGGATCGTGAGGAGGACCGCGGCCAGTAGGATCGCCTTCGCATGGCGCATCGAGAACCGAGCGGCCCCGCGGAAGTATCGCTCGGTGGCGGTGAGGTCGCCCTTTGCGCGGGGTCGGGCCACGTGACCGCCCGAGGGCCAGAACACGCGGTTCCCCAGGGTCATCACGATCGCGGGCGTGAACGTGAGGGCGATTAGGAGGGCGACGGTGACCGCGAAGCCGAGGGTGAGCCCCATCGTCTTCAGGATGGGGAAGGACCCGAGGGACAGCGCCGCGAACGAGATTAGGACGGCTCCCCCGCTCGTCGTGACGCTCTCCCCCGCCCAGACGACGGCGTTCCGCACGGCCTCCTCCTGCGTCCTCCCGTCCCGCCGCTCGTCTCGATACCGCGAGACGAGGAAGATGCTGTAGTCCGTCCCGGTCGCGAGGAGGACGGTCTGGAGGACCGCGGTGACCGTGAAATCCACCGTGAACAGGTACACCGCGACGAGGTACACGAAGAGGTTCGCGATCATGATCGCGACCGCAATCGTGAGGATGGGGAACGCGGGGGAGACGACGGACCGGAAGTACAGCCCGATCAGGATCACGACCAGGAGGATCGTGACGATGAACTCGGATCCGCCGCCGAAGGACTCCTGGGAGTCGACGTTCGCGGGCGCGCTGCCCGTGACGTACACGGGGGCGTTCGAGCCGTACGCGGCCTTGAGGCGGGCGACGAGGTCCCGCATCACGAGGACGTCCTCGGAGATCGGCTCCCGGTGGTCCGCGTCGACGTAGTCCGCGTCCTTCTCGAACCCGTAGTTCATCAGGACGATCCTGCGGTCGGGGCTCACGAAGTACCGCGTGACGTTGATCGACAGCACGAACGGCGCGTCGAGGGGGTCGTAGCGGAGCGATTCCTCCCGCGCGAAATGTCTCAGCTCCGGGTCCGTCGCGTTTGCGGCGAGGTCGTATACGACGTCCGCGAAGAACGCGGGGCGGGCTGAGGTCACCCCCGAGAACGCCGCGAGGGCGTACGCTTCGACTAGGGAGGGATCCCGGTAGTTCCCAAGGCGGAACACGAAGAGCATGCCGAGTTGGAACCGCCGCTGCCCGGGGTCGAACGTCGCGTTCGCGAAGGGGGAGTCGAGGAATGCGGGCAGGGCCCGGGCGATCACGGCCTCCGCGCGGACGGCGGGCGTGGCGCCGTTCAGCCCGGGGTCACTGAAGGAGGCGCGCCATCCCGGAAAGAAGGCCTCGAAAGACGCTTCCGCCCACGGCTTCGTCGCCGAGGGGAACGTCGCGTTGATCACCGCACGGGTCGCGCCGTACGCGGTCTCGTTCGCGGTTGCGGGCGGCGCGCCAGACCAGTTCCCCGCAAAGACGTCCGGGAGTCCCCAGTAGATGGCCGCCGCGCCCTGCGTGAAGGCGATCTGCGA
>VBMI01000009.1 GCA_005878955.1 Methanobacteriota archaeon
CGCGCAGTCTTGGACGTGCACGAGGCTGATGTGATATGCGCCGTCGCCAACGACCCGGAAGATCCCACGCCGGAGGAGGTCCAGGAAGTACTCCCGGAAGCCACTGCCCGGTCCATACACGATCGGCGCCCGGAGGATCGTCGCGGGGAGCCCCCACTCGCGGCGCGCCTCGCGTACGGAGACGTCGATCGCGAATCGCTCCCGCGTGGCGGGTGTGGACGGGTCCTCGGCGCACGATTCGTCGATCCAATCGCCGGGCCGATGGCGGTACATTCCCCCCGCCCCGGAGGCGAGGACGAAGGACCTTAGGGAGGCATCCCGGCACGCATCCAGGAGGGCGCGGGTCCCGCGGACGTTGACGTCGTTCGCGTCGCGGAACCTCCTCTCTCCGGCGCGCGGGAGCGCGAGGTGGGCCACGGCCTCCGCGCGCGCGACGCCCTGGCGGATGATCGCGGGGTCCCGGACGTCCCCCAGGATTGGGGTCGCGCCGATCGCGCGGAGCCGCGCGGCCTTCGCCGGGGAGCGGACGAGTCCGACGACCTCATGGCCCGCAGAGACGAGCTGGCGGGTGACCTCGGATCCGATGAACCCGCCCGCGCCGGTGACGAAGATTCGCATCCGTTCCTCCGGCGCAACGAGCGGGCAGGGTTACATGGAGTCGGCGTACTTACCGGATTCACCGCCCGCCAACGGTGCCCGCCTCGACGCTCTGGACCTGCGGCAGGTGGTCCGCG
>VBMI01000010.1 GCA_005878955.1 Methanobacteriota archaeon
GCGGGGTCCGCGGGGTCGCGGACCATCTTGTGGACGCACGTGCTCGTGTCCTCCTTGTCGAAGAACTTCTGCTTCCCGTACTCGCGGATCCCGGCATCGTACATCCGCCAGGACGAGCCCCCGTTGTTCGTCGTGAAGATCCCCGCCGCGGAGATGCCCACGAGCATCCGCTTCACGTCCTTCGGATACGGGAGGATCGTGTGCAGGCAGAGCCCGCCGCCCCCGGGCGGCCACTTGTCCCGGCCCTCCCGGTAATTCAGCGCGTCCACGGAGGACCACGTGACCCCGTGGTCCTCGCTGCGGAAGAGGCCCGCGGGCTCCGTGCCCGCGTACAGCGAGCCGTCCACCCCCTGCTGGAGCTGCCAGATCCGCGTCACGGTGAGGCCGGATTCCTTCGTGAAGCGGGGGCCCTCCTTGCCGAGGTCCCACCGGTCGCCCAGGTTCGTGGACCGCGACACCATCGGGCCCCAGTGCTCGCTCGTGACCCCCGCGTAGAGGGCCTTCCCCTCCATCGGGTCGAGGATCGCGTGTCGGATCTCGACGCCCTCGAAATACGGTCCCCGCTTCTTCCACCGCCTCCGATCCTTCGAATGGAAGACGAACAGCCCCTTTCGCGTCCCCACCGTCACGACCGTCTCGCCCTTCTTTGCGTCCGCCATCTCAACCACCCGCCACGGAGGGCAGGATGTGCACCGTGTCCCCGCCCTTCAGCCGGACGTCCTCCGGCCGGAGGTGGGCCACGGGGTCCTCGTTCACGAAGACGAGGACGTACCTCCGCATCTTCCCCTGGTCGTCGAGGACGCGGTATGCGAACCCGGGGAACTCTTCGTTCAGCCGGGCGATCGCGTCCGCGAGGGTCGCCGCCCGTACTTCGTACGAGCCCTTCCCGCCCGCGAACTGGCGCAGGCCCGTCGGGAGTTCGAGTCGCACGCGGGTCTCCCCCTCGACCATGGGCCTCCACGGAAACCCCACGGGGCATTTCAAGGTTCGTCCGGGTATTGCGAACGTGACCATGCTTCGAAGTGGACCGAACGACCCGGCTGTGGCGGGCGCGACCCCAACTCATTCAACCCGGCTCGTGTTCACGCTGCACCAGTTTGGAGGCGGTTGGAACACGCCCACGCCTAAGCCGACCAACCTCCAAGGCCTCGAGGCGACCCCTGGTTCCCTGCTGGTCTACCCCCGCAGAGCCGGTCCCGCGGGGGCGGTAATCACCGTTTTCGCCGCGACGTTCCTTCTCGCCGTGCTCCTCCCGGTAATCGTGACGAGAGATGGTTCGCTCCTGCCTGATGTTATGTTGATTGCCCTTCCGGCCCTCCTTGTGACCGCCCTGCTTTTGCAAGGGCGACTGGACCGTTGGTACGCGAGCATTTTGACCCGCGACCCCTCCCTGGGTAGGCCGTCGCACGCGGTCATGGTTCGGTATGGGCTGTCCAAGACGGTCCAAGTTATCCGACTCACGACCGATGGCGAGAATCGGGATTTCCTCGTTCGTGCCACCGAAGGGAATCTTCGCGCGGCTCTCGCGCTCGCCGGTGACGTCCCCCTCGAGAAGGGGCCCTGAGCGAACCATCACGTCCGCGAGATCTTCGAGAGCCACGCCTCCGCCCCGCCGTACTCGTTGATCGTTGCGAAGCGGGCCTCACGGATCCACTCCACCCGCCAACCCGAGCGGAACGCAGCGCGGACCTCCGCCTGTGTGACCCGCCGCGGGCCCCAGTCCCCCGGCTCCCTCTCGCTGAAGCACATCATGAAGTACCGGCCGCCCGCCGCGAGCGCGGACCCGAGGCTACGCGCGAACGTCTTCCGGTCCGCGTCGTCGAACACGTGGAACAGCCCCGAGTCGATCACGGTGTCGAACGTCCGGCCGAGGGACTCCAGTCGGAGCGCGTCGTGGCCGACGAAGTTCACTTTCAGCGCGCGCTCCTTCGCCTTGGCCTTCGCCTTTTTGATCGCGGTCGGGGCCCCGTCGATCCCCCAGACATCGTGGCCCTTGGCCGCCATATGCAGGGCGTTCTCCCCGGTGCCGCATCCGACGTCGAGGACGCTCCCGCGGATCTCGCCCGCCGCCTCAAGTCGCACGAACTCCGGCTGCGGACGCCCGATGTCCCACGGCGGTGTCCCCTCGTACGCGGACTCGAAGAATCCACCCATCGATCCGCTGGAAACGTCCGCTGGGCATAAAGGTCCGCAACCCGACACATATCGTCGTTGCGAGTCGATGAGGCGATCCGGAGATACGGACGAGAGTGCGCGGGAGTGTCGCTGTTTCGTCGTCGTCCGCCAACATGTTACTCGCTTTCGAATCCGGCAATCATCGATGACCTGCAAGCGGCAGCAATCAGCGACGATTGGCGCGACTCAACCATAATGCCGCGGGTCGCCCCCTCCGGCGCGACCGCCATGAACGCGACCCGGACTCGTGGAACGCATTCGCATCGTTGGGTGCGCGCCGTCCTGTTGGCCGCGGTCCTCTTCCTGATGGCGGACGTCACGATCGTCGTGGGGTACGCCCACGCCGCACCCCGCGACGTTCCTTCCGCGACGATCACCTCCATCCGAGTCGTCCGGACCGCCGCGGGTGCGGCGAGCGTGGTGGGGACGACGGACAGCCCCACGGCCGCGATCGACGTGCTCGTGAACGGCAACGTGGTGACGAGCGGGCTCACCGCATGGACGGGGGACTACTGGTTCCTCGACGTGCCGGTCTCAGACGCGAACACCGTCCAGACGCGGATGGGGAGCAGCCTTTCGGCCCCCGCCGTCGTGTCGCCCTATCTCCCGCAGCCCGTCGGCCCGGCGGGATTCGTCTACGCGCAGGGCTCGACGCTGAGGATCAACGGGACGACCGTCCAGCTCTTCGGCGTCGACGAGCAGTACGCGTTCATCTATGGGATGATCGCCTCCGGCCTGTGGGGTCCCACGGACACCGGGGCCTGGGGCAAGAACGGGCTGTTCCCCTCCGGGCCGGACGGATACATCGCGGGCATCACGGACGCGGACTCCCTCTGGCGGGAGTACTTCCGCTACTTCCTTCACTATCAGCAGACCGGCGGGTCGCCGGGCCACCCGCGGCCGAACCTACTCCGCATCTGGGTCGCGGACCACACGTGGAACCCGGAGGGGACGTACAACGCGTGGAAGAGCAACCCGGCGAAGCTGTGGAACCTCTTCGACCGGATGCTGTACTGGGCGAACCGGGCGGGCGTCTACGTCGTTCCCGTGCTCGGCCACTTCGCAACGATCAAGGACAACCGCTTCTTCGACATGACGACGACGTACTACGCGCACCAGATCGAGGTCGTCTCGGCGATCATGGACCGGTACAACGGCAATCCCCAGATCGCGATGTGGGACGCGTGGAACGAGCCCGACGTGGACAACGATGCGTACTGGGGCTCCGTGGGGGGCATCGTCGGGTTCAAGGCGTGGGCGACCGCGTACATCGCCGCGATCGAGCCGCACACGTCGAACCACCTGATCACGATGGGGATCGGGGGATGGGACCTCTTCCCGGGCGTCCCCGGCTTCAGCTGGGAGTACGAGTACTTCTGGAACGACATCCCCGGCCTCGACGTCGGCCACCACCACACGTACGGGACGAGCGAGGACCAGTACCTGATCGACTGGAGCACGGACTGGCAGAAGGCGCTCGGAAAGCCCCACTACGAGGGCGAGACGGGGTACAACGCGTGGCCGGGGCCGAGCCCCCTCGGGTACGGGTACTGGCCCTGGTTCACACAGGCGACCCGGGCCGACGGGATGGCCGCGGAGTCGACGATGGTGTTCATGGACAACGGGAAGGGCGCGTACGCGGACTATCCGTACTCCGGCTCCCTGCCCAACTATCCCGCGGGAGGCCCGCCGCCGAATCAGCCCCCGACCGCGGCGTACAGCTTCTCCCCGCCCGGGCCGCAGCCCGCGCAACTGGTGACCTTTGACGGCTCGACCTCGTCGGACTCGGACGGGACAATCGTCTCGTACGCCTGGATGTTCGGGGACGGCACGACCGGCAGCGGGTCCGCCACGACGCACTCCTACGCGACCACGGGCTCGTACTCCGCGACCCTCACCGTGACGGACAACGGGAGCCTCACGGGCTCCGTCACGAAGACGATCCCGGTCACGAGCACGGACACGACGCCACCCGCCCGGGTCACGGACCTCCGGGTGGTCACCGTGGCCCCGAGCTCCGTCACCCTCCGGTGGACGGCCCCCGGCGACGACGGGACGACCGGGACCGCGACGTGGTACGACTTCCGCTACTCGACGGCGGGCGCAATCACACAGTCGAACTTCTGGATGGCGACGCACTTCGAGCTGCTCTTCTTCCCGCACGCGCCCGGCACGACCGAGGAGGCGACGATCACGGGGCTCGCGGGCGCGACGACGTATTGGTTCGCACTCCAGGCCTCGGACGAGGTCCCGAACTGGTCCCTCGCCTCGAACAGCCCGTCGGGCACGACGGGGTCTCCCGACGTGCCGCCGACGGCCTCGTTCACGTGCACGCCGTGCACCCCGACCGTGGGCCAGACCGTCTCCTTCGACGGGTCCGCGTCCTCGGACCCGGACGGCACGATCGTGACGTACGCCTGGGCATTCGGCGACGGATCGACCGCGACCCGGTCGACCCCAACCGCGCAGCATGTCTACGGATCCACGGGTAGCTACACGGTGACGCTTGACGTGACGGACAACGCGAACCTGACCACCCGGGCCACGCAGACCGTGACCGTTGCGACGCCGCCCCCACCGGATACTCCGCCGACGGCGTCGTTCACTTCCTCACCGGCGAACCCCACCGTGGGACAGGCCGTCACATTCGATGCCTCCGCCTCCACCGATGACCACGGAATCGTCGCGTACGCGTGGACGTTCGGGGACGGGGGACAGGGGCAGGGAAGCGTCGTCACCCACGCCTACGCCACCGCGGGAGACTTCCCGGTCCAGCTGACCGGGACGGACACGGTCGGGAGCAACGGCCCCGCCTCGAGCTCGATCCACGTCACGGCACCGGTCCCGCCCCCGGACACGACTCCGCCGGCGACGATCTCCAGTCTCGCGGTGGCTTCCGTGGGGAACGGCTCGGCCACGATCCGGTGGACCGCCCCAGGCGACGACGGGGCGGTGGGCCAGGCCACGTGGTACGACCTTCGGTACCGCACGGGCGGGCCGATCACGGACGCGAACTTCTACGCGGCCGTGCACGTCCAGATCCCCGTCCCGCTCCCGGCCGGCTCGAGCGAGCAGGCCGTGGTGACGGGCCTGGGCGGTGGGACGCAATACTGGTTCGCCGTGCGCGCCTCCGACGAGGTGCCGAACTGGTCCGGGACGTCGAACTCCCCGTCCGGAACGACGCCGGGCGACACCACGCCGCCCTCCGCGATCACGGACCTCCGGGTGTACTCGATCGGGCGGACGTACGTGGTCCTGCGGTGGACCGCCCCCGGGGACGATGGGACGGCAGGGAAGGCCAGGTCGTACGACCTGCGATACAGCATGGTGGGGCCCATCACGGATTCAAACTTCTACGGGGCGGTGCGTGCCCAGACCGGCCCCCCGAAATCCTCGGGGTCCATCGAGGACACCGCCGTCAGCGGGCTGCGCGCGACGACCCGGTACTGGTTCGCCGTCCGGGCCTCCGACGAGGTGCCGAACTGGGCGGGGACGTCAAACTCGCAGGGCGCGTTGACCCTGCGCCGGAGCACGGGCCCCTACAGCGAGGGCTGCTTCCTATGCGGTCCCGACCTCCTCTCGGACCTGTCCACCCCCGAGGGGATGGGGCAGGTCGCGCTCATCACCTTGGAGTTCGTGGCGCTCGCCGAGGCGTTCGTGATCGCGGTCGGGCTGCTCGGCCGCCGCCGGCGCCCCGGGGGGCCCGGCCCGCGGTCCGGAGGGACTGGAATCCGCGGCCGTGAGGGATCGCGGCCCCGCTGACCGGGTCCGGCTCACGACCCGTCGCCGGGGCCTCCCGGTTTGAACTTCGCACCGACAACGATTAATGCTCCTTGAAATATAGCGTTGGGCGGTGACTCCGATGCGAACGAAGTCCGGACCCAGCGGACCCCGGGCCCACGGGCCCGAGGCGCCGTGCGAGGACCCCCGCGGCTGCGAGGTCTCCGAGCTCTTCCACATCCTCGGGAAGACGTACGTGCTCGACATCCTCCATCTCTTCCTCCAGGACGGAGCGGGGCCGCGGCGCTTCGTCGAGCTCCAGGCCCGGCTCAAGATGTCCCCGAACACCCTCTCCGAGAGGTTGAAGGACCTGGTCGGTGCGGGCCTGCTCTCGCGGACCGCGTACAGCGAGATCCCGCCCCGGGTGGACTACGAGGCGACCGCGAAGGCCCTCGACCTGAGGCCCGTGTTCGACAGCCTCCGCGAGTGGGCGGACCGCCACACCCTGAAGCCGGAGCCAGCGCCGAAGTCCGCCGTGCCCATTCCCGCGGGCTGACCGGGACCGCCGGGATTCTCTGGACAACGTGTTAAATAGTAGCATGGTACATCGGTTCACGGGGTGCACCGGCTCCTGGTGGCGGAGAAGTTCAGCGCCGCCCTCCGCCTGGCCACGGTGCTGTCGGAAGGGAGGGCGAAGCGCCTCCGGGCCGACGGCGTCAGCCAGTTCACGTTCTCCCGGTCCGGCGACGATTGGCGGGCGTTCCCGCTCCGCGGCCACTTCGTGAATCTGGACTACCCGCCCGAGTTCAACGACTGGGACCGCACGGATCTCGACACCTTAATCGATGCAGAACCCGTGCCGACGGTGACGGACCCGACGACGGTCGATGCCCTCCGCCGCGCCTCCGACGCGATGGACGAGGTCGTCGTCGCGACGGACTACGACCGGGAGGGCGAGCTGATCGGGCTCGAGGCGGTCCGCGTCGTCCACGAGGCGTCCAGGGAAGCCGAGGTGCGGCGGGCGAGGTTTTCCGCGCTCACCCGCACCGAGCTCGTCGACACGTTCGACCACCTCGGGGAGCTCGACGAGCGCCTCGCGGCGTCCGCCGCCGCGCGGGAGGTCGTCGACCTCGCGTGGGGGGCCGTCCTTACGCGGTTCCTCTCCCTCGCCACGGGCCGCCGCGGGCGGGAGATCCTCTCCGCCGGGCGGGTGCAGACCCCCACCCTCGCGCTGGTCGAGGACCGGGAGCGGGAGGTCGAGGAGTTCGTGCCGTCGCCGTGGTGGCGGGTCGTCGCCAGCCTCGCGATCGGCGACACGGTGTTCCGGGCGGAGCACGTCCAGAACCCGTTCCACCAGCGGGACGAGGCGGAGGCCGCGTGCTCCCTTGCGGGACTCGCGACGGAGGGATGGCTCGAGTCCGTGGAAACGGACGAGCAGGACGAGCGCCCTCCGGTCCCGCTGAACACGACCCTATTCGTGGCGCTCGCGAACCGCGGGGGGTTCTCCGCGGCGCGGGCGATGTCGATCGCGGAGTCCCTGTACCGCGATGGGCTGATCAGCTACCCGAGGACGGACAACACCGCGTACCCGCGGACCCTCGGCCTGCGGCGGACCGCGGAGGCCCTCCTGGAGTCGGACCTCTCCGAGGAGGCGCGGCTCGTCCTGTCGCTCGCGGAGATCCGGCCGACCCGCGGGCGCTCGGAGACCACGGACCACCCGCCAATCTACCCGACGGGGCCCGCGCGTAAGACGGACCTGCGGGAGGACGCGTGGCGGGTGTACGAGCTCATCGCCCGCCGCTTCCTCGCGACGCTGTCCCCTCCCGCCCGCTACCACCTCACGACCGTGCGGGTCGACATCGACGAGGTCCCGTTCATGGCCTCGGGCCGGACCCTCCGCGACCCCGGCTGGCGGGCGATCATCCCTTGGGACCGGGAGGGAAGCACGCTGCCCGACCTCGGGAGCGGCGGGGCGGTCGAGATCCGAGGGATCGCGATCGAGGAGGGCGAGACCGCGTGCCCGCCGCGGTACTCCCAAGGGGCGCTCATTCAGGAGATGGACCGCCTCGGCCTCGGGACGAAGTCCACCCGCCACGAGATCGTCCAGAAGCTCTACGACCGCGGGTACGTGGGCGGGCGCCAGGTCCGACCGACGGAGGGCGGGAGGGCGGTCGTCGAAGCCCTCCAGGTCCACGCCCCGCGGATCACCCGCCCCGAGACCACCGCGGAGCTCGAGCGCGGGCTCGATGCGATCGCGGTCGGGGACGCGACGCCCGAGGCGGTGGTCTCGGAGTCCCGGCGCCGTCTCCGGGAGGCCCTCCAAGAACTGGAGGCCCACCGGGAGGCGATCGCCCGGTGGATCCGGGAGACGATCGCATGGGAGAGGGACCACGGCCCGTGCGAGAAGTGCGGGGCGGGGCGGATGGTCCTCCGGAAGAGTCGACGGGGATCTCGGTTCCTCGGGTGCACGAACTACCCGCAGTGCAAGAACTCCCGCCAGGTCCCGCGGGAGGCGTTCATCGTCCGCGCGAGGGCATCCGAGAGCTCTCTTGCGTAGACTCGAGGCCGGGACGACGCTCGGGCGACGAATCGCCGGTTAGTCTTATTCAAGACCAATTGCCGGATTCAATCTGGTCGGACGCTCTACCAAACGGGCCTCGGTTCCGGAGGAAAGGAACCGAACGCGGCGTGCTTTTGAGAGTCTCATTTCACAGTTTGGTCTTTGGAATTCCAAAGAGAACGCGGTACCACCTGATACGGTAGATCACCCAAGCAATGAGGATGGCTGAGGGAGGAACGCAAACGACTTCTGCTGGGATGAGGGATTGCCCAGTGGGCCCTTGTCCCAAACTCACATATGCGATGGCCGAGAACCCTAACGCCACAACGCCGAAGACAAGCGCACCGAGTATTGTGATCGTCAAGTAGATGCCAGGCGTTGCCTCAACGCTCCATCTGACCCAAGCCCGTTCGAAACCCTGTATCATCCGGGCCATACCGAGAGCCCCATGAGATACTCAGACTATCAGGGTGCTTCACCGTCGCTATGACCGCAGGCGGGGGGTCCATCGAGGGACCCTGGATCGATATTCGTCGTATTCAGCTCCGAATCGCCTCTCGAGAATCGGCTCCTCGTGGTACACGATGTACGCATGGATGCCGATGAACCCAGGGACCATCAGGAGGAAGATGCCGGTCCAGTTCATCGCGACCGCAAGACCGATGATCATAATCCCCCACGACGAGATGATCGGGTTGCGGACCCGCGCGAAGGGGCCCGTCGTGACGAGCCGCTTCGGCGGGAGTCTCGGATACGGAGTCCCCCGTCCGTGCCGAGACAAGAAGGCGGCGCAGTACACGAGCGACGCCCCGCCGCCGATCGCGGGCACGAGACCCACGGAGTTCCACGGCGGCGGGAACAACGGGGGCAGCGCGAGGAGCTGGGTCACGAAGACGCCCGCCAGAACCGTCGCCACGAAGAGCAGGGAGAGGAGGATCGATGCCTCCGCGATTCCGCGGACCACCGACACGTCGTACTCCAGCTCGGCCATCGTCCATCGGACCGCGTCCCCCTCCAAAGGCCTTGCGCCGCAACCGACTTGTACCGGAACGAGACCTATGTGGAACGGGAACCACAAATGATCCCGACACCGATCGGACCGGGAATCCCGATGCCGATCCCCGCC
>VBMI01000061.1 GCA_005878955.1 Methanobacteriota archaeon
GGCGGGGCGTGCCGCGCGTCAATCCGGGCATTATTATCACTTCGGCATTATTATCACGTTATCAGGGAGGACGAACCAAACGGAAAGGTTTAAACGCTATGACCTTAACTGGCCGCCGAGCGGCGAAGAGCCGCAGGAGGACAAAACCATGAAGAATGTGCGCCTCGTCCGGAAGGACGAGAGTGCGGTGTCTCCGGTCATCGCGACGATCCTGATGGTCGCGATCACCGTGGTGCTGGCGGCCGTCCTGTACGTGATGGTGTCCGGTCTGCTGACCGGCCCGGGCGGCGGCCCCCAGACGATCGGGGTCCAACGCCAGGACACGTCGTCGAACTGGGTGCTGTCGATCGTGACGGTGCCCTCGACCCACGCCTTGACGACGACGACGTTCCTGATGCGGTGGCCGAGCAACTCCTCGGTCGCGAACCCGCCGGGCCAGGCGACCCTGCAGACGCTGAAGACGACGAGCGGGGGCGTCCACTTTCTGCCCGTGACAGGAGCCGCCCAAACGGAGCTGAAGGTGTCTGACGTGATCACGATCTCGAAGACCCTGAGCTACACGTCGGGGATGTCGGTCACGATCGCGGACGGCCAGACGGTCCTGTGGACGGGCACGTTGTAAGAACGACCCGTCCCCCTTTCCTTTTTTCTCTTCTTCAATTTCCTTTTCTCGAGTCCCACTCGGGCTTGAGCTGTTCCATCAGGACGACGTCGTGGTACTTTCCTTCGTAGTACGCGACCTCCCGCTCGATCCCGACCCGCCGGAACCCCACCTTCTCGAACGACTTGATCGCCCGCTCGTTCTCCGCGAGCGTCCACAGCTCCGCGTGATGCCACCCCTGGTGGTCGAACACGATCTCCAGGAGGAGGCGCATCGCCTCCGTCCCGTATCCCTTGCCCCAGAGATCCTTCTCGCCCAGGCTGATGCCGACGTTCGCGCTGACGTGCTTGCGGTCCCACGTGCGCACGACGCACCAGCCGATGGGCCGTCCGGACGGCTTATCGTCGATCATGTACGTCGTCCGTTCCGTCTCCTCGTCGTGCAGCTCCTTCTCGTACGCCCGCTCAAGTGCGGCGAGGCTCGTCATATGCTCGGGGCTGAACCGGGCCCATGCCACGACGTCTCGGTCGTTCATCCAACGGTGAATCAGCGGAAGGTCCGACTTCTCGAGCTTGCGAAGGCGGACCCGTTCTCCCTCAATCACACCCCTGAGGGAACCCCGGCGGAGATATCCGGGTTACGGTCGCCTCGCCCAAAGCCTTGTTACTTGCCCCGCTCTGTCCTCGACGGATGCGGTACCGGACGCTCGGACGCACAGGTCTGAAGGTCTCCGAGATTGGCTTCGGCGCATGGGCGATCGGCGGGAACGACCGCGGGAACTCGTACGGTCCGACCGACGACGCGACCTCCATCGCCGCCGTGCGCCGGGCGGTCGAGCTCGGGTGCACCTTCTTCGACACGGCGGACGTGTACGGCTGGGGACACAGCGAGGAGGTCCTCGGACAGGCCCTCGAGGGCCGCCGCGAAGAGGTGGGCATCGCGACGAAGGTCGGCGGAGACTTCTACCACGGGGGCGTCCGGATGAACTTCGACCCCGGGTACATCGCCTTCGCCCTCGAGCGGTCGCTCAAACGGCTGCGCACGGATTACGTCGATCTGTACCAGCTCCACAACCCTCCTGCGGAGATGATGGGCGATGCGGAGACGTACGAGGTCTTCGAGAGCCTGAAAGCGGAGAACAAGGTTCTCCACTACGGGGTCTCGATCCATGAGCCGTTGGAAGCGGCCCTCAGCATCGAGGCGGGCAGGCCTGCGACGCTCCAGATCCCGTTCAGCGTGCTGCGGCAGGAATGGATTGGCGAACCGCTCGCCGAGGCCCGCAAGGCAAACATCGGAATCATCGCGCGGGAGCCCCTCGCGAACGGCTTCCTGGCGGGAAAGATTCCCCCGTCCGCTCGCTTCCCTCCCGGGGACATCCGGCATCATTGGCCGACCTCCATGATCGCCGCCCGGTCGGCCGCTGCAGACACGCTCTCCTTCCTGAGGCACGACGGCCGGACCTTGGCCCAGGCCGCGCTTCGGTTCGTCCTCTCCTTCCCGGAGGTGTCGACGGCGATTCCCGGATGCAAGACCCCGGCCCAGGTGGAGGAGGACCTCGGCGCCTCCGACGCGCCCCCTCTCGTCAAGGAGGAAATCGACCGAGTGCGGCAAGTGTACGGAACGGACGTCAGTTCGTGAATTCGCGAGGCTTAAGCACGCGGAACGGGTTCCCGGCGCATGCGCGGTCGGGAGAAGCTTGTGGACCTCCTGTGTGACCGGGGCATTCTGTCGAACCCTTCCGTAGAACGGGCGTTCCGGACGGTCGATCTCGAACCATTCGTCGCGCCCGAGCTCCGGGCCCTGACCTACGCGAACGCTCCGATCCCCTTCGCGCCGGAGTTCCGCGGAGCAATCCTTCCCTCACCGATGACCCTCGCGGCCCTCCTCCAGCTCCTCGAGCTGGGGAGCGGGCTAAATGTCGCGATCATCGGCACGGGCGGGGGTTATCCCGCCGCCCTCGTCTCGGAGGCAACCGCGGGAGGGCGTGTGACCGTAATCGAGGCGGACGCCGCGCTCCGGAAGGGTGCAGCCGAGAACTTGCGCCGGGCGGACCGTGGGGATCGCGTGACCGTGTCCGGCGATCTCGGCACGGGGTCGTACGACCGCGTCCTCATCCTCGAGCCGGGCCAAAGGCCCATCAGCGAGATCACGACTCGCCTCGCCGACCCCGGCTTCCTCATCGCCCGTGGCGGTTCTCCAGAGGAGCTCGCATTCCGGAAGCGGATTCGCAGCGGGGGAGAAGAGCTCGAGGTCTCGATCGCGGACATGCCAGCGGGAGCGAGGGACGCCTCCGAGGCACGCACGACCACATGGGCACGCCTCCTCACCCGCGACGCGCTCATCGAGCACGCCTGGGAGGGGCGGGTCGTGGGCCACCACGACGCCCACTTCGCGGAGGGAATCGAGGACACGTTCCGGGAGGGCCCGCTCGACCCCGAACGGACCCGGCTCACCGTGCCCCAGGTCGCGGCGCGTCGGGCGTTCCACGCAGCGTACATCCTGCAGTGCCTCGGGGATCTCGAGGACGCGGAAGACCTGTATGCCCGATCCCTCGCCCTGGCCCCCAGCGCGGAGGGGCACACGTTCCTCGGCTGGACGTACAGCTTCATTGGGGACGTCGATCGTGCGATTTCGGAGTGCCGGCGCGCGATCGATACGGACCCCTCCCTGGGAAACCCGTACAACGACATTGGCGCGTACCTCATCGAGCAGGGGAAGGCCGAGGAGGCGATCCCCTGGCTCAAGCGGGCGCTCGAGGCCAAGCGATACTGCTGCTATTTCTACGCGCACACGAACCTCGCGCGCGTGTACCTGCTGCGGGGGCAGACCCAGCTCGCGCGGAGGCACCTCGAGGAGGCGCTCAAGGTCCACCCCGGGTACGAGCCCGCCCAGGAGATGCTCCGGCGCATCAGCCGGGAGACGGACTACGTCGCGTGAGGAGCTCGATGGCGCGGGCGGCGTCCTCGTCCGAGACGACACGCTCGGGCCCCTTTGAGATCACGAACTCCGAAAGCCCGCCTGTCGTGGTGATGCTGAGTGCATCCTCCACGCCCCGGGCCGCGACCCTCGTTTCGCGGCGTGCCGACACGATGGACTCGAGCGGCAGCTCGCGGGCCACCGTGTACCCGCCGAACTCTCGCACGTTCCATGCGCCGTCCACATCCAGATGCGACGTGAATTGCAGGAGTCGGCGATCCGTCACGACGAGCGTCCCGCCCGTCACGGGGAGCAGCGCCCGGGCCCGTTCCCCGATCTCGAGGTGCCGGGCGAAGAGGCCGAGCCGGTACGGGTCGCGCTTCGATCGACGGGCCAGGCCCAGAAACTCCGCAGAGTCGAACGCGGTCTCATCCGGCACGCGGCGCGCATGCCGCGGTCCTCGATAAGGCTTCGCGGGCGCACCCTTAAGCCGGATCCCGCGCTCGACGCGCTCGATGGCCGCGTCCACGGGTCAGGAGGCGTACGAGCGTGCCCGCAAGGCGGTGGACGAGGGCCGGTTCGAGGACGCCTTGGGCGCGGCGGAGGAAGCCCATCGCGTCGACCCCGGTGACGGGCCGATTCGCGAACTGTACGTGGGGCTCCGGCTCGCGCGGGGGGTGAAGCTCGCCGCGGCTGCAAGGGACCTCCGCCGGCAGGACATCGTGGAGCGGGACATCTCGGTGGGGGAGGATTTCGAGGACAGCGAGCGCGTGAGAGACGCCTACACGAAGGCGCTGGAGGCGTTCGACGGCGTCCTGGCGGTCGAACCCGACAACGAGAAGGCCCTGATGATGAAGGCCGCGGCGCTGCATCGCTTCGACCGGGCGGGTCGCCGCGAGGAGGCCCTGGGCCTGCTCCGCCGGATCGCCGAGGCGCACCCCGAGAACCGTCAGGTCCGCCTCGTCATCCGCAAGGTCGAGCGGAAGTGCGAGGAGTGTAGCGACTCGGGGTTCTGTCCCCACTGCGGCGGCCGGGGCACCCGCTCTCGCCTCGGGTTCAAGTCGAGGTGCAACCGGTGCTGGGGGCAAGGCATCTGCCTGAAGTGCGGCGTCCTCTGACTCAGCCGAGCCCCCAGTCCGGAGGCAGCTTGTCTCCTTCGATCCACTCGACGCGGTCGACGCGGTCCGAGTGCCCGCAGGCGAGGCACTCCCACCCCATCCCGTAGTCCTCGAACATCAGGAGGGCCCGCTCCTCCTTCCCGCACTTCTCGCACGGCCCGAGGACGTACCCGCTGATCCGGTACACCTGAATCGTCTTGGCGGGAGCCGACACGCCCTCACTCGCCGTGGTCCGTCCGACCCGTCGAGCTCCACCACTCGGGGATCTCTTCGTCCCCGCCGAGGTCGCACTTCGGGCACACGTAGTCGAGGATCGGGTAGTTCCCGTGGGAGTGCTGGACGAAGAACTTCTTCTCGGAGCCGCACTTCTCGCAGTACTGCTTCTGCTCCCCGACCTTCTCGCGGCCGAACATCCTCCACGGTTCCAGCGTCTCGCGATACTTAAATCTGCGCCCCTCCGTTCCATGCCGCGTGTTCGTTCGCATCGAACAGTTCGCGATCAAGTCAGGTGCGGAGGAAAAAGGGCGATTGCTCCTTCGCGACCACGCCGCGTTCCTCGCGGCCGCTCCGGGCTGCGGTCGGGCGTACGTGGCCGCACCCGTCCACGGGCCCTCCCACATCGTCTACAGCGAATGGAGGGCCGAGAACGACCTCGAACGCCTAGAGGCGACCCTGAGGATGAACCCGGCGGCCTCGGGGGCGTTCTTTGGCCTGATGGCGATCGTCCAGACGCCGCCCCACGTCGCGCGCTTCGAGGTGCTGCCGTAGAAGGCAACGCTTTTCCCCTCGGTCCCAATCCTGGCGCAGGGGATACGATGGCCGGGTTCCAGGCGCTGGACAAGCGGCTCGCGCGAGACGAGGACACACTGCACGATGTCCTGTGGCAGGGCTCGAAGGCGGACGCCTCCAAGCTTCGCTCCGACATCCAGAAGGACCTCCGCGACCTTGACGCCTTCCTCGGCGCGGGAGGAAGACTCCGGCGGACCGGGGCGTCGCTCGACAAGGCCTGGGGCGAGCCCGGCGCGGGCGAATCCCTGTTCGAATTGCTTGGCCACACGTACAACCTCACCGCGGCGACCGAGCACCTCCGGAAAAAGGACTACAAGGGGGCAGGTGAGCACGTCGCCGGGGCGGTCGAGAGCGTGAGCATCGGCGTGTGCTCGAGCGCCGGGTGCTTCGAGTTCGTCGAGGAGTGGGAGGGCGGGAAGACCGACTTCGAAACGTACGCCGGGAAGCTCGCGGACCACCTACAGGCGAAGGGGATCTCCCGGGCGGGGGAGTTCAAACGCCACCTCGTCGCGGCCAGGACCTTCGGGAAGGCCTTCGACGGCACCCTATCGATGGCAGAGCAGGCATCGGGGGCACGAGCCGCAATCGCGAATGGGCTCTTGGTGACCCTGGCGAGCACCTCGATCCGGGCGCAGATCGGCCGTCCGCCGCGATTCCCGCATGACGACTTCGCCAAGGTGCTAGAGACCATCGCGTCGCGGGCCTAAAGATCAGACCTTGGACCTGATCTTCGGCACCCACTGCCCCCCCACGCCGTCCTCGTGAGGCTTGACGACGAAGTCCCCGTAGATCAGGGGATAGTCGCGGAGGAGGATCTCCCCGACCTTGTTGAAGATGTACCGCATCTCCGCCTCCGCCCCCGGGGCGGTCCGCATCTCGAGGACCCATCTCAAGGTCCGATGGTTCGCAGTCCACACGATGTTCGTCGCCATCCCATCCGGGAGGAACCGTCGAAGGGCCGAGGTCCACGCCTTCTTCTCGTCGAACTTCATTTCGGGCCGGATCGTCCCCTCCACCAGATGCAGGTATTCCTCCTCCGCGCCCTCCAGCGACCGCGTGACCTCGTCGAGGTTCGAAAGCCTGGAGAGCTCCGACCCTGGGACCATCGTCATGCGGAGTTCCCTCGGTCGGACGTACCGTAGGGACTCCTGGCTGATTGCGACCCCCGCACGATGCCGAACGAGCTCATGTGTGAACACTCTCGAGCAGTCCACGAACGCCCAGCACGTCGATGCCTGCTCGAAGATCGAGCCATCTCCCTTCGAGAGGACGTTCTCAATGTACGCCTTTGAATCCTCCCGGATCTTCGTGATATTCGGGTTCAGTCCAACTCCGAAGCTCTTGTAGCACGATCGTCCGGCGATCTCTATGACTGTGGAGGAGTCCTCGACATCGTCGGGGGACGAGGCTCGATACCATGGTTGCTTCTCCATCCACGCGTCTGCCCCGAGAAACCTGAGGAAACCGACCAAGTCGTCGCGGTTAATCCGGGTCTCGGCGATCTTGAACACCTGGGGTTCGACCCACGTCACCATGTTTTCAATCGACCCGGTCCCTGAACACGGGATCGCGTATAATGGCTTGCGGGGGCGGGCCGAAATCGTCTAGAGCCATCGATAGACACGTTCTCGTATCCGCCCACGATCGCGTCGTATGCGGACAGGCTCGCCAGCGTGACCTTCTCGACCAAGATAATCTGCCCTTCGCCGATCACCTCGTCGTTGAACTTCAGCACCAGTCGGTTTCCCGGGACGAATTTCTGCTTCGTGACCTCCGCCACGCTCGTGTACGCCTGGTACACGAATTGGTCGCGGAGCTTCTGTTCTAGTCCCGGATAGCGAAACACGATGGTCTTGGGCGGACCCACGTTCGCGGGGATGGCCATGCCGTCGTTTCGGAACCGTGGGTCCGGCTTGAAGGTTTCGCGGGGTCCTAGAGGACCGCAAGGACCTCGTCGACGTGTCCGTCAACCTTTACGCGCGGGAATACCTTCTTCACCCGCCCGCCCTCGTCGATCACGTACGTCGTCCGCTCGATGCCCATGAACATCTTTCCGTACAGGTTCTTCTCCTTCCACACGCCGTAAGCGTCGAGAACCTTCCCTTCCGGGTCCGAAAGCAGGGGGAACGAGAGCGAGTATTTCTTGCGGAACTTCGCGTGGCTTTCGAGATCGTCCTTGCTCACCCCGAGCACGATCGCGCCCTTCGACCGGACGCGGGCGAGGTTGTCTCGGAACGAGCAGGCCTCTTTCGTGCACCCGGGGGTGTCGTCCTTCGGGTAGAAGTAGAGGATCACGTTCTTGCCCGCGAAATCTTCGAGCGACACCCTCTTGCCGTCGCCGCCTTCGAGCGTGAACGGCGGCGCGGGCTTCCCTTCCTTGACGCTTGCCATGCGCGATCTTCCTACTCAGTAGCCCTGGAGCCGCGCCAGGCGGTCGCGGTGATATGCCGCGTCGCCGAACATGATCTCCGCCGCCCGGGCCGCCTTCAGATAGAAGCCGACGTCGTGCTCGTCGGTCATGCCGATGCCACCGTGCATCTGCACGGCCTCGTGCGCGACCAGCATGTACGCGTCGGAGCAGCGCGCCTTGGCAATGGCGGCCATGCGCGCCGCCTGCATGTCGTCGGCGCCCTCGTCGAGCGCGCGATGCGCGGCCATCACCGCCGAGCGTGCGAGCTCGGTCTCGACGTACAGGCGGGCGGCACGGTGCTTCAGGGCCTGGAAGCTCCCGATCGGGACGCCGAACTGCCGCCGCGTCCTCAGGTAGTCGACGGTCATCTCGAAGGCGGCCGTCATGCCGCCCAGCATGTCGGCCGTGAGACCGATCGTCGCCCGGTCGAGGACGCGCGCAAGCAGCGCCCCGCCGGCGTCGACCTCGCCGAGCACCGCTTCGGCGCCGACCCGCACGCCGTCGAGGGCGACCAGCGCGGCCGCACGGGTGTCGATGCGCCACTGGCGAGCGACGCGAACCCCGGGGGCATCGCGGCGGAGCAGGAACAGCGTGATGCCTTCGGCGTTCGCGGGCGAGCCGGACGTCCGCGCCGAGACGACGAGCATGTCCGCGACGTGGCCGTCGAGCACCTGGATCTTCTCGCCCGTGAGCCGCCAGCTGCCGCTCGCCCATTCCGCCCGCGTCTCGACGTGATGCGCGTCGTAGCGGCTCCGTTGCTCCTGGTACGCGAGCGCGAGCACGAGATCGCCGGCGGCGACGGCCGGGAGATGATCCGACCGCTGCGCGTCGCTGCCGCCGAGCAGCAGCGCCGACGCTCCGAGCAGCACGGTGGACAGCATGGGCTCGGGGACGAGCCC
>VBMI01000062.1 GCA_005878955.1 Methanobacteriota archaeon
GCACGAGAAGGGCCCCCGGTCCAGGGCACTGGGGGCGATCGTCGCGCACCGCAACTAGAGTCGCCGACGCGTGCCGCATCGGGTGCACACCGGCTGATTGCGGTATCTTCGGAACAGCGTGACGGCTCCACACGTAGGACACGGAACAGCCGCGGTCGTGCCGAAGATTGCCAGCGCGTAGAACGCGAGGCCCATGAAGAGGAAGGTCGCGGTCGCGTAGAATCCGACGGCGCCGAGAACAAGGTAGGTGCTAGGGACGCCAAGGCCCCCGAGAACCATGAGGAAATCGGCAAGCTTGATCCGACGGCGGGCCGCCATCATTTCGTCTGCGCTTGCGTCAGCAGGCATCGGCAGGAGGGAATCGTCGGCGAAGTAGGGGAGAAACCCGGTTCCTAACCCGACCGCTGCCGACGCGGACAACGCGCCGAGTCCCAGGGACTCTCGCCTGATAGCGAAGAACCCGATCGATGCGAAGAACCCGAACAGAAACGTCAGGCCGAGGTAGGGCGGGTAGCGCGGGCCAAAAACCCGCTGAAAGGAGCGGACCCCTCGCCGCTGGAGGTAGGAAAGCGGACGGCTCGGAGACAGTCTTCTCCTCGGATACACGCCTCAGTTCACCGCGAGAGACTGGAGCAGCTTCGTAAGGTCCGCAACGGGCCGACCCTCGGTGTCCGCGATCGCCTGCTTCGCGGGCGGGTTGCTCACATAGTTCGGCACCCGCGAGGAGATTCGCTTCTCGTACGTGGGCACGAGCTCGTTCTTGTAGAACACGCCGATCGGGATCTTGTCCCCCCACTCCCGCCCCTTCGTCATCGCCTGGGCGATTTTGGCATCGATCTCTTCCCAGGAGTGGACGACCGGGTCGTACTCCGCATCGAGCTTGTACACGCGGGGCAGGGGCCGCCCCTCGTTCTCCTCCTTCCGGTCCTCCCCGCCGAACCACTCCTTCGTGTTGATGTTGTTGTACGTCGGGCACGGCTGGAGGACGTCGAGGAACGCGTACCCCTTGTGCTCGATCCCCTGGCGGATCAGGGAGACGAGGTGCTTGATGTCGTACGAGTATCCGCGGCCGACCCAGGTCGCCCCCGCCGCGAGGGCGAGCCACAGCGGGTTCACCCCTTCGTTCATGTTCGGCGCTGGCAGGGACTTCGTCTTCACCCCGAGCCGAAGGGTCGGGGACGCCTGCCCCTTCGTGAGCCCGTACACCCCGTTGTCGAAGATGATGTACAGCATGTCGACGTTCCGCCGGCCCGAGTTCACGAAGTGGGCCGCACCGATGCCGAGCCCGTCCCCGTCGCCGCCGCACGCGACGACCTCGAGTCCCGGGTTCGCGAGCTTCACTCCCGTCGCGAACGGCAGGGGCCTCCCGTGGAGGGTGTGGACCCCGTACGTCTTCACGTAGTGCACCGTCTTCGCGGAGCAACCGATCCCGCTGACGATCGCGACGTTCGACGGGTCGAGCTGCATCTCCGCGAGGGCCATCTGGATCGACCGGAGGATCCCGAAGTCGCCGCACCCGGGGCACCAGTCGTTGTGGACCTCCGTCTGGAAGTCCGCGACCTTCAGGACCTGCTTAGACGCCATACGTGAGCACCTGCTTCCTGGGGGCGTTCCCCTTCGCGATCGCCCGGAACGCCGCCGCGAGTTCTGTGCTCGACATCGGCCTCCCGTTGTACTTCAGGACCTGATGGGTCGGCTCGATCCCGGTCCTCTCCCGGATGAGGCCGCCCATGTGCGCGCCGAAGTTCATCTCCACGTTCACGATCGACTTCGCCCGCGCGAGGGCCCGCGTGACGGCCTCGACGGGAAACGGGTTCACGAGCCGGATCTGGAGGAACCCGAGTTTGATCCCTTCCGCATGGAGGGCGTCCATCGCGTCCAGGATCGCGCCCTTCGTGGAACCCCAGGAGACGACGACGGTCCCCGCCGTGCGGTCCCCGAAGAAGTTCACCTTCTCCCCCTCGGGGATCTCCCGGGCCGCGAGCTCGAGCTTCTTCTCCCGCTTCTCCATCATCAGGTTCCGGAGGACGGGGTCCTCCGTGATGTGGCCCATCTCGTCGTGCTCGTCCCCGGTGTTCCAGAACATCGTCCCCGGGTGGCCGACGACGGCTCTGGGGGATACGCCGGACTCCGTGAACGCGAACCGCTTGTACGGGTCCCGCCCGCTCCAGCCGTCCGTGATCATCTCCCCGCGGTCGATCCGCACCTGGTCCGGGTCGAAGGTCGGCATCGTGCCGTTGCTGTTGGCGATGGCCTTGTCGACGAGGTGGATCACGGTCGTCTGATACCGCTCCGCGTAGTTGAACGCCTTCGCACCGTCGTGGAACGCCTCCTCGAAGTCACCGCTCGCGAGGAGGATTCGCGGGCTGTCCCCGTGCCCCGCATGGAGCGCGAACCGCAGGTCCCCTTGCTCGTGGCGCGTCGGCATCCCAGTGGAGGGCCCCGCCCGCTGGTACAGGGTGATCACGAGGGGGACCTCGTTGATTCCCGCCCAGCCGATCCCCTCCATCATCAGGCAGAACCCGGGGCCGGAGGTGCACGTCGCCGCGCGGGCCCCCGTGAGGGCCGCGCCGATCGCCATCGTGACCGCGGAGATCTCGTCCTCGGTCTGCATGACGAGGACGGAGCCCGCCTCCTTCGCGACCGCGGACTCCTCCTCCGCGGGGTCGGCGGAGGGCGCGCGGCTGTCCACGATCTGGTTCGCCTCGATATACTCGCTCTCATCGGAGGCGGGGGTGATCGGATAGTACGTCTGGACGCGCATCCCCCCGAGGACCTTCCCGAGACCGATCGCCTGCGCCCCCGTCATCAGGACGCGACGCTCGCCCCGGAAGTCGATCGGCTCGAGGTGGTAGGGAAACGCGAGGTGCTTCGCCACGACGAGGTCGTAGGCCTTCTTCGCGCCCCGCACGTTCATCTCCGCGACCTCCGCCTTCGCGCGGAACACGTCGCGGAGGGCCCTCGCCATCATCTCGTAGTCGTACCCGAGGATCCCGAAGGACGAGGCGACCGCGAACATGTTCACCATTCGGGAGATCTTCGAGAGCTGGTCGATGTGGTTCTCGTCGGCGACCTCCGAGAGGAGCCGGGTGTACGGGACGGGGACGAGGGTGACCCCCCGGTCCTCCGCGGACTTCAGGAGGTCCTGGATCGTGAAGCCGAGCCCGCGCGCGACGAGGTACGTCTGCAGGTCCGCCCGCAAGCGGGCCTCGATCGTCGGCACGTCGTCGAGCTTCGTCCCCGCGAGGCCGGGGTCGTAGATGATCGCGCCGTCGTCGGTCACGTTCCGGGCGTGGCGGAACACGGTCTCCGCATCGAACGTCGCGAGGAGGTTCAGGGTGTCCACGTGAGATCGGATCGGGTGCCCGCTCAAGCGGACCTGGAAGTACGAGTGCTCCCCCATGATGTTCGAGTAGTACTCCCGATTTCCGAACACGTGGAGCCCGCCGTACGCGGCGGCCCTCGCGAACACGGTCGCGGAGGAGTCGACGCCGCTCCCCTGGGCCCCGCCGACGATCCACGCGAGGTCGTTCACGGTTGGCGTCTGCGTCATCCTTCACCCTCGAGGCGGCACGGAGTCCCCCGGGCGCGCCGGCTCCGCCCGCCGGAGGTTCTTAATAGCCTAAACGAAGAGGGCTATTCAAACCTTCTAATTAGCCCGGATGACACACCCTGCAACGCGTCACCCGCTCCCTCCGCCCCCGCCAGCGACTCCGGTGAACGACCCGATCGGGCGGTGCGGGTGAGATTGTAACCCATGACTTCTTATAGCCAGAAGCGGTGCATCTAGCCGTCGGCTCGATAAAGGGCCGGCACAGTGAGTGAGTAGAAATGGACAGAGACAGAGGCGGCGGCGGCAGGAGATTCGACCGCGGGCCCAGGGAGATGCACGATGTGGTCTGCTCCGATTGCGGAAAGCAGACCCAGGTGCCCTTCAAGCCCGACGGGACGAGACCTGTCTACTGCCAAGAGTGCTTCCAGAAGCGGCGCCCGCGGCGGTTCTAGACCGGACAAGGGCCAAGGAACGACTTCGAAACCCTTTCCGGCCCCGACGCCGGCGTGCGACCGGGGCGATTCTTTCTTTCTTCTCGATGGCGAGCGGGACCGCCGAACGTCCAAATAGCGCCGCCACGGTCCGTTCCCCGTGGACGAGATCGAGGTCGCGCCGGGGCTGTGGGCGACCCGCCATTTCGCGCTCTGGTTGAAGGACGCGGACGCGGTCGCGATCAGCGACCTCCACTTGGGGTTCGAGGCCGCGCTCGCGGAGCAGGGAGTATCGATTCCGCGGTTTCAGCGGCGGGAGATCCTCGAGCGGCTCGCCCGCCTCCTCGACGCCTACGAGCCCGAGAAGCTGATCATCGCCGGCGACTTCAAGCACGAGTTCTCGAAGAACCTCTCCGATGAGTGGGTGGAGATCAAGCAGGTCCTGAGATTCGTCCAGCAGCGGACACAGCCGATCATCGTACGGGGGAACCACGACAACTTCCTTGCGACGATCCTCGGGGACCTTCGCATGAAGCTGCACGACCGGTACGACCTTGGAGGGTGCACGTTCGTCCATGGCCACGAGGAGGTCCGGGCGCTCGGGACGATCGTGATGGGGCACGAGCACCCCGCGGTGAAGCTCCGGGACTCCCTCGGTGCGACGATAAGCGTGCCCGCGTTCCTTGTGGCGGAGCGGGTGATTGTCCTACCCGCCTTCAGCCCCCTCGCGTTAGGCGTGGATGTCGCAAGCTACCCGTACCTCTCCCCGATCCTAAACGGGATTGATGTCGACCAGGCTCGGGTCATTGGGATTGACGAGAAGGGGGGACTGCTGGAGTTCGGCCGAGTGGCGGGCCTTCAGGAGGCGGATGCGAGCCTGCTGCTTCGGTGATATACAGCGTTGCGACCTAGCATCGGGTTTCGTCCGCCGTCGCGCTAGGGCCTTACGACCAGTGGAGGCGCAAATAGCACTTCAGGCAGATGAGGTCCTTGGGTCCGACCTCCTCAATCCTTTGCTTCTCTGCGTTCGGCCGGACCCATTCGAACTGTGTTTCCGCTCCGCACTCTGCACATCTGCCCATGGCCCACCTCTCACTTTATCGGTCGATAGCGGGACGAACGCAGACGAACGTCGCGTTCCCGCGCGCACCCCGTCGATCCGGTTCACCCACGAGTTGCGTGACGCGGAACCCTGCCCTCCGGAGGAGTCCCCGCCACACCGGAAGCGGGAAGAGCCCTAGACGATGGCGGTCCGTCTCAATCCGCAGACGACCCCGTCGTCGAATCAAGTAGACGAACGTGGACTCGTACGTCGTGTCCGCAGGATCCGGGTCATGCTGGTTTTCGATGAGCACGACCTCCACGTCCCCGCGTCTCGCGATGGCCCGGGTCGTCGCGTCCTGTCGGAACGTTGCGGGTGTGCGTTCGACGTACGTGAGGAAGACGCCGCCAGGCACAAGGTGGACGAACGCGGTCCCGAAGGCGGCGAGCAGCTCCCTATTCGTCAGCATGTACGCGATCGAGTCCGCGATCACCACGGCGTCGAACGTCCGCCGGAGGCGAATCGAGCGCATGTCGCCGACGCGGTACGCGACGTCCGGATTCAGGCGACGTGCGAGCGCGAGCATGGCGGGGCTGAGGTCTACACCGGTGATCTCGAAGGCCCGCTTCAATGTCTTATCGAGATGACCGCCGCCACAACCCAAATGGAGGAGCGTCCTCGCTCCGGGGGCGCGGCCGCGAATCAGCCGGCGAATCGCGTGGGCTTCCCGGGTGTACCGCCCGGGGGGACTGACGATTGGCCACGTCCACGCAAGGTCGTGGTAGAGCCGGCGTTCATCGCGGGAGCGTTTCATCGAGGTCCGACGGCCCGTAAGACCGTGGACCCGCCAAGAACCTACGCCCGCGCCACGGTCACCCTCTACGGAGGGTTCGGGTTGTGGTCGTCGCGTCAATCGTTTGCTCACACCCGCGAGTCGGGGATTCTTCCATAAATTCCCCAGGATGAAGCGGAACAGGGGAACGGTGAGGTACGGCGCACCGTGGGTAACCGGGATGAACCCGAGGAGCCCGCGCCGGATTCTTCGCCCTCAGAGCCTACCGAGTCCTCGGAGGCAGGTCCCGCGCCGCAAAGGTCAATACGGCACCGCTCATTCGCAACGTTTGAAGGTGTGCGCAGTGCGGATCTCGGTCGGCAAGCTCCGCGGCCTCCAGCAGATCTCGGACGACACGGGCCGCTTCACGATGATCGCGATGGACCAGCGGGGGAGCCTGCAGAGGATGCTGCACCCCGAGGACCCGAAGGCCTCGACGTACGCGGAGATGGAGGCGGTGAAGCTTGGCGTGACGGAGGCCCTCGCCCCCCACGCGAGCGGGTACCTCCTCGACCCGGAGTACGGGGTGGGCCCCGCGATCAACCGGTTCGCCCTGCCGGGCCGCACGGGGCTCCTCGTCGCCCTCGAGACCTCCGGATACGAGAAGAAGGGGAACTGGCGGCTCACGACGCTCCTGGAGGGCTGGAACGTGGAGAAGGTGAAGAAGCTCGGGGCGAGCGCGGCGAAGCTCCTCGTGTTCTTCAACCCGGACGCGCCGCGGGAGGTCGTGGACCACCAGGTGAAGGTCGTCCGATCCGTCGCGGACGAGTGCCTGCGGCTCGACCTCGCGTTCGTGTGCGAGCCCATGTCGTACCCGGTGGACGAGAGCGAGGAGGAGTTCGCGCGTCACAAGGCGGACACGATCATCCGCACCGCGGAGGTCCTCAGCCCCCTCGGCCTCGACGTCCTCAAGGCGGAGTTCCCGGGAGACCCGAAGGTGACGCCGGACCCCGAGGAGCTACGGAGGAACTGCGACCGGTTGAGCGCGGCGACGAAGGTGCCGTGGGTCGTGCTGAGCGCGGGCGCCGACTTCGACGTCTTCCGGGGGCTCGTCGACGTGGCGTGCCGGGGCGGGGCCTCCGG
>VBMI01000124.1 GCA_005878955.1 Methanobacteriota archaeon
TCAGGGTCGCGTACGGCTCGCGGATCTCGCCGTGCACGCCGATCCCCAGGAGGGCGTCGATGAGGATGTCCGCCTCCGCGAACAGCCGCTCGCTCTGCGCGGGCCCCTCGACGACCTCCACGTCGGTGCCGAGGCGCTCGAGGTTCGCGCGGGCCTCCGGGGTCGCCACGTCCTTCGCGGTCTTCGCCAGGAGGACGGTGACGCGGGCCTCGTCCTTCAGGTGGCGCGCGGCGACGAGGCCGTCCCCGCCGTTGTTCCCCGTGCCGCACGCGACGACGATCCGCTTCCCCCGGACCTGGAACTCGGAGCGCGCGACCTCCGCGACCCCGCGGCCCGCGGCCTCCATGAGGTTGAGGATCGAGACGCCGAAGTACTCCGCGTTCCGGTCCATCACCCGCTGCTCCGCGGCGGTCAGCACGCGGCCCGCATCCGGCGGGTCCCTTTCAAAGTTTGGGCGTGACGGCGGGTTGATATCGGCGGAGCGCATCGGGCGGCCCCGTGGCGGACGAGCCGAAGCCCCTCCTCTCCCGCCGGCTCCTGCTGTTCTTCCTCCTGGTGCCGGTGAGCGTCGGCGTGTGGGCCGTCTCCGCGCCCGCGGTGGCGATCTTCGCGGTCGCCGGGCTCGCGATCATCCCGCTCGCGTTCGTCATGGGGATCGCGACGGAGGAGCTCGGGAAGCACGCGGGCCCGGGGCTCGGCGGGCTCCTGAACGCCACGTTCGGCAACGCGACGGAGCTGATCATCGCGCTCTCCGCCCTGTCGAGCGGGCTGATCCCGATTGTTAAGGCGTCGATCACGGGCTCGATCATCGGCAACATCCTGCTCGTCCTCGGCCTGAGTATGCTCGCAGGCGGGGTGCGTCGGCCGAAGCAGACTTTCAACCGCGCCGCGGCGGGCCTCCAGGTGACGATGCTCACCCTTGCCGTGATCGGCCTCGTCATGCCCGAGCTGTACAACCTCTTCGTTTTCGGGACGGGCCCCCCGTCCCCGTCCGTCCCCGTGGAGGACATGAGCGTCCTGATCTCCGCGATCCTCATCGTCGCGTACATCGCGGGCCTCGTGTTCTCCCTGCGGACGCACCGGGACGTGTTCAACCCGGTCACCGCGAAGGAAGACCCACCGCGGTGGTCCGTGCGCACGAGCTTCGCCGCACTCGGTCTCGCGACCGCCCTCGTCGCGGTCGAGAGCGAGATCCTCGTCCACGCCCTCGAGGGCGCGATCGCGCAGATCGGCCTCAAGGAGCTGTTCGTCGGGGTCGTCGTGGTGGCGATCATCGGCAACGCCGCGGAGCACGGGGCGTCCGTCCAGATGGCCTGGCGGAACAAGATGGACCTCAGCGTGGGGATCTGCACGAGCTCGAGCACGCAGATCGCCCTGTTCGTCGCGCCCGTGCTCGTGTTCGCGTCCGCGCTCATGGGCCCTCCCCGCCTGACCCTGGGGTTCGAGCCCTTCGAGCTCGTGTCGATCGCCCTCTCCGTCGCGGTCCTCAGCCTGATCGCCTCGGACGGGGAGAGCAACTGGTACGAGGGCGTGCTCCTCGTGATGGTGTACGCGATCATCGCGGTCGGTTTCTTCTTCCATCCATGAGGCGGGGCCGTGGCGACGCGCACGTGGCGGTACGGGTTGACGGCGAACATCCTTGTCCTCGGGGTCGTCAGCCTCCTCACGGACTTCAGCAGCGAGATGATCATCCCGATCCTCCCGTTCTACCTGATCCTCGCCCTGGGCGCGAACGCGCTCATCGTCGGGCTCATCGAGGGGACCGCGGACGCGGTCGTCGCGTTCATGAAGGTCGTGTCCGGCCGGTGGTCCGACGTCGCGGGGAGCCGGAAGGGGTTCGTGGAGGCGGGGTACGGCCTCTCGACCGTGATGAAGGTCCTGTTCCCGTTCGCCGCGGCGTGGCCGCAGTTCTTCGGCATGCGGATCGTCGAGCGGCTCGGGAAGGGCGTCCGGGACGCGCCGCGGGACGCGCTGCTCACGGAGTCCACGCCCGCGGACGCCCGCGGGAAGGCGTTCGGGTTCCACCGCAGCATGGACACCGCGGGGGCGATCATCGGTCCCGTCGTGACGCTCGGCCTTCTCGCGCTGCTCCTCCCGGTGTGGGGGGAGGCGGGCGCGTACCGCCTGATCATCCTGGCCGCGGCCCTGCCCGCCGCGGTGTCGTTCCTGTGCGTGTCCCTCGTGCGGGAGCGACGGCGGGCGGCGGTGCGGCAGCCCCGCCTCCGGGTGAGCCTGTCCCGGGTGCCCCGGTCCCTCAGGCTGTTCATCGCGATCGCGAGCGTGTTCTCCTTCGCGGACTTCTCCGTCGCGTTCCTCCTGCTGCGGGTGACGGACGTGGGGCAGGCGACCGTCGTCGCGATCCTCCTGTACGTGCTCTTCAACGTCGTGTACGCGTCCCACGCGTTCCCCGCGGGGATCCTCTCGGACCGGGTCGGCCGGAGGCCCGTGATCCTCGTCGGGTACGCGGCGTTCGTCGTGATGGCGGTGCTCCTCGCCGCGACCCCGAACCTGGTGACCCTCGCGCTCGGCTTCGTCCTGTACGGCCTGAGCTACGGGATGGCCGAGGGGACGCAGCGGGCGCTCGTCGCGGACCTCGCCCCGCCGGAGTCGAAAGCGACGGTCCTCGGGGCGTACCACACGAGCACGGGGTTCGTGAAGCTCGCCTCGGGGCTCGTCGCGGGCGCGCTGTGGGTCCTCGTCGTCCCCGCCGCGACGTTCTGGTTCGGCGCCGTCGTGGCGGCCGTCGCGGCGGGGATGCTCTTCCTCTGGCGACCGCCCGTCATGTCTTCAATTTCCGGCCAAGGGCCTCCTCGACCCGCGTGACCTTCGATTCGAGCTGGCCTGTCGCCCCCCTCCGGTCGTCGATCTTGACGACCGTCGAGACCCGCTCGCAGTCCTTCGCGACGGCCTTGTGACACTTCGCGATGAGCGCGAGCACCTCGTCGAACGGGCCCTCCACGACCGTGCCCATCGGGTTCAGGCGGTAGTCGAGCCCGCTCTTGTCGACGATCGCGAGGCACCGCGCGACGTACTCGGAGACGCTCGTCCCCTTCCCGATCGGCGTGACGCTGAACTCCGCGAGCATGCCTCGGGGAGGACCCGACGGGCTCATTAGGGTTGGCGCCCTCGGAGGGGCCGTGCCCGTGGACTACGCCCGGGTCGCGCCGACGTACGACCGGATGCGGTCCTCGCCGCAGGATGTCCGCGAGTTCTGGACCCCGACGCTCCTCCGGTTGGCGGACGTGGAGGCGGGGTCGCGCATCCTCGACGTCGGATGCGGGACGGGCCGCATCGCGGTCCCGATGGCGGAGCGCCACCGCGTCGTCGGGGTCGACGCGTCCCCCGAGATGCTCGCGGTCGCCCGCTCGAAGGGGAGCGACGCCGAGTTCGTGCGGGGGGACGCCCGGCGGCTGCCCTTCCGGCACGGGAGCTTCGCGGTCGCGTTCGCCGTGGAGGTGCTCCATCTCCTCCCGGATCTCGCGGAGGCCGTGTGGGAGATTGGGAGGGTCGCACACCGGATCGTCGTCGCGACGATCGACATGGAGACGCGGACGCCCCACGCGCTCGACGAGGCGTTCCCCTCGTTCCAGCGGATCGACGCCGCCCGCTTCCCGACGATTCCCGCGATCGAGGACGCGTGCCGGAAGGCGGGCTGGAGGCGGGTGGAGGCGCAGGAGGGCCGCCGGCGGCTCGAGTCCTCCACGGAAGAGTTCCTGGCGCGGGTGCGCGGGAAGTACGTCTCGACCCTCGCCCTCCTCCCGCCGGGGGAGTTCGAGCGCGGCCTCGCGTGGCTCGAGCGGGAGCTCCCGAAACGGGGCCCGCGGTACGAGTACGACCACGCGGTCACGTTCGTAGCCGCTTCGCACTGAACTCGATCGTGGGGCGGCACCGCCCGCAGAACGCCGCCGTCTTCCGGTCCACCGCGTCGACGGACGCCGAGAAGGACATCACGCACTCCCGGTTCGGGCAGTTGTCCGCGCCGAGGGTGTGGCCGAGCTCGTGGATCGCCTCCTTCGCGACCCGCTCGCGGGACACGCGCGGGTCTGTCGACCCCAGCCGGAAGAGGGAGATCACCGCGGGCCTCGCTTGGACCTTCGCCAGGCCGAAGATGAAGTCATACGCGCCCGTGTGCAGGTCCGCGGCCGTGACCCCGAGCACCCGGTGCGCGCCTTCGGGTTCGATCTCGTCGAGGATTGGGTCCGCGCGGACCTGGTCTCCCTTGGGTTCACGCCACGCCGGGTCCAGGGGGATCGGGTCGAGGATCGACGCGTCGCCGAGCCCCTTCAAGTCTTCGATGAGGTCCTCGAGGACCTCCCGCGGCACATCGCCGATCGGCTGGAGGGCGATCCTCACCCCTTCACGACCCCGAGGGGGACCATGCGGGCGACGATCTTCGTGAGCCCCGCCCCCTCCGCGACGCGAACGACGTGCTCGACGTCCTTGTACGCGCCGGGCGCCTCCTCGACGATCCCCGCCTTCGATGCGGCGTGCAGGTAGATTCCCTTCTCGTTGAGGGCCTTGACGACCTCGTTGGGCCGGAACATCCGCTCGGCCGCCTTCCGGCTCATCTGCCGGCCCGCCCCGTGGCACGAGGAGCCGAAGGACCGCTCCATCGCGGTCGGGAGGCCGACGAGGACGAACGAGCACGTGCCCATATCTCCCGGGATCAGGACGGGCTGGCCCACGGACTTGTACGCGGCGGGGGTCTCGGGATGGCCCGGGGGGAAGGCGCGGGTCGCACCCTTCCGGTGGACCGCGACCTTCCACCGCTTCCCGTCGACCGTGTGCTCCTCGATCTTCACGATGTTATGGCACACGTCGTACACGATTCCCATCCCGAGGTCCTCCGGGGATCGATGCAGGACGGACTTGAACGCATTCCGGACGCCGTGCGTGATCAGCTGGCGGTTGTTCCAGGCGAAGTTCGCCCCGCAGGACATCGCCTTCCAATAGTCTTGCCCCTCCGGGGACTGGATGGGCGCACACGCGAGTTGGCGGTCAGGAAGTTCAATTCCGTACTTCTTGATTGCATGTTCTGTGGTCGCGATGTAATCCGTTGCAATCTGATGGCCAAAGCCGCGGGACCCTGTATGGACCATCACGCATACCTGGCCCAGCTGGCTAATCCCCATCGCTCTCGCGGCTGCCTCGTCGTAGACTCGGTCCACTTTCTGGATTTCGACGAAATGGTTCCCGGCACCGAGGCTGCCCACCTGGTCCTTCCCGCGGGCGATCGCCCGGTCGCTCACCTTCGAGAAATCCGCGTCCTCCAGGCATCCGTTCGCCTCGATATGCTCGGGGTCCTCCGACCAGGCGTACGAATTCTCGACCGCCCATCGGACGCCACTCTCGGCTAGCCTCTGGAGATCCTTCCTGTCAACCTTCACGATTCCGCCTTCTCCCACCCCGCTGGGCACGTTGTGGAAGCAGGTGTCGACAAGTTCTTTGAGCTTCGGACGGACCTCATTCTCCGTTAGGCCAGTCCGGATGAGACGGACGCCACAATTCACGTCGTACCCCGTCGCTCCGGGGGACAACACGCCTTCATCGTAGCCAAATGCGGCCACGCCGCCGATGGGCATGCCGTAGCCCCAGTGTATGTCAGGCATCGCCATCGCGCGGCCCACGATTCCCGGCATCGTGGCGACGTTCGCGACCTGCTCCGGCGCGAAGTCCTTCTTGACCTGCTCCATCATCTTCACATCCGCGAAGATCAGGCCCTCGGTCCGCATCGTGGGCTTGTACGATTTCGGGATAACGAATCGGAACTCGTCGAGTTGCTCGGTCGGGCCTGTCCACTCCTCCGGCATCGAGAATCGCCCGACGAAGAGGGCTCTCGATATAAGGGTTTCCGGGAGGGGTCAGTACTCTCCGAGCGTCCCGTCCGTCCTTGCCTTCCGCTCGATGCGGTGGTAGATCCAGTACCCCACGAGCGGGGAGACGATCCCGAACGCGAGGACGATCACCCACTCGACCGCGTACGAGACCCCGAGCTCGGGCTGCTGTCCGAGGAGGGTCTGCCGGAACAGGTCCACGCAGTAGCTGATGGGGATCCATCGGCTGATGTCGTCGACGACGAACGAGGGGAGCGCGAGGAACGGGTAGAACATCGCGCAGAAGATCATGAAGAAGAACTGGAGGCCGTTCACGAGGATTTGGGCGGTCTCCTTCAGCTTGATCGTGATCCCCGCGAAGACGAACCCGAGCCCGAGGAACCCGGAGGTCGTGAGGAGCAACGCCAGGAGGCCCAGGCCGACGTTGTTCACCGGGAGCCCGCCCGCGACGGCGCTGACGACGGCGAGCCCGCCGAGGCACATCAGGACCGTGATCGAGAGGACCGCGAAGATCCGGGACACGAGGTTGGAGAACTTGTTCGCGGGGGACAGGTACAGGGACTCGAGGGTCCCCCGGACCTGCTCCTCCCGGATCGAGAAACCGATCTCCCACAGGGTGAAGGAGAGGATGATGTTCACGACGAAGCCATAGCCCATCGCCCCCGCGAACCTCGAGATCGTCCTTTGGTCCCCGCCCGCGAACGCGACGGTGGTCAGCACGAACAGGAGAATGATGAGGAAGATCTGCGCGAAGAGGGCCCCGAACGCGACCGGGTACCGGCTGTACTCGAGTAGGGTCTTCCGCGCCATCGTGGCGAACGTCTCGAGCCGCTGGCGGAGGTCGAGGCGGGCGAGCCCGAAGCCCTTGTGGGCGAGGGCGGTGCTCAGAACTGTCCGACCCCCTGGTCCCGCTTCACCCGCCGCTCCGTCCAGCCGAAGAACTCGTACCCGAGGAGGGGGACGAGCCATGCGGCGATGAGCATCAGGCCGAGGACGACGTACCACGGGCCGTAGATCGACGCGATCCCGAGGAGCGTGGAGCGGATGGCGTCGTTCATCAAGGTCGGCGGGAAGCCCATCGCGACGACGCGGAGGAGGAAGGGGAACACGGTCACGGGGAAGTACACGCCCATCGCGAACGCGAGGACCCACTGGAGGAGCTGGATCACGGAGTTCGCCTCCTTGATCCGCATCACGAGGGCTCCGAAGAAGAACGAGATCCCCCAGAGCGCGGGGATGCCGAGGACGAGGTACGCCACCGCCGCGAGGAAGTTCCCCTCGAGCGGGTTCACGTTGAACAGGAGCGCCCCGAGCACGGTCGCGACGAGGAACGCGATGAGGGCGCGGATGAACGTGTACGAGGTCACGCCCGCCAGGACGTGGAACCGCTTCGCCGGGGTGAGGTACAGCGCCTCGAGGGTCCCCGTCTCCTGCTCCCGCCGCACCCAGTACCCGATGAGCCAGAGCATCAGGGTGACGACCATGAACGTGTTCGAGCCCATCAGCATGTACAGCCGGAAGTCCGCCGCGGTCCTCCCGGTGGTCCCGGTGTACGCGAAGAAGTTGTTCGCGGCGTTCTGCTCGCCTCCCGCCACGGCGGCCCCGAGGAGGATCGGAAGGCCCGCGAAGATCACGGGGATGATCGACTCCAGGAAGACCGCCCCCTTGTAGCGGGTGATGATCTTGAGGCGCGCCCGGAACACGCTCCACACGACCCCCGCGGACGCCCGCGGGCCCGGCCTCCCGAGGCCGAAGCCCCGGGAGACGGTCTCACCCGCCACGGCCGCGCACCGCCTTCTCCCCGACGACCCGCGTGTCGACCGCGAGCGTGCGGCCGGTCTTCGCGACGAACACGTCCTCGAGCGTGATCTCCTTCGGCCGGATCTCCTCGACCGTCGACCCCTGGCCCGTCACGGCCTCGATGATCCGCGGGAGCATCGCGCGGGAGTTCTCCACCATCACGTCGAGCTTCGAGCGGCCGTCGTCCTCCGCGCTCACCGCGACCTCGAGGACCCCCGGCACCGCGCGGAGGCGGGACACCGTCGCGTCGGGGAATATCCCCTCGAGGGACACGACATCCTCGTGGCCGAGGGAGTCCTTCAGCTCGCGCGGGGTCCCGAGGGCGATGATCTCCCCGTGGTCGATAATCGCGACCCGGTCGCACAGCTCCTCCGCCTCGTGCATGAGGTGGGTCGTGTACAGGATCGTCTTCCCGTGGTCGTTCAGGTCCTTCACGATCCTCCGGAGCTCCCGTGCGGTGGGCACGTCCATCGTCACCGTCGGCTCGTCGAGGAACAGGATCGGCGCGTCGTTCACGAGGGACTTCGCGAACGCGACGATCATCCGCTGCCCGCTCGAGTACGTCTCCACCGTCCGGTCGATGAAGTCGTCGAGCTTGAGGAGCGCGATCAGGTGCTCGATCTGCTTCGCGCGGTCCGGCCTCGGGACGTGGTACAGCGCCCCGAAGTAGTCCAGGTTCTCCCGCCCCGTGAGCTTCCAGTACAGCCCGCGGTCCCCCATCAGCATGCAGCCGATGGACGCGCGGACCTCGTCCTCCTCCTTCGTGATGCTGTAGCCGTTCACCCACGCGGAGCCCCCCGTGGGGAGGAGGAGCGTCGTGAGGATCTTGATCAGCGTCGTCTTGCCCGCACCGTTCGGGCCGAGGAGGCCGAACACCTCGCCGTCGAGGACCTCGAGGTCCACGGACTTGAGGGCGTGCACCTCCTTCTTCCGCTTCTTCTCGCCCTTCTTCCGCTCCTTCGAGAGGAACGTCTTCGAGAGTCCCTCCGCCCGGATGATGGGCTCCGCCATAGAACGCCCGTCTGAGGGACCGACCGTATTTAACGATAGCGCGGCGGACCGGTCTCGCGGGGTTTGGTGTCGAACCGCGGAATCGCGGCCAAACGTTCAAGCCCGTGCGGGCGCATTTCCATCCGGTGGCGCGGCGGGCATCGGACCCGGAGTCTCGGATCGTGGACCTGCAGGCCCAGGTCGGGCGGCTCGGGACCGCCGTGCGCGCGTTGGAGGCCCGCCTCGCCGTGGAGCAGGACCGCACGCGTCGGCTCGCGAAGGAGGTCGCCGCCCAGCAGCGCCGGGAGAGGGTCGTGCTCGGCGCCCTCGGCCTCGGGGGCCGGTCGAAGGCGGGGTCGAAGGGCCGCCTCGGCGAGGTCGAGGCGAGCGTCGTCCGCCTCCAGGAGTACCTCCTCCGCACGAGCGAGCGGATCGACCACATCCTCACGGCCCTGAAGGAGCACCGGGAGTTCCTCGGGGAGCTTGACAAGCGCGTGATCCACACCGGGACTCGGGAGCGGATCCGGCTGGAGCTGGACATCATGAAGAACACGCTCTCGATCCTGTCCCTCGCGGGCGTGGAGGTGGACGACGCCCTCCCGCGGGAGATCGAGAGGGTGCGGGTGTCCGCGCTCAAGCAGGAGGCGGACCTCCCGGAGCTCCGGCGGACGAAGGAGGCACTCGACAAGCGGTACGAGGAGGAGCTGAAGCGGTTCGACCTCGAGGCGATTTGGTCGAAGAAGCGGGAGATCCCGGGGTATCGCTGATCACCGGGCGTCCGCGATCCAGATTTCCGCCACCGGAATGCCTGCCCCCATTCCGCTGATATGCGCGCACGGCCGCGCTCGGCATCCTTACTGATGAACGGCGATCCGCTGGGCGAGTCGACGGAAGTCAGGGGACAGCCCCTTCCTTTCGAAGGGATTCTCCCATAGCCTAACAATCTGGTCGTCGCCGGCGACTCCGAGGACCGCACTAGCATCCCTGCTAAGGTCCTCTTGGACGCGCCGCCACTGCTGAGGCCTCAACATATCGACCCAAAGGAAACCCATGGATTGCAGGCGTTGAGGCGAAACTAGCGGCAAGCCAGATTCCTGGACATCCATAAGCCGAAACTCCGTGTCACCGACCACAATGGTGTGTGGTGGGAACGTCAGGCGAGAAACAACCGCCTTGATGTCGTCGAGGGCGGACGGTGCCTCGAAGAACAAACCATCGGATCCAAGGGAAAGAACTCCGTTTTCGAGGAAACCGGCTCCCAAGGTCAAGCCACTCTTGTCTTTGACAAAGGCCACTTGGCCGGCGTCGACGCCAAGCAGTGCATCTAGGGAAGGGGCTGGGCCGTCTCGGTAGGCGACCGAATCAAGGATGGCCATAGAGCTAGGCGCCCAACCCGTATCGACCAAGGCGTTGTATAATTCGCGAACAAGCTCCTTGAGCGACCCGAAGGGCGGTTTGATGTAGATGTCGAAAGTCTCGGACAGAACCTCACCTTGAGAGCCCAAAGCGTGATTCTAGCGGGCAGATGCCCCCGACTTGGATCTTCTCCGTCCACAGAACCAAGTCTCGCCATTTCTCGTCCTGAGGAATCGGTCCAACTGGTTTCTTGACGCTCATTGGCACCTTACCGCTCCGGCCCCGCCATCCCGATGATTGCCTCGCGGATCAGGCGCGCGGCCAGGAGGGCGGTCTGCCCCTGGTCCCAGGCGGGGCTCACCTCGTTGATGTCCATGCCGACGAGGCGGGGCGCGAGCGTGTTCACGACCCCCTTCACCTGGAGTGGCGTGAGCCCGAACGGCTCCGGGTTCCCCACCGCCGGCGCGAACGCGGGGTCGATCGCGTCCGTGTCGATCGTGAGGTACACCTTCTCCCGCCCGATCGCGTGGAGGGCGCGGTCGGTCGCCCGCTCGATCCCCCGCTGATGGATCTCGTACGCGCTGATGAAGGAGAGGCCGAGCCGCTCCCGGTCCTCCTTCTCCTCCGCGGAGAACGAGCGGACGCCCGCGTAGACCGTGCGGTCGAAGCCCACGTGGTCGGCGATCCGCCGCTGGGAGCACGCGTGGGACCACTTGTCGTCGTGGTACGAATCGCGGAAGTCGAGGTGGGCGTCGAGGCCGATGACCCCGACGTCCTTCGGGAGCCCGCGGACGGCGGCGGGCGCGATGCTGTGCTCCCCCCCGATCGCGAGGGGGATCTTCCCCGCCTTCGCGATCCTCGTCGAGGCCTCGGAGACCCCCTTCACCATCGCTTCCGGCGTCCCGAAGTCTTCCAGGTTCCCGAGGTCGTGGAACTTCACGTCGAGGATGTCCCGCCCGTGGTCCATCATGTACGTCTCGAAGTTGTACGACGCCTCTCGGATCGCGTCCGGGGCCCACCGGGACCCGAAGCGGAACGAGGACGTCCGGTCGAAGGGCACGCCGAACAGGACGACGCGAGCGTCGTCGTAGGACGCGACCGAGTCCGCGAACGGGCGGGTGACCATGGCGGGGCCGCGAACCGCCTGGGGCCTTAAAACCCCTCCCGATGGGGAGATCGGTGGGGCGAAATCCGCACGCCGAGCGCAGGTCGTACCTCTAAGTAGAGGTACGATCGAACAGACTTCCCACGACCCTCCGACCGGGCGGCCCCGTCCGGTCACGCCTTCGTGAGCTTCCGCCGGCCCATCGTCTCCATGTAGAGGACCTCGTCCCCGGGGTTCACCATCCCCGCGAACTCCTCGGGGACCGGGAGGTCGAACGTCTCGTACGACCCGAGGTCCATGACCTGGGCCTGGTTCCCGTGGATGGAGAGGACCTGGGCCTTCTTCTTGTCGATCATCGGCACGCGGACCTTGTGGGTCACGGGGTGGACGATCGACCGCTTCTGGCCGTCGAAGAGGCCGACGACCTCCATCCGCGCCTTCGCCTCGCCGTGTTTCCCGGGTTTCGACATCTGGATCGAGAGGATCCGGCACGGCTCCTCGTCGATCAGGACGTACCGGTTCACCTTCAGCTCGCGGATCTCCTGTTGCGTCCACGACATGCCGGCCGCGCCGATGCGAAGGCTCCATATAACGGTTTTGCGCCCCCTCCCGTGGCGCGCCCCCCGGAGAAACTCGTAAATAGACGGCGAGGGCTGGGCGGTTCTGCGGTCCCATGATTCGACGGGCGCTCATCTTGGGGGCGATCCTTCTCGCGGCTCCCTGGGTCGCAGTCCCCGTCTCCGCTTCGGACGTGAACCTCGTCGTGATCGCGTTCGGCGTGAACTGGCACATCGCCTCCACGAGCACACCGCCGAAGCCCACGATCATCATCAGCCCGGGGGACGCGCTCCGGCTGCAGGTCCACAACCACGACGCGATGAACCATACGTTCACGTTCCCCCACTTCGGGGTCGACCTGCAGCTCGCCCCGGGGAGCGACGCGGTGCCGACGATCGCCTACGTGAACATCACGACGTCCACTGCGGACAACGGGAAGTGGCAGTTCTACTGCAGCGTCCCGGGCCACACGACCGGGACGGACCCGAACCGGGACGGGATGGTGGGCTGGGTCCAGGTCGGCTCGACCCCGCCGACACCGGGCCTCGAGGTCCCGCTGATCCTCGCGGTCCTGGGGATCGCCGCCGTCTCGGCGCGCCGGTTCGCTTGGCGGAAACGGTGAGCCCGGGCCTCTCGTCGCCTCGGTATATGCGGGTCCATTCCTCGCTGGGCAAACCGCTAAATAGAGCGCGCGTGTGGGCTCGCCCGGTGTCCGGAATGATGCGATGGGCCTTGCCCGTGGCGGTCATGACCGCCCTCTTGCTGAGTCCGATGATCGCGGGTCCCGCAGTGGCCGCGGACGTGAACGTGACCCTGATCGCGTTCAACATCGACTGGCACGTCGCGTCCCAGACCGCGCCGACGAAGCCGACGATCACCGTCAGCCCCGCGGACGTCCTCCGACTGCGGATCGAGAACCACGACGCGATGGACCACACGTTCACCTTCCCGCACTTCGCCGTGGACCGGCCCCTCGTGCAGGGCGCGACGATCTTCGTGAACATCACGACGTCGACCGCGGACAACGGGAAGTGGCAGTTCTACTGCAACATCCCCGGCCACTCCACGGGCCCGAACGAGAGCCGCACCGGGATGGTGGGCTGGGTCCAGGTGGGCGCGACCACGCCCCCGCCGACGCCCGGGTTCGAGGTCGTCCTCGTCATCGCGGCGCTGGGGATCGTGGCCGCGGCGGTTCGGTTGCGGCCCCGGAAGGGGAACTGAGCTCGGCCTAACGGCCCCGCATCCGCCCCTTCCCTTTCCCCCTCTTCATGCCCACCGGAGGTTTCCTCGCGGGTGGCGCGCGCTTCGTCTCGCGGATCGACGCGAGGCTCTTCTCCAGGTCCCGCCGGAGGGAGGCGGCGATGTCCCGTCCCGTGTACGCGTCCGCGCGCGCGGCGATCGCGAGCTTCCCCGCGAACGCGCGTGCGATCGCCCCCCGCTGCCACGGGGGCGCGCGGTGGACGAGCGGGTGCTGGAACAGGACCCCGTGCTTGGGCGGCCGCGTGTGCTCCCGGAGGTGGCGGAAGAGGGCCCGCTCCGCGCCGAGGAGCTGCACGGTGCTCGCCGGGAGGCGCGCGAGGGCCTCGACGCCGCCCGCGAGGCTGACGAGTCGGGCCGCGAGGACGGGGCCCGCGAGGGCGGTGACGTTCGGGGCGCGGCCGGCGGCCGCCCGCCCGAGGTACCCCTCGACCTCCTCCCGCCGGCGGGTCAGGTCGCGGAGGACCGCGGCCATGCCCATCACGGACCGCCGCTCCGGGTCCCCGAGGGGCGCGCCCACGGATTCCTTCGCGTCCAGCGGCATGCCGTCCCGCGCGCCGTGGGTCGCGATCAGCTCGACGAACTCGCGGTCGTCCACGGTCTTCGCGAGCTCGGGGAAGTGCAGGCCGTACCACTCCCGCAGCCGCTCGAGGAGCACGTTCTCCGTCTCCTGGAGGTCGTCGAGCGCGCCGACGGCCTGGTGGAGATGGTCGTCCGGGCCCACGGCCTTCCGCATCTGGCGGCGGGCGAGGGCGAGCATCGCGGCGTGGAGGAGGGCGCGGTCGTACCCGAAGTCCTCCGGGCGGAGGAACCCCGCGCGCGCCGACGTCATGTTCCCGCCGGCCCGCTCGAGGCGGGGCTCCGTGACGAACGCGTCCGGGTGCGCCGCCATCAGCTCCCGCTCCTCGGGGAGGACCTTCCAGTCCTCGACGAGGGCGAGCCGCTCCGCGAGGGCGGCGGGGTCCTTGGGGAACGGCCGCCGCTCGATCACCTTCCCCTCGTCCACGAGGAACGTGCCGAACCAGGTCGTGACGAGGAGCATCGGCGCGCGGACCGCGGGGGTCCGCTAAAAGGCTTCTCCCGCGCCGCGCGGCGCGGTCATCCGTGGAACGGGCCCGCATGGGGGCGGGGCTTCCCCGTGGGCCGGATCTCGAGGCGGGGCTGGCCGTCCGCCCCCTGGAGTGCGGCGAGGTCCGTCCCGCAGCGGGCGCACACCCGCTCGTCGCCCTCGAAGCCGCACACGGGGCACGTCACGCGCCCCCACGGGCGCGGGGCCTAGATAAGGATGCCGAGGCGGATGGCGAGCCTCGATTCCGCCCTGTGGGGCGTCCCCCGCGCTTACCTCTGCTTGGAGGTACGCCGTGGCCGCCGCTTCCGGAGGTCCGCGGGCCGCAGGATCCCGAGGTCCGTGATGAAACCGGTGATGTACCGCGCGGGGGTCACGTCGAACGCGAAGTTCCGCGCCCGGCTCCCCTTCGGCGCCACCGGAACGCCCGCCATCGTGAGCACCTCCTCCTCCGGCCGCTCCTCGATCGGGATCGCCCGGCCCCCGCGCGCGCCGAAGTCCACCGTCGTCATCGGGGCCGCGACGTAGAACGGGACGCCGTGGGCCTTCGCGAGGACCGCCTTCGGGTACGTGCCGATCTTGTTCGCGGTGTCCCCGTTCGCCGCGATGCGATCCGCGCCGACGAGGACGAGGTCCACCTCGCCCCTCTGGAGGAGCAGCCCCGCTGCGGCGTCGACGACGATCGCGTGGTCGATCCCCTCCTGACCGAGCTCCCACGCGGTGAGGCGGGAGCCTTGAAGGTACGGGCGCGTCTCGGACACGTACACGAAGAAGTCCCGCCCCGCCTCGCGGGCCGCGCGGAGGGGGGCCATCACGGTGCCGACGTCCACGGTCGCGAGGGCCCCCGCGTTGCAGTGCGTGAGCACCCGGGTGCCCTCCTTGATGAGCCGCTTCCCATGGCGGCCGATCGCGCGGCACCGCTCGACGTCCTCGCGCGCGTACGCTTCCGCGGCCTCCCGCGCGGTCGCCCCGCCGGCGACGTCGCGCAGCACCCGGTCGATCGCGGCGAAGAGGTCGTGGCCGGTGGGGCGCGTCCTCCGGAGGCGGGCGGCGGCCCGACCGAGGTCGTCCCCGCGGGCCTCCGCGATCGCGAGGCCGTACGCGGCCGCCGCGCCGATCGCGGGCGCCCCGCGGATCGCCATCGACTCGATCGCGCGGGCGACCTCTTCCACGTCCCGCAGCTCGAGGATCTTCAGGTCGAAGGGGAGGGCCCGCTGGTCGATCATCCGCACGGCGTCGCCCTCGAGCCACACCGTCCGCAGCTCCCGCGGCGAGCCGTCGGCGACGACCCGCAGGGCCGGATCACCGCCCGCGGCCGAACGACGTCAGGAGGGACGACAGCTTCGCGGGCCGGACCGCCCCCTTCATGTCCCGCGCGAGGCTCTCGTAGTACGAGACCTGCTGGTCCACCCGCGCGAGCTCCGCCTGGAGGCGGGTCTCCTCCGCGTCGAGGTCCCGGATCGTGTCGATGAGCTGCTTCTCCCGGAACCGCCACCGCTCGAACTCCACCTGCGTGTCCGCGAGGCCGTCCGGCATGGGGATCACCGCAGGGAGCCGAGGCCGCCGAGGCGGGTCTCGACCCCTTCCCGGTCCTCGACCGCCTCGACCGCCCCGCCCTTCAGGGACGCGAGGAGGGCGCCGAACTGCGCGAGCTTCCTGCGCGCGCTCTCGAGCTCCTTCGCGAAGTACCGGCGCCTGGACTGGATCTGCCGGAGCCGCTCCTCCACGCGCTTGCGCCGCTCCCGCCACTTCTCCTGCTCCTGCAGGGCGAGGAGGACGCGAGAAGAATCCACGGCTCGCCCACGGGAGGGGCGCTACTTAATGCTGACGGTGACGTTCGGCCCGGGCCGACGCGCCGCGGCGGCGCGGGCCTAGTCCTCCTTCACGCTGACCGTGGGGACCATGTACCGGAGGAACTCCGCGAGGTTCAGGACCTGGTTCACGAAGTCGCGGGCGATCCCCTCGGACGCGTCGGCGCCGAACACGAGCTCGAGGTGGTCGACCTTCCCGACGCCGACGAGCTTCGCGACGGTCTCGTCGGAGCCCGCGTCCGTCACATGGACCCGGCCGATCAGGTTGTCCCCGTCCCGGTGGGTCGTGAGGCGGACGACGTACCCCTTGTTGTCGAGGTGCTTCCGGACGATCTCCCGCATCTCCGAATTCTCTTCCTTCGCCATCACGGACACCGCGGGCGCGATGGACCCGGAGGGCCATAAAGGCTTGGAACCGATTTTCGCGCCGAGGCGGAGGGCGTTTTCGGAGACCCCCCGCAAAGGTTGAAGAGGCGCGGCGGTATACCTCTACTTAGAGGTAAGACGATGGAAGTCGGATGCGGTGCGCGGGTCCGCGCGTTCGGCGCGCGGAGGTACTTCTACTTCTGGCACTACGAGCGGGAGAACGGCCGGTCGATCCGGCGCGAGGACTACGTCGGGCGCGTGGACGACGAGAAAGCCCTCCAGGACCTCCTGCGGCGGATGGCGGCGTACCACGGGAGGGCGGAGGGCGAGCTCGCCCGCCGGAGGACGCGGATCGAGCGGTTGATCGCCCGCGCGCAGTATACCTCTTCTTAGAGGTACGCATCCGTGCCGACGCCCGCGCCGCGCGCCGGATGCGTCGAACCCCGCACCAACATCCTCAAGCCCCTCGGCCGGTTTCCCCGCCCCGTGCGGCGCGCCCTCTCCGCGGCCCTCGTGCTCGCCCTCCTCGCCGGCGCCTTCACCGTCCTCCTCCCCGCCCCGCCCGCGGCCGCCCGCGGGGAGGTCGCGGTGTACATGACCGGGCTGAACTGGCCGATCGCCCTCGGGTTCGCCTCCGACGGCCGGATCTTCATGGCCGAGCGGCTCACGGGCAGCATCCGGATCATTCGGTCCGGGACGCTCCTCCCGACGCCGTTCTACACGCTCCCGAACACGGCGACCGCCGGGGAGCGGGGCCTCCTCGGCCTCGCGCTCGACCCCGGGTTCCCCGCGACCCCGTGGGTGTACGCGTACCAGACGTACAACGATGCGCCGAACGCGACCGTGTACAACCGCGTCGTGCGGATCCAGGCGAGCGGCGACGTCGGGGTCGCCGTCCAGGTGATCCTCGCGATGCCGCCCCTCAGCGGCGCGACGAACCACAACGGCGGCGTGATCGCGTTCGGGCCGGACGGCAAGCTGTACGTCGTCGTCGGGGAGAACGCGAACCAGGCCTGGTCCCAGGACCCGATGAGCGTCCTGGGGAAGGTCCTCCGCCTGAACCCGGACGGGACCGCCCCCAACGACAACCCGTTCTACGGGAGCCTGACGTGGGACAACCGGATCTTCACGTACGGGCACCGGAACATGTTCGGCCTCGCGTTCCACCCCGTGACGAACCGGTTGTACGTGACGGAGAACGGGCCGAACTGCAACGACGAGATCAACCTCCTCATCGCCGGCGCGAACTACGGCTGGGGCTCGACGGCGACGTGCGCGACGCCGCCCCCGCCCCCGAACAACACGAACCGGGACGGCCCGAGCCCCGTCCTCCCGATCTGGTGGTGGGCCGGCACGATCTGCCCCACGAACGCCGCGATCTACGGGGGCCCGTACTTCCCCGCGTGGCGGGGAGACCTGTTCATGGGGGACTGCAACTTCGGCCGCTTCCACCGCCTCCACCTCGTGCCCCCGGCGTACGACACGGTCGCGTCGGACGACATCCTCTGGACCGCGCCCTCGAGCATCATCGAGGTCGAGCAGGGCCCCGACGGCGCGATCTGGTTCACGACGCCGACGACGATCTACCGGTACTGGGACTCCGGGCGCGCCCCCGTCGCGGCCTTCACCGCGAACCCGAACCCGACGAACCCCGGGGTCGCCGTCGCGTTCGACGCCTCGGGGTCCACGGACCCGGACGGGACGATCGTCTCCTACGCGTGGGACTTCGGCGACGCGACAACCGGCGCGGGGGTCACGACGTCCCATGCGTACGCGATCCCCGGCACGTACCCGGTCGCGCTCACCGTGGTGGACAACGAGACGTTCTCCGCGACCGCCACGAGGGACGTCGTCGTCCAGTCGCCCGCGTACCCCGTCGCCTCGTTCACCGTGAATCCGGTCCCGGTGAACCCGGGACTCCCGGTGACGCTCGACGCGTCCGGCTCGTACGACCCCGACGGCACGATCGTGTCGTACGACTGGGACTTCGGGGATTCGACGGCGGGGACCGGACCGGTCGCGAGCCACGCGTACCCGATCCCCGGCGTGTACACGGTGACCCTCACCGTGACCGACAACGCGTCGCTCGCGTCGAACACGTCGAGGCTCGTCCTCGTGAACGCCCCGCCGCGCGCCGCGATCGCCTACCTGCCGACGATCGTCTACATCGCCACCCCCGTGGCGTTCGATGGCCGCGGGTCCACGGACCCGGACGGCACGATCGCCTCGTACGACTGGGACTTCGGGGACTCGACGACGGGGACCGGCGCGCAGCCGACGCATGCGTACGCCAGGAAGGGGCCGTTCACGGTCTCCCTCACGGTCACGGACCCCTACGGACTCGCGAACACGACGACGGCGGGCCTGGTGGTCCGGAACCGTCCGCCCCGGATCACCTCGAGCGTGCCGGGGGCGGGCCCCGTGTCCGCGACGGTCGGGGTGCTCCAGGTGATCGCGATCGCCGCGATGGACCCCGACGGGGACGCGCTCACATACACGTGGAGTGTCGACGGCACGGCGACGACGGAGTCCGGGACCTCGTTCAACTTCTCGCGCGCGACCCCGGGCACGTACACCGTGAACGTGACCGTGTCCGACGGCGAGGCCGCGGCCTGGAGGGAGTGGACCGTGACGGTGACGACGGGTGTGGCAGGGGCGCCGGTGCTCCCCGGGTGGCTCCTCGGACTCCTCGTGATCGCCATTGCCGCCGTGCTCGGCATCGTGGTCTACGTCTGGTGGGCGCGGCGGCGCCGGGAGCGGGGGCCGGTCCCGCCTCCGCCTCCCGTGTGAACCTTAATACGCGCCGCGGGTTACACGCGGGCCGCGGGCTCGTGGTCTAGCGGTTATGACATCGCTCTCACACAGCGAAGGTCGCCGGTTCGAATCCGGCCGAGCCCATCCGCGTGCCTGGTCCTCCGACCCTGAGCACAGTCCACTCGCGCCGGAGCGTGGGGACGTTCCTCTCCCGTACCTCTACTCAGAGGTACGCCGGCATCCCGCGAGGGAGCCGTGCGCTCATCGAACCCATGGGTCCGCCTCCGAAAAATCGGAACCAAATCAAGATAGGCCCGGACACGGATGGGACGGCGCGCCCCATGCCCGACGTCCAGCGGATGAAGTCGAAGGTCGCCCTGATCGGCGAGGGCTCCGTCGGCAAGACGTCCCTGATCCGGCGGTTCGTGCGGGACGAGTACGACGACAAGTACATCCACACGGTCGGCACGAAGGTGACGAAGCTCGAGCTCACGGTCCCCCACGGCCCGACGGGGGAGGTCGAGGTCGACCTCGCGATCTTCGACATCATGGGCCAGAAGGGGTTCAAGGACATGGTGAAGGAGACGTTCTTCTTCGGGTGCCAGGGGCTCCTCGCGGTGTGCGACGTGACCCGACGGGACACGCTGCACGCGGTCCACGACTGGATGTCCGCCGCGACGAACGTCGCGGGGGACGTGCCCGCGTTCCTCCTCGTGAACAAGATGGACCTCGCGGAGCGGCAGCGGGACGTCCCCGACTCCGAGATCGAGAAGGTCGCGGGGACGTGGGAGATGCCCATCGCGCACACCTCCGCGAAGACGGGGGCGGGCGTGGACGACGCGTTCAACAGCCTCGCGATCGCGATCGTCGAGGCCGCCTTCCGGAACGTGGCGGAGCACGCGGTCGAGCACGACCTCCGCCACAAGGTCCTGCTCCTCGTGTCGCAGAAGGGCCAATACGGGGTGTCGAAGGCGGAGTTCTTCGAGGCCCTCCACGGGGTCTCCTACAACGACCTGGAGAAGGAGATCACGAAGCTCGAGCGGGAGGCGCTGATCCAGGTCAACTGGAGGGGGCCTGCCGACTTCACGGTCCTCATCACTCCGCTCGGGGAGCGGGCGACGGAGGGCCGCTAGGCTCAGAGGACGTGCCACGCGAACTGCACGAGGGCGGTCGCCGCGCCCGCGAGGATGAACGTGATCACGACCGCCCACAGGGCCCCGGCCCGGCTCATCTCGCCGTGAAAGCCGCGGGAGGGCGTATCTCGCCTCCCATTTTGTTCGGTCCCCGCCGAACCACGGACGGCACCGCAATCTCTTTGGCCCGCAGTCCCTTCGACGCGTCGTGAAGAAGCAGCAGCTCGAGATCCTCCTGCAGAAGGTCCAGGGCCACCCGAAGCCCTCCGCGGCCCTCGAGCAGTACTCGACGCCCGCGGGCATCGCGGCGGACGTCCTGTGGTTCGCGTACGGCGAGGGGGATGTCGCGGGGAAGAAGGTCGTCGACCTCGGGTGCGGCACCGGGATCCTCGGGATCGGCGCGAAGCTCCTCGGCGCGGACGAGGTGATCTCCCTGGACGTGGACGAGGCCGCGCTGGGCGTCGCGATGAAGAACGCGTCGGCGCTCGGCGTGGACCTCAGCCTCCTCACCGTCGACGTCGCGGACTTCCCGGAGCCCGCGGACACGGTCCTGATGAACCCGCCGTTCGGCGCGCAGGCCGGGGACCGCCACGCGGACGTGCCGTTCCTCGAGCGGGCGCTCGCGACCGCGCCCGTGACGTACACGTTCCACAAGGCGGAGACGGAGCCGTTCGTGCTGCGGAAGGTCGCGGAGCTCGGGGGCGAGGCGACCCACCGGAAGACGTACGCGTTCCCGCTCCCGCACTCGATGCCCTTCCACTCGGAGGCGGTGCGGGAGGTCCCCGTCGTCCTCCTCCGCGTCGTGCGGCCCCCCTCCGGGGCGGGCGCGGGCAAAGTATAAGTCCGAGGGAGCGTGTGGGACCACTCCCATGGAGAAGAGCTTGGTCCTCCCCGGCGACGCGATCGCCGCGGCGGAGGAGTACGAGGCGGGCGAGGGGACGTACGAGAAGGACGGCCACATCTACGCCGCGACGCCGGGGCTCCTCGACCTCGACTCCCAGAACTTCGTCGCCCGCGTGCGCCCCTTCAACCCGCTCGCGGAGCTGAAGGTCGGGGACATCGTGTACGGGGCGATCAGCGACATCCGGAGCTCGATGGCGGAGGCGACCGTCGCCGCGGTCCACGGGAGCAAGCGGGAGATCACGGGGGAGACGGAGGGCGCGATCCACGTCTCGAAGATCTCGTCCGAGTACATCGAGGACATCCACGACGCGTTCCACCTCGGGGACATCGTCCGGGCGAAGGTGATCCAGGCGAAGCCGTCCCTCCAGCTCACGACCGCGGAGCCGAACCTAGGGGTCGTGAAGGCGATGTGCTCCCGGTGCCGCGGCCCGCTCGAGTTGCAAGGCCGGGACCTGTGGTGCCCCCGGGACGAGCACGCGGAGCGGCGGAAGATCGCCTCGGACTACGGGAACCTCCTCCTCTCCGTGCCCGCGAGGGAGCTCGGCGCGGGCATCGTCACGGTCGAGCCTCCGCGCGCGGACCGCGACCGCGGATTCGGCGGCGGTGGCCGGGGCCGCGGGGGCGGCGGGTTCCGGCGGGGCGGCGGCGGGAGGGGCGGCGGACGGGACCGCGGCGGTGGCCGGGGCGGCGGGGGCCGCGGGCGCGGCGGGGACCGGCGGGGCGGACGGCCCGATCGGCGATCGTAGTTCCAACCCCGTGAAAGATGCGTTCCGTTTCCGAGAACCAACCTCAAGAACCAGTCCCGAGAATCGCAACGGGCACACTGATGCAAAGGAATATGAACGTCCCTCGGACTATCAGAAGTGGTAGGCACTCGATGGCTGGCCCCGAAACCGAGCTCGCCCGGGAGGTGCAGCGCCTCCGGACCGAGATCCAACAGCTCCGCGAGATCGTGAACGCGCTGTTCAACGCCGTTTTCGAGGACAACGAGGACGAAGAGTGGGAGGGCGCCCCCGACCGGGACGACAAGTTCCATCTCTACAACTGAGTGCGTCCCGGCCCGCCTGCGAGCGTCCTTCGATACGTCCATTTTGCCGACCCGTCTCGGGCCGACCGGTCGCGCGCACCGCGTGCGCCCCTGCGGCTCTTACCTCTAAGTAGAGGTACGTTGCGCGCAGGCGGACCCGGACCGAGCCACCCGTGGCACCTTTATGGCCCACCGGCCGCATCCCGCGGCCATGCGGGACGTCCTCGACCTCGTCGCGAAGCACGACGACTGGCGGCTGCACCGGACGATCAACCTCATCCCCTCCGAGAACGTGACGAGCCCGGAGGTCCGGGCGATCCTCGCGTCCGACCTCGGGCACCGGTACACCCTGCCCTGGGGGAAGGAGTGGCACGGGTACCTCGTGGAGAACTCGTACCGGGGGACGCGGTACCTCGACGAGATCGAGGCCCTCGGGGAGCGGCTCGCGCGGGACGTGTTCCGCGCCCGCCACGCGACGCTCAAGCCGATGAGCGGGCACCTCGCGGGGATGCTCGTCCTGAGCGCCCTCTGCTCCCGGGGGGACCGAATCCTCGTCCTCGACTCCCGCGTGGGCGGATACGACGGGTACATGCCGGACTACCTCCCGCGGATGCTCGGGCTGGAGGTGGAGTTCCTCCCCTTCGACG
>VBMI01000125.1 GCA_005878955.1 Methanobacteriota archaeon
CGAAATCCCCAGACGATGCCCCCGACGCGAAACCTCCCACGTAGGTGAACGCGCGGCTATCGCCGCCCGTGGCTATGACGTCGGGGGCGGAAGCCGTCCGGCACTGCGCGGTGTTCCGAGTGGGACCCGTCGGATCAGCGCAGGAGCCCGCTCGCCTTGAGCTCGGCCGTGATCTTCTCCACGGCCTTCTCGACGTCCGCGGGCGTCCGGGCCCCTGTGCAGACGACCTTGCCGCTGCCGAACATGAGGAGGACGACCTTCGGCTCGTCGATGCGATAGACGAGGCCGGGGAACTGCTCCGGCTCGTACTCGACGGAACCCGGGCCGAGGGTGACCGCGATCGCGTTGAGGTCGAGCTGGGCCCCGAGGTCCGAGGTGGCGACGATGTTCTGGACCTCGATCTCGGGGTTCTTCGTGATCGGGATGCCGGACGCCTCGATCTGCTTCGCGACCATGGCGATCGCGGCCTTGACGTTCTCGAGGCTCTTCGCGCCCGTGCAGACGACCTTCCCGCTGCGGAACAAGAGGATCGCGGTCTTCGGGTCCTTGATCCGGTAGATGAGGCCGGGGAACTGCTCCGGCTCGTACTCGGAGCCGCCCAGGGCGAGGGAGATCGCCTTGAGGTCGAGCTCGTGCCCGAGGGAGGTCGATGCGACGACGTTCTCGATCCGGAACTTGGCCATGGAGACACCTCTCCGGGCCGGCAGTGTACGAACCGGCGCCGTTGGAGGGCAACCGGAGGCATGCGGTGCCTTATATGGTTCGGTGCGCCCGCGGGCCCCCTCGGGGGACCAGAGCGAGCCTCGGCCCGAAGGTGGGGGCGCCCGCGGCGCGTGACGCATTTCCCCCGGCCAGAGTCACGAAATACCGCAGTCGCGTTCCTTCCCGTAAGGCAGAGTAGGGGTCGAGGGGTTGGTCGGGCCACCGAGGGGCTTTAGGACTCGAGTCGTGTCCTCGCGACCGCTCACGCCGACCACCCACGCGATTGAGGTGGAGAAACCGAAGGGTTTCACGTTCCGTCCGACGCAGTTCACGTTCCTCCAGCTGAGTACCGACGGAGGGATGGACGCGCGCCCCATGTCGCTCGCGACAAGTCCCACGCGCCCGCACCTCGAATACGCGGTCCGCCTCTCCGATTCGGCGTACAAGCGCGCCTTTGCGGCCCTGCAGTCCGGGGACGAGGTCGGAGTCTTCGGCCCGATCGGCGACTTCGTGCTGCACGAGACCCGGCCCGCGGTCCTCGTGGCGGGCGGAATTGGAATCACGCCCTTCAAGGGGATGGCCGAGTACGCGGCGGACAACGAGTTGCCGATCCCGATCCGGCTCGCCTATAGCAACCGGATCGAGGACGAGATCGTGTATCGAGAGGAACTCGGTGCGCTGGAGGGGCGGAACGACCGCTTCCGCGTGCTGTACACCCTCACCCGCACCGCCAACAAAGAATGGCCGGGCCCGACCGGGCGAATCGACCGGGACCTTCTGAAGGAAGCCGCCCGAGGACTCGAGGACCCGATCTTCTACGTGAGCGGGACGCCCGGCATGGTCGCAGGGACGTTCCGGTTACTCCGGAGTGTGGGAGTTCCCGAGGCGGAGATTGAGTTTGAAGCGTTCCGTGGATACGAGTAGCCGCTACAGCCTCGGGGCCGGATAGATGATCCGCTTCGCCTCGATTCCGTCACTGAAGCCGCGAAGGACCATGGCCACATCACTCCCTCCCCAGCCGGGCGCGGCCCTTATCGATCAGTTTCCGGGCCGCGGCGAAGGCGATCCGGGGCTCGAGCCCGAGCCGTTCGACGAGCTCGCCGACGTAGTGGGTGCCCGGATTTTTTGCGAGGTATCGATCGATGTGCCTTGTCGCCTCCTCCAGGGTGACGTCGCGGATCTCCGTGACGCCGACGGTCTCTAGCTTCATCACCTCGGGCCTGCCGAACCTCGATGAATCACGGCCGACTTTCTCCCGCCGCGTCTTCACGGGGGTCGCCACGTCGTACACATCCGCACACGCGTATAGGCCAGTTCTGCTACACGCGGGATTTCGGATCCTCTGATAACCACACGCGCATGGCGCCCGCAGACGGGACAACCTTAACGTGCACCGCTCCCTCGCGGACGGCGACGGCTCTCGTCAGGGGCACACGATGACCATGCGGAGGATCGGCAGCGGATGGAAAGGTCCCGAGTATCACATCCGCATCAGCTTCGGCGTCCCGCTCGAGTTCGCGTTCGCATGGTGCACCGACTTCTCGCCGGAGGACGGGAAGCTGGAGGGGGAGACGTACCGGCGGAAGGTCGTCGAGAGGACCCCGCGGCGCGTCGTCTTCGAGGATCTCGAGGAGACGAAGGACGGCTGGCAGTGGTCGCGGGACACCGTCCGCCTGCAACCCCCGAACCGCTGGCACATGGATGCCGTCGGCAACCGGCGCGACGCGAGGGCGGACTACCGCTTGACGCGCCTCCCGGACGGCCGGACCCAGCTCGACCTCCGGTGGAGGCGACGGCCCAAGGTCCCCGCGGCCGGGAAGCTCACGAAGGCCCAGCGGGAGGCGTCGACCCTCCTCGCCTGGAAGCGGTTCCGCGCCGCGATGGAGCGGGACTACCGACGTGCCCGGGCCGCGGGCGCGAAGTGACCCCCTTCGGGCCCCACGGAACGTTCCGCAAGCCTACGATGTGTCGCGGTTTGGCACCGTACTGTCGCTATGGACACGTATAATTACCATGTCGACCATACAACAGCCTCATGGCCTCCGGCACGACGACGATTTCGCTCCACAAGGAGACAAGGGAGATGCTTCGCAGGTTCGGGTCCAAGGGGCAAACCTATGACGAGGTCATCCGGGAACTCATCGAGAAGGCCTCCATCAAGGAGCACGACGCGCGGTGGAACCGGATCCTCGAGGATGAGGAGTTCGTCCCGTTGGACGAGCTATGACCTTCCGGGTCACCCTGTCCGAGACGGCGACCCGGCAACTCCGCAAGTTGCCTCCCGAACCCCGCAGTCGGATTGTACGGGGACTCCGCGTCCTCGGAGAGGATCCCTTCCGCCCCCGGCCCAAGGCCGACATCCGGCCGATCGAAGGTACGAACCCCAGGAAGTACCGCATCCGGATCGGCGACTACCGGGCGGTCTACGCCGTCGTCGGTCGTGACGTGAAGGTCCTCGAGGTGTTCACCCGTGGGCGGGGGTATCGATGACGAAGGCCCCCGGCGGGCTCGAGACATAACGAGGGGATCCACTCCCCCGAAACCCGGCGGCGACCGTGGTCGTTCACTCTCCAATCGTCGCAGTGACGGCGAAGAACGCGGCGACGGCCAAGATGACCCCGACGCTGACCAACCCGCTGAACGGCGCGATCACGAACGCTATTCCATATGAGACGGGTGCAACGGCGTATTGGCGCGTAATCGTCCGCGCCTGCTGGTCGGTGACGGCGGTGCCAAGGAGGCGGTGCCCTCGGACGCAGTACCGCCAGAGGCCGTTCCAGACCAGGGACAGGAAGAAGAACGTCCCCGAGTACACCGCGGCCGCAATCCAGCCGTCGGAGTCGACCCGGCGGATGTAGTTGAACATGTTGTGGTGGTTCATCCACATGATCAGGACCGTGACGAAACTCGTCACGAAGGCGAAGAACGCGGGCCACTCGCTGATGAGGCCCTCGGACAGCGAGACACCCGAGCCGGCGGGGTCCCGGAGGTTCAACGCGAGCAGCGTGATCGCGAACGCGAAGACCCCGTCGCTGAACGCCTCCAGCCGAGCGGTCTCCTTCTCGTCCAGGGTCTCGCGGCTCGACATCGGGCGGGTCCGGCCGAGCACGCACCCGGGCCGATTTGAACCTACGCCCGGGGCTGGGAGGACCTCGGTCCTCGGGACACGGCCCGCGTCGACGCGCCCGCCGTGGCCATCGACGCGAGGAGGGCCGCGATCGAGACGAGGACGATCATCCCGCCGCTCGCCGCGTTGAGGAACACGGAGAGGACGAGGCCCGCCGCGACGCAGAGGGACGCGATGGCGACGGCAGCGACGAGCGTCCCGCGGAGGCCGAGCCGCAGCTGCAGCGCCGTGGCCGCCGGGACGACGATGAGGGCGGAGACCAGGAGGATCCCCACGACCCGCATCGCGAGCACCACGGTGACCGCGGTCAGCACCGTGAACCCGAGGTCGAGGGCCCGGACCGGCAGTCCGCTCACCCGCGCGCCCTCCGGGTCGAATGTGACGAGGAAGAACTCCTTGTAGAAGACCGCGAGGACCGCGACCGTCACGGCGAGGAGGCCGACGATCAGCGTGACGTCGGACCACGCGACGGTCAGGATCGGCGCGAAGAGGAAGGAGAGGATGTCCACGTTCAGCCCGCCCACGAGGCTCACAAGGACGATCCCGCCCGCGAGGCCGGCGGCCTGGACGATCATGAGGGAGAGCTCCCCGTAGAGCCGCCGCTCCTGCAGGAGCCGCATCGCGATGCCGCCCGCCACCGCGACGACGATCGCGACGTACAGCGGGAGGAAGCCGAACGCGATCCCGAGGGCGACCCCGCCGAAGCTCACGTGCGCGAGGGCGTCGCCGAGCGGCGCCGTCCGCCGGAGCACGACGAACACCCCTAGGAGCCCGCACACGACGGAGATCAGGAGCCCCGCGAGGAGCGCCCGCTGCATGAACCCGTACTGGAAGAGCGTCACGAGGTCCGCCATGCGCCCACCCCTAGTGCCCGTGCACGGGCGGCTCGTCCGCCCCGTGCGCGATGACGACCCGCCCCGCCCCGTAGAGGCGGCCGAGCAGGTCCTTGTCCTCGAGCGCCGCCGCGGGCCCGTGGTACACGAGGGTGCGGTTCAGGCACGCGACCCGGTCCACCCGCGCGCTCACGACCCCGAGGTCGTGGGAGACGAGGATCACGGTGAGCCCGAGCTCCGCGCGGAGCTCGGACAGGAGGTCGTAGAACCGCCGCTCGCTCTCCGGGTCCACGCCCGCGGTCGGCTCGTCCATCACGAGCAGGTCCGGCCGCGCCGCGATCGCCTTCGCGATGAACACCCGCTGCTTCTCCCCGCCGGAGAGCGCGCCGACCCGGCGGCCCTCGAGGCCGGAGAGCCCGCACAGCTCGATCGCGCGGCGGGCGGCCTCCCGGTCCTCCGCGCCGAGCCAGTGGAGGGCCCCGCGGCGGGCGACGCGCCCCAGGAGGACGACCTCCCGGACGATCGCGGGGAAGTGGGGGTCGAACGCGGTCGCGTGCTGCGGGATGTACGCGATCCGGCGCCACTCCCGGAACCGCGAGACCGGCACGCCGAACAGCTCGACCTCGCCCGCGGTCGGCCGCTCGAGCCCGAGCACGAGCCGGAGGAGGGAGGTCTTCCCGCCGCCGTTCGGGCCCACGATCCCGAGGATCTCGCCCCGCTCCACGGAGAGGTCCACGTCGCGGAGGACCTCTTGGCCCTCGCGCTCCAGGGATACGCGGCGGACCCGGACGACGGGCGCGGCCTCGTTTGGCGGGAGAGGTACGGCCACGGACGCGGCGCTCATGTGCACCCCAGGGCCGTGCGCAGGTTCGCGAGGTCCATCCGCATCAGGGTGAAGTAGTCGTCCCCCCGCTGCCGCTCCTCCAGGGACAGCCCCTCGATCGGGCTGAGGACCATCGTCTGCACGTGGGCCTCGCTCGCGAGGGCCTGGGCGACCGCGGGGTTCACGAGCTCCTCGAAGAAGATATACCGCGTCCCGGTCTCGTTCACGATCTGGAGGATCTCTTGGATCTTGGCGGGGGTCGGCTCCTGGTCCGGGGAGAGCCCCTGGATCGCGTACTGGGTCAGGTTGTACCGGGCCGCGAGGTACGCGAACGCCTCGTGCTGGGTGACGATCACCCGGAGGCCGCACGTGGCGAGCCCGGAGGCGAACTCCGCATCGAGGGCCGCGAGGTCCTGGCGGAGCCGGTCCGCGTTCGCGGTGAACGTCGCGTTCCCCGCCGGGTCGGCGAGCGTCAACCCCGCCGCGATCGTCAGGGCGGCGGACTCCATCCGGACGGGGTCGAGCCAGAGGTGGGGGTCGACGGCCGAGGGCCCGCCCTCGCCCCCGTAGATCACGTCGAGCCCCGCGGAGGCGTTCACCCGCACCGGCCGGTCCGGCGGGAGGTCGCGGAAGAAGTTCGCGAGGTACGCCTCGACGTACCCGTTGTACACGAACGCCCGCGCCGACGCCATCGTCGCCGCATCGCTCGGGGTCGGCTCCCAGTCGTGGGGCTCCACCCCGCTCGGGACCAGCGCCCCCACGGTGAGCCGGTCGCCCGCCACCCGCGACGTGAGGAACTGGTACGGGTAGAAGCTGGCGACGACGTCCGGTTGGTCCGCCGGGCGGCGGGTCAGCACGTAGTACGCGGCCCCCGCAATCACGAGGGTGGCGACCACCGAGATCATGGCAACGATCTGTTTGTGGTTCCTCTGCACGCGCGCACCGCATGCACGATGGGCGGTGTGGCTATTAAGTTCGGCTGTGAATCTATTAGCCTTCGCGCACGACAAAATCACTAACCGCGGGGTGCACGGGATGATAACAGATATGAATGAACCTGCTTTTGAATAACAAGAGCGAAATCATTAATAGTCCTTGATAGCTCTCTGCCTCTTGGATACCATGGCGATCATGTCGGTCTCCCTTCCCGAGCCGCTCGTCGAGCAGATGGACGCGCTCACGAAAGAGCGGGGGTTCGCGGGCCGGTCGGACTTCATCCGCGCGGCCGTCCGGGACCTCGTCCAGGACCTCGTCCAAGATCAGCTGAAGCGGGGGCGACGGTCCGCCACGATCACCCTGCTGTACCCGGAGGACTTGGAGCGTCGCGTCGCGGAGGTCGCGCACGACACGAAGATCGTCCGGTCCATGATGCACGCCCACGCCGGCCGCGGCCGCTGCGTGACGGTGTACATCGTCGAGGGGGAGGCCGAGGAGATCCAGCGCCTGACGGTGCGGTTCAAAGGCCTCCGCGACACGGAGGTCGTCCGGGCGACGTACGTCGACGCGCCGGAGGCCCCGAAGTAGATTACCTCACCTGCTGCCTTACGGACATCGAGGTAACTGCCCCGCGAGGGGTGCGCGGCCGGTCGGGGTTAGGAAAATGAAAAGAGCGTTGTGGGCTCGTTCGCACTCGAGAATCTCTCGCACTTCCCTGTCGCTTCATCCGCCCATGATTGACACGCACGCTTCCAAGCGAATCCTTCCGCGGACCGCGGTCTGCGCGAGGAAGTACTTCTCGAAGAGACGGGTGTCGCGAACCTCGATTAGTGTTCGACCTCGCGCGCGCGGTCGAGGCTCTCCTTCACGGTCTTTGCGGATGCATAACGAGAGAGGCTGCCCGCCATGTCTTTCAGTGCCTTCCCCTTACGGACGAGCCCTGCCAGGCTGGTCCCTACCCTCTGGCTGCGCGCGAAAGCCCGCATGCCGGGGAAATCCAGTTCCGCCCATTGTTCCGCCAGGATCCCGAGTGCATCCTCGACATCCTGCGGGCTGCCGTACTTGAGCTTCATCACGATGGTGTGCTCCGGCGCCGAAACGGGAATCGTGATTCCCCGCCACCGCACGCCGACCCGGGTTCGCAGCGCGCGCTCTGCAGTCGGGTCGGCGATCCATGCTAGGTCTATGCGGAGAGGGCCTCGACGATCCTCGATGGTGCAGTGAGCGCGTTCCCGGATGGCCGCCCGGAGATCGTAGTCCGACGCAAAGAACCCTCTCCGATGGAAATCCCGGACAACGCGGGATACCTTCTCCTCCGGAATCCTCACGAGGATATCCACGTCTCGAGTCGTCCGTGGTTCCCCGAACACAATCACGGAGATCGCGCCGACGAACACATGGTCGACGCGGTTCTGCCGGAGGACCTCCTCCGCGGCCCTAACGACGCCTGCGAGCGAGCGTTCCCTTCGCGGCATCGTGCAGGCTCCGTGCGTCCCGAATCAGGTCGTCGGCGGAGTCCAGCTTCCTAGCGGGTGTGAGCTTCCTCAGGCGTTCGGCGGACCCCACGATCGCTTTGAACCGGAACCCCAGCCTCTCTTCCCTTCCGTCCTTTTCCACACGGGAGCGACGACGCATGCCGTATTTGATGATGCCTCCCGGTGGCATGAAACTAGTGCCGCGAGGGTCTCACCGGAGGGGCTATTCTTTCCGCGCTTCCTTCGCCTTCGGCCGGAGCTCTTTGCTCCTGCACTTCCGGCAGCGGGTCGCGCGGATCGCGTTCCGCGCGTAGCAGTTCATGCAGATCATCTTGATCAGGAGCCGCTTCTCGGCCTCCGGGAACCGCGCCATCGGAGGTCGGGAGGAGAGGGTCATTAATAACGGCTTCGGGAGCGGGGGACGCTCCCCGCCGGAGACTTGATGCCGTTCGCGAGCGGTGCCCGGGCGCGTCCATGGCGAGTCTTTCCGACCAGGCCCAGGCGTACCTGAAGAAGGCCTCCCCTAGGTTCCGCGAGCTCTACGCGACATTCGAACGCGCCGTGCGCGAGCGATTCCCCGACGCGGAGGCCTCTTTCCAGTTCCGGATGCCGGGGTGGCGGGTTCGTCGGCGCCGTCGGGTGGACCCCGCGTCCGTCGTAGGCACGCTCGACCCGAACTGGGTCCAGATTTACCTCGAGGAACGGAAATTCGGGACCATCCTGCACCTCTGGAACCCAATCGACGTCAACGGCTTCCGCAAGCGAAAAGCGGATCTGGAGCGCGTGGGCTTCAAGCTCATGGCGGACGGCATCGCGTTCAACCGGAAGTCGGAGTACCCGATGGGGCTCGTCGCCGCGTTGCTCGAGGACCTCAAGATGTCCCTCGAAGAGGACGGAGCGCGCGGTGCCGCGAAAGCCACGACGGAACCTCCGGTCCCCGCCGCGGGGCGCGGCGGGGAGACACGGGACGAGGCCCTCCGCCGCCAGCTCGACGAGTGGGCAGCGGAACCGCCGATGGGCGGCGGGGACTAGGCCGAGGAAATCGATCACGTTTCACGTCTCGTCGCACACTTCTCGGCGCACACTTCGGATTGGACTATCGAGGTCCGCGCTGGAGGCGCGATCCCCCCAGGGGATCGCCGTCCGGCACCGCGACCGGCACTCCCGGAACGCCCGCAGCGTGCACGGCCCGGGTGACGCCGACCGCGAGTAGGGCGGCGGTCAGCATGAGGACCGCGGCGAGGTAGAACGCGACGCCCGGGAGGTCGAGGATTTTGGTCGGTCCGATGAACCGGGAGAACACGGCGGTGAAAAGGATCGGTCCCAGGATCCCAGTGAGTCCGAGGATGCTCGCGTTCGCCCCTTGGAGCTGGCCCTGCTCCGCGGGGCTCACGTGGCGGCTCATCAGGCTCTGGATCGAGGGCTGCCCCAGTCCGATGAACGCGAACACGGGGACTCCGAGGAGGAACGTCCAACCCGTGGGGGCGGAGCCGTAGACCACGAACCCGGCCATCCCCGCGAGCAGGCCCATGTACAGCGTCCGCCGCTCACCGAGCCGCTTGATCACCGGCTTCACGAGGCCTCCCTGGACGGCGATGTTACAGACCCCGACGAGGGTCAGCGTGAGCCCGACGGGGAGCTCCCCCCACCCGTAGCGGTAGCCCGCGTAGATCACGAACACGCTTGGCAGGACCTGGAAGGCGAGGAAGCTGAGGAAGTTGACGCCGGCGAGACCGATGAGCTCCCGGCGGGAACGCAGGAGCGTGAGCGAGCCCGCCGGGTTCGCCCGCCGCCAGGAAAACCGCTTCCGGGTCCCCGCCGGGAGGGACTCCGGGAGCACGACCAGGCCATACCCCGCGCTCGCGAGCGACATGATCGCGGCGGCCCAGAACGGAAGACGGACGCCGAACCCGCCCAGCACGCCACCGAGCGCGGGCCCGACGATGAACCCGACCCCCCACGCGGCACCGATCATGCCGAAGGACGCCGCGCGACGCTCCGGCGGCGTGACATCCGCGACGTACGCGGCGGCGGTGGCGTAGCTCGAGGCGGTGATCCCGGAGAGGACGCGGCCGACGAACAGCCACGCGAGGCTCGGCGCGAGGGCCATGACGATGTAGTCGAGCCCGAGCCCGATCGAGGACAGGATCAGGACGGGTCGGCGCCCGAAGCGGTCCGAGAGGGCCCCGAGGAGGGGCGAGAAGAGGAACTGCATCAGGCTCCAGACCGTGAGGAGGATCCCGAAGATCACCGCCCCTTGCGTCTCGCTGCCCGTGAACTCGACGACGAGCGGGGCCAGCACCGGGATGATGATGCCGAACCCGAGGGTGTCGAGGATGATCGTCACGAAGATGAACGCCATCGCGGCGCGGCGGGCGCCCCGACCGACGGGCGCCGGCGGGCTCTGCGCGTTCAAGGGCGCGGCCATCGGGGCACCCCTCTTCAATTTTGAGGGTGGGGGAGGCCGAACGCGGGCCCCCGGTCACCGCTTCGCGCTGGGTTTCGTGGCCGCCTTTTTCGGCAAGGAGGATGCGTATGCGACGCCGCGGCCCACCCAGGTCCGCAGCGCTGCCTCGCTGTGGTAGCCCTCGGGGGAGACGAGGAGCCATCCCGTCGGCGTCCGGCTCCCGCTGAGGTTGAAGGGCTTCGCGCCCGGTTCGCGGAGGAGGGCGGCCGTCTCCCGCGGCTCCACGCGCACGATGAGGTCCTCCCCATGGACGCCGACGCACATGTGCCCGCCGAGGAGGAAGGCGATGCCACCGAACATCTCCTTCTCCGTGACGCCCGCCCGTCCGCCGACGGCCCCGCGGACGCGCTCGGCCTGGGCGATCGAGTAGCCCATCGGGAGGACGAGAGCCCTCCCTGGGGCTTGAGCGTTGTGGAACGTCACTCCCGGGCGGGCGGCGGGGGCAGACCGAGGGGGTCGAACTCGGGGGGCGGGGGAGGCGGGTCTAGGGCTGCGGGAGCGCGCGCCCGAGACGGCCCTCGCGGCGACGCTCCCGTCCCAGTCTGCTCCCACCCGGGGAGCCGCTCGAGGAGCTCTCGATACGCGAGGACGGCGAGGACCGGCAAGAGGAGGATTCTCACTCCGAGACCGATCGTCAACGTGTACGGGTTGCGGTCCGCCTCGCCCGCCGCTTCGATCACCGCCGCGAACGGTGCGACCCCGAGGCACTGCACCGCCCCGAAGACGGCCCACAGGGGACACGCAAGCCTGCCGTCGCGCGGCCCGCCCTGGATCAGCGCGAAGGCCAGGAAGGCGAGGGACGCGCAGAGGAGGACCGCGGCGCCGATCCCCCAACCTCCCGCGAGGATCGCGGAGTCCAGAGTCCCGACGCCCGCTTCCCGCGGCTTGCCCTCCGCCCACGACATCACGAGCGGCATCACCGCGACGCAGGCGAACCCGGCGGCCACGATCGCCATCACCGCGAGCGGAGGGGGTCTACGCGAGACCTCGACCCCCGCGATCAGCGCGGCGAGCGCGGTGGCGAGGAGCGCGAAGCCCAGCATCCCCGCGATGTCGCCCACTGCGAGGAACAGGCCCGCGTCCGAGGCTTGGGCGACGAACTGTCCGCCGGCGTCCCGAGGGTTCACGAACCGACCGAGGTCGAGGAGAAAGAAGAGCGGCGCGAAGATGTAGAGGAAGTTCTGGGCGACGAGACAGCCCCCCGCCACGCGCCCGAGACGGCCCCCGAGGTGGAGCCATGCCTTCGATGCCCCGCGAGCGGGCATCCCCTCCATTCCAGCCCCGGCGGCAATCCGCCGGAGGAGGACGTATTCCTATCGCGGTGAACACCGGGATCCGCACCCGTTCCCATCGGCTGCCGGCACCTCAAATCATGCGTGGCGCGGCGGTGCCGTCGCGACCGCGGTCGCGAGGAGACGGAACGCCTGTTCGACGTTCTGGCCCGACTTCGCGGACGCAATCACGTGGGCCGCCTCGATCGAGCGGGCCATCGCCGCGAGCTCCCGCTCGCCGAACTGGGCCTCCCGCTCGAGGTCCGCCTTGTTCCCCACGAGGACGACGGGCACCCGGCCCGCGACCTTCTCCACCGCGGATACCCACGCCGCGACCGACGGGAGGGTCTCCTTCCGGGTCAGGTCCGCGACGGCGAGGATCCCCTGGGCCCCGAGGAAGAACGAGTCGCTCAGGAGGTCCCGGAACCCCGCGTGCCCGATGACGTCCCAGATCGCCATGCTCACCTCGAACCGGAGGTTGCGCTCGGGGACCGCAATCGGGAGCGACTTCTTCGTCACCTTCGCGCCGAGGGTCCGGATGTACTCGTCCGAGAACACGTCGAGGACGAACCGCCGGATCAGGGAGGTCTTCCCGACGCCGGCCTCGCCGACGAGGCACACCTTCGACTTGAGGACCTCGGACTTCGTCATCGCGACCCACCCGGCGGGGGAAGTTCCGATGCCCGTTCCTGCGTACTTAATGGTTCGCGGCTCGTTCTCAGGAGTGAGTCCAGGCGCGACGCGTGAGCACGGAACTTGCCATCGGCCGGACCGGGATATGGGCGGACGCGACCGTGCCCGCAATCGCCCCCGGGACTGCTCGGGTCGCAGGTCCGCTCAGTATCCCTCGATCCCCAGGCCGGGAATCCCGTGAAAGTCGTTGTCCCGGGTGATAAGAATATGGCCGTGGCGTTTGGCCGTCGCGGCAATCAATAGGTCCGTGGTGGGTAGCGGATGGCCGCGCCGAAGCAACTCTGCACCCAAACGGCCGGCTTCCATGGCGACCTCAGCGTCGATGTCGAGGATCTCCATCCTCGACAGAAGGTCGAGTGTGTCCTTCACGATGGCGCCTCCCTTGTAGTGGGCTCCGACCAGGATTTCGGCCACGCACGGGGCCGCGATGCTTACGTGTTCCCCGAGACCCTCGATTTCCTTCATCTTGCGGGTGGCGGAGTCGTCGCCTTTGAGCAGGTCGATGAGGAAGCTCGAATCGAGGCAGTGCACTGTTCATCCCAGCTGCCGGACCAGCTTGGCCATCCGAACCCGGTCCCTCTCGCGGGCATGCTCGAGAGCACTTTCAATCTCGCGGATGTCTTTCGCGGAGAGATGCTTCCTCCAAGCGCCCGCGAACCCCGAGAGGGGCCTCGGCTCACGGGCCACCCTCTTCACGACATCGCTGAAGCTCTCCCCCTTCCGCTTCCGCCTCTTGAGCAATTCGTAGGCGTCCCGATCGAGCGCAATCGTCTTGATTTCCATGTGTTTCCTGCACACATGCACTGTGTATGGACTATATCAATTTTTTTCCACCCGCGGGCGGGCGCCGGGCCAGGCCAGCACCTCGAGCACGTGCCGGTCCGGCGGGAAGACGGGGTAGAACACCTTCTCGATGCGGCCGTCCCGGGCCACCAGGGTCAGCCGCTTGAGGTACCGGCGGCCCTGGAACTCGAAGGTCGGGAGCCGGAGCGCCTGCGCGAACGCGAACGACGAGTCGCTCAGGAGCTCGAAGGGGAGGCGGAGCCGGGTGGCGGCCTCCCGCTGCCACCCCGGATCATCCGCGCTCAGCCCGAACACCCTGAGGCCGAGCCTTCCGAGCTCGGCGTGGTGGTCTCGAAACGAGCAGGACTCCGGCGTGCACCCGCGCGCCCCCGGGATCGCGTCCCACTCCGCCACCGAGGGCTCCCCCGGTCGGCCCGTATGCGGGTAGCAGTACACGACGGTCCTGCCCGGTAGCCGGGAAACGTCCACCGTCCCGCCCGAGGTCGATCGGAGGGGCACGGAGGGCATCGGCATCCCGCGGAGATGGCCCGCAGCGCCGTCGTCGATCGGCACCGGGAGGCCCGGCGGCAGTTCGGGCGTCGGGTCCTTCGACACGGACGCTCTCCAGGCCTCTGTCGTATATGAAACTCCGCGACCTGCGACATAGTCCAATCGGGGCACAAAACTCGCGCATCGGAATGGGAACGCAAAACGTGCTCCAACGCGCTTACAAAGCGCCCCTCAATCGCCGCGCGAACTCGGAGGTATAGCGGAATGCATCGATTGAGTACAAGCATCGTGAGCCTGTTAGCGATCGGCCTCGCCATCGCGGCCCTCGGCGCCCTCCCGCCGGTGGCCGGAGGCGAGAGCAACACCTCGGGCGGAATCAGCTCCGGGACGACCGTGTCCGCGTGGGTCCCGGAGGGGATCACCGCCCACACGGACGTGTCGACCTCGGGCTGCGACAACTCCCCCGGGCCCTACATCACGTTGAGCGGGGAGCTGGCCCTCGGCGGCCTCGGCATCGAGCTGATCTTCCAGAACAACGTGAAGGGCACCCACACGCACGTCGAGGAGACGACGGCGACCGTGATCGTGATCCCCGCGGGGGACAGCATCACGATCCCGAAGCAGCCCGTCCTCGGCGGCGTCGGCGGGAACCCGTTCATCTGGCTCCAGTTCACGGACGCGAACGGGAACGCGCTGTCGGGCGAGATCTTCCTCGGCCGGTGCGTGCAGGGCCTGATGGCGGCGGACGGCAGTTTCGTGATCTCCGCGCTCGCGAGCGCGACCGTGGAGGGCGGGAGCTGCTCGAACCACGGCTCGACGATCTCCCTGAGCGGGGAGCTGAGCCTGTCCGGGATCAACGCGCGGCTGATCTTCCGGAACAACGACAACCCCGTGGGCGGGCCGCACCAGCACAACGAGGACACGACCGTGACGATCGTCCTGATCCCGGCGGGGACGACGATCGAGTTCCCGAAGCAGCCGCCCCTGGGCGGCGTGGGCGGGAACCCCTGGATCTACCTCGCGTTCACGGACGCGCAGGGGAACCCGGTCTCGGAGAGGTTCCTCCTGGGCCGCTGCGTGCAGGACTTCTAGGGCCGACCAGGCGCTCCTTCGGGGGCGCCCCCTTTCCATTTTCCGAGGGTCAGTGGGCGAACTCGAAGACGATCGCCGCGTGGGCCCTCTGGTAAGGCTCGAGGGGCACGGTGCCGAGGGCGTGGAGCCCGCCCCGACGCAACGCCCTCCGGACGGCGTCGTACACCTTCTGCGGGGGTTGCGCGACGTCGATGCTCGCGGCCTTCACCATGAGGATCCCGGACCCGTCCGGCCCGAGGAACCGCAGGTTCTTCCGGAGGATCTCGACCTGGTCCCGCTGGGCGACGTCCTGGTACACGAAGTCGACGCCCGAAAGGGCGCCCGCGTACGCCTCCGGCGCGGACGCGTCCGCCAGGATCGGCAGGACGTTGTGCCGCGCCTCCGCGATGTCGAGGAGCTTCTGGAACGCCCGCCGGGCGATCTCCACCGCGTACACGGTCCCCTCCGGGCACAGGTCGGACACGTGGCTCACGGTCGTCCCGCTCGCGGCGCCGAGGTACAGGACCTGCGAGCCCTTCCCCAGGGGGAGGATCTTCCAGCCCTTCAGGAGGAGGGCCGCGAGCTTGCTCCTCCGGGGGTCCCACTGGCGGAACTCCGTCCCGCGCCACGACACGAGCCGCTCGCCGTACACCGACACGCCGGGCATGAGGTTCTCCGTGAACAGGTCCCGTCCGTCCGTGAACACGCGGGAGACGCCGAGGGGGCGGAGCTCGACCACGCCCTCGCAACCGCGAGTCGGGCTTGAAGGTTGGCGGCGGACGTTCGAGAGGAAACCCTATACGGGGGCAGGGATTTCCCCGGCGAGGAGGGGAGGTCGTGACGAACGGTGTGGTCCCAACGGGCCCGGGTCCGTGGCCGAACATCCAGACGAGCGTGACGGAACTCTTGGAGAAGATCGCGAAGTGCCGGCCGCGGGGCCGCCAGCTCGCGGCCATCGATTGGGTCGTGGGCCAGATGTTCCTCGCGCGGTCGTCAATCGAGTACGGACGGCTGAAGGTCGCCCGGAGGCCCGCTAGCCAGCGCTAGCCGCCGCCCGGAGGGCGGGGACGACCCGCTCCCGCATCTCCGAGAACACGGAGAGCCGCGCCTTCTGGCCGTACCGCTCGAGGAACTCGACGGAAAGGCGGATGTGCGCATCGCCCTCGCGCTCGCGGCCCATCGCGATGAGCGCGAATCCGTAGAACGAGTGTGCGAAATGCTCAAGCGAGGTCTCCTCCACGGCGACCCCTCGGCCCGCGAACCGGAGGGCTTCCTCGAACGCCGCTCGCGACCCATCGAGGTCCCCCCGCGCGAGGCGGTCGATCCCCCGGAGCACGCGGATGTGGATCGGACGCGCCTCGACCCCCCGCGCGAACTTCGGGTCCTCGAGCGCGGACGCGACGTCGTGGAACCGCGGCAGGTCCCCGAGCCGTAGGGAGCACTCCGCCACCATCCACATCCCCTCCACGCCGTACCCGGGGAAGCCCAGGGCGTCGATGTCCACGGAGAACCTCTCATACTCCCGGCGGGCTTCGTCGACCGCCCCCTGAAAGTACCGCACGGACGCGACGCCGTACCTCGCGAACGCGGCCGTCGGCGGGTCGTAGATGCGCTCCGCGAGGGCAATCGCCTCGGTGAAGAACCGCTCGGCCTCGGCATACTCGGCGAGCAGTTCGAGGTTGAACCAGCCCCGGAGCATGAGGAACGAACGCCGGATGTGCGGGTCCGCGACGGACGGCAGCAGCGTCTCGATCGATGCGATGCTCTTCATCGTACGCTCCACATCGCCGAACCGGTTCGCGAAGAGGTGGGCAAGCGCGATGTGGACGCGCGCGGTGAACTCGGGATCCCCGACCCCCTCCGACAGCCCGAGCGCCGAGGTGAGGTAGCCCTCGGCGACCTTCGGGTCGCTCGTCTGAGAGTTCACCTCGATGTTCCCCAGCTCGAGGAGCGCCTGTGCCTGGCCCGGCGTGTGACCGAGGGACGTGAACGTGCGGAGGGCCGCGTCGCCGCTCTCCCGCGCCTCCTTCCACTCCTCCCGGCGCGTGACGACGCGGCACCGCACGAGTTCCAGCCAGCCCCGTTCCTCGCTCGGGAGGGCTCCCAGTTCGTGGAAGCCCGCCTCGAGTTCGGCGATCGCGGGCGCCAACTCCCCCCGCACCTGGAGGGCGGCGGCGGTCTTGCGGTGTAAGCGGGCGACGACCTCCGGGTCCTCCGCAATCGCGAGCGCCACACCGTACGCCGAGAGCGTGCCCGGAAGGTCGCCGATCCGCTCGTGCGCGTCCCCGAGCGCCTCCGACAGGGACCGCCGCTCATCGGGCGACGTCTCGAGCTGGAGGGCGTTCGTGAGATCGTCGATCGTCGCGACGAAGTCCCCCGCCCGCCGAGCTCCCTCGGCGAGGCCTCGCAACTGATGGACCGCGAACGGGGCGAGTTCCTTCCGCTCCCCCGGTGTGAGCACGCCCCCGAAGAACTCCCGGATCGTGTCGTGCAGGCCGAACCGGTCCTCGCCCACGGGTCGGATCAGGGACCGGTCTCGGAGGGAGAGGAGGACGTCGTGCGAGAGGGCCGCGTCTGGGAGAAGCGCTTCGCGGGGAACCGGGACGCGATACAGGGAGGCGGTCTTCATCACCCTCCGCTCTGCCTCGGAGAGCTCGCCGTAGATTTCCTCCTCGATGAACCGGCGGACGTCCCGCAGCGCTGTCCCTCCCGCGGCGGGCGGCGGGCCGGACCGCAACAGCTCCAGGAACAGGGGATGACCGCCAAGCTGACCCGCCAGATCGGCAACCCATCGGGACGCGGGGTCCGCCGACAAGAAGGCCGCGATCTCCTCCGAGCGGAATCCCGCGAGGTCGATCTCCCGCACGAGCCCGGAGATCGAGGTGTCCCGCCGGTCGTAGAACGGGACGGCCCGGCGGGTCAGGACCAGGACCCTCACGTCCGAGGCCCCCGCCACGACATCCTTGAGGAAGCGGAAGAAGGACAGCACCTCCGGGGCGGACTCGTGGGCGTCGTCGAACACGAGGAGGGACTTCGTCCCCGGCAGGTCCTCCCGGAGGACGGGGTCCGCGCGCGCGGTCTCCCCCCTCGCGAGGACGGAACGGAGCCCGGGCTTGCCGAGCGCGGAGAGGAACTCCCCCAGGCGGGCGAGGATCGAGGGCCGGCTGTCCCAGGGGCGGAGGCGGTGCCAGAACAGGTTACAGCGGCCCCGGAGGAGGTCGCATGCCCTTGCCGCGAAGCTGGACTTCCCGATCCCCGCCACGCCGCGGACGACGAAGACCCTCGGCCCGTCGGCGGTCCCGGTGACCGCCGCGAGCTCGACCTCGCGACCCACGAACTTCGCGATGCGTGGCGCGTCCGACAGCATCTCCACGAGCCCGGGGGCTCCCGGCCTCGAGAGGGCGCCGAGTTCCACAATCCCCGCCTCCGCGACCTGGCGGGAAATGAAGACGACGGATGCGGACCCCTTCGATTCCTCGAGCAGCCGGGCCACGGTCACCTCGCGGACGCCGCCCGCATCCCGGACACGGACCACCTCGGACTTCACGGCGTCCCGCAGCCGCATCGCCGCGCGCCGCCCGGTGTCCGTGAGGTCATAGACGATCCGCCGCTGGCGCGCCCCCGAAATGTGGGCCCGCCGCTCCCGCACGAGCCCCTCGGCCTCCAGCGGGCGTATGTACTGGGTGAGGTGGCGGAGCTCGATCCCGACGGCCCCCGCGACGCCCTCCTGCGCCATCTCCGGAGGCACTTCGACGGATTCCGCGTGCCGCGCGAAGTCGAGGAGATGGAGAAGCACCCGTTCCTTCGCGGTGAGGCGCACGTACTCCCCTCCGGCGCGCGCACGAGCGGGGTGCGGGTGTAAGAACGTTGCGGGGATCTGGACTGGAGCCCCTTAGGAGTTCCTTCGACCGGCTCTTGACCCTCCAGGTCGTGGGCCGTCTCCAGAGGTAAGGAAATGATCCCTGCGGCATTGATGGAAACGGCGCGAACGGGGCGCGAACCCCTCGGTTGGATGTCTCGAGAGCTCCGGGCCTATGTCCGGACGGAGTACGGCGGACGGGGGGACTACGCCCTGTTCCAGATCGCCCGCGCGGCCCGGGAGAGGTCCGCTGTGAGGCGCGGGGCTCGGGTCCCGCTGAGGGCGGGGCTCGACCGCGTCTACCGCGCGGTCGCCGGACTGTTCGCCCGCACGACCGTGGTCCGACTCGCGGACAGAAAGGTGGAGGCGCGGCCCTAGCGGTGCGGGCGACGGGTCCGCCGCGAGGCGGCCTTGGGACGGGGTTTCGAGGTCCGTGCGGCGGGCGCCTTCCTCTTCGCGCGCTTTCGGGCGGGGCCCTTCCGCCCCGTCGCGGACCTCGCCCTCGGTGCGACGCGGCGCTTCCCCGCCACGGCCTCCGGGTGCTCGGGAGCGACCTCGAGGACCCGCGCGTACACCTCGCGTGCCGCCGCGGGGGCTCCCTTCCGCTCCCGCAAGGCGGCCTCGTTCAACAGGATCCGCGGGTCCTCCGCGATCCGGCGGGCCGCCGCGATCCGCCTGAGTGCCTCCTCCCCGCGGCCCGTCGCGTCGAGGGCGACGGCGAGGTTGTTCTGGGCCCCCGCGTCCCGCGGGTCGACCGCCACGGCCCTGCGGAACGCCTCGACCGCGTCCTTCCAGATGCCCCTCTTCGCGAGGCACACCCCGCGGTTGTTCCACGCGACGGCGTCGTCGGGGTGCGACGTCAGGTGCGCGGAGAGGGCCCTCTCCGCTTCCATGAACTCGCCCGCCCGCATCAGGATCTTCGCGAGCCCGAGGCGTCCGTGGCCGAGGTCCGCAATCCTCCGGTGGGACGCGATCGTCTCCTGGGCGTCCCCGCCCGCCTCCGCGAGGGCCGCCCGCATCGCCCACCCCCGAACGTTCCCCGGGCTCTCGCCGAGCGCGTCCTCGATCTCCGCGAACGCGGCATCGCTCCGGCCCGACCGCATCAACGCCTGGGCCTTGTGGAGGCGCGCGCCGGAATCGCCCATCGAGATCGCGCGGTCGTAGCACTTGAGGGCCTCCTCGAAGCGGTCCGCCTTCAGGTACGCGGTCCCGAGCCCGACCCACGGGGCGGGTGCGTCGAGGGTGATCGTGGACTCCCACAGGGTCGCCGCGAGGTCCGCGGGGCCGATCCGCGTGAGCAGGGCGGCCTGCTCCGCCTTCCCCGCCCGCCACTCGGAGGGCGCGGCGTGCTCCCGCAGGTGGTCGAGGACCCGCTGCCGCACGAGCCCGCTCCGGCCCTTCGGGTTCAGCCCGAGGTCCGCGGCGAAGGCCTTGAGGGCGGGCCATTCCGCGTGCTCCACCTCCGCGGCGCTGGGCAGGGTCACCGCGTCACCTCGATGCACCGGGCCTGGATCTCGCACTCCGCGCAGCCCGGGTCCCCCGCCTCGAACGTCCCGAAGCACTCGTACGCCCCGCGGTACAGGTCGACGCGCCGCCGCAGCTCCTTCGCCTTCGACAGCCCCGCGCGGGCCTCCTTCGCCTTCGGGTCGAGGGAGAGGGCCCGCTCGAAGCACCGCGCGGCGAGGGAGGCCTCGAGGAGCGCGAGGTGGCTGAGCCCCTTCAGGGTCCACAGCCACGGGGCCTCCCGCACTCGGAGGGCGCGGTCCGCGGCAATCACCGCGCGGCCGTGCTTCCCCTTCCGCTGCCACGCAAACGCCTCGTTCACATACGCGTCGAAGAACCCGGGGTCCAGGCGGGCGGCCCGCGCGAACGCGTCGAGCGCCTCGTCCACCCGCCCCCGGCGCAGCAGGGCGGCGCCGCGGTTGTTCCAGGCAGGCGCATACTCCGGGCGGGCCTCGAGGACGGCCGCATAACATACCTCCGCCTCCTCGAACCTCCGGAGCACGTGGAGCGCCGCGCCCTTGTTGATCAGCGCCTCGACGTTCCTCGGGTTCCGCGACAGGACCTCGTCGTACGCCTCCACCTCCTCCTTGACGCGGTGCATCCGGTGGAGGACCGCGGCGAGGGCGATCCACGCCTCCTCGTTCTCCGGCTTCAGCACGAGGGCCTCGGCGAAGGACCGCAGGGACTCCTCGAGGTCCCCCTGCAGCTTGAGCACCTGCCCGCGGGCGATCCACGCGAGGTCGTACCGCGGCTTCAGCTTCAGCGCGGCGTTGAAGTGGCCGAGGGCGTCCCCGAGGCGGCCCGCCGCGAGGCTCGTCTTCCCCGCCCGCATCGTCTCCTCGAGCGTGCTCACGCTCGGGAGGAACCGGTCCCCCTCCGGGGCGGGCCCGGGCGCGCTCACCCGCCGCCCTCCAGTCGCTTCGTGCACGTCTCCCGCCACTTCGTCGCGAGGTCGTGGCCCGGGTGGATCGCAAGGGCGCGGTCGTAGCACGCGAGGGCCTCGTCGTACTTCTCCTGGTACTGGAGGGCGATCCCCTTCCCCGTCCACGCGTCCGCGGACCGCGGGTCCTTCTGGATCGCTTGGTCGTACCGGACGATCGCCATCTCCGGGTCCCCGCCCTCGAGGGCCATCTCCGCGAGCTGGAGGAGGGTCTCCGTCTCCTCCTTCTCCGGCTCCACGGCGTCGATGAACGCCTTGAAGTCCGCGGGGAGCTCGGCGGGCTCCTCGTGGACCGCCTCCTCGACCCGCTCGAACAGCTCCGCGACCTCCCGCACGCCGGGGGCGTGGGGGGAGAGCTTGACGGCGTGGTTCAGGCACGCCTGCGCGGTCTCCTTCTCCCCGAGGGCCCAGTGGGCCTGCGCCTTCCCGAGCCACGCCCCGACGGCGACCTTGTCGAACTCGAGGGCCTTGTCGAAGCACTCCAGGGCCTCCCGCGGCTTCTCCTGCCGCAGGTAGATCTCGCCCTTCCCGGCCCACGGGTCCGCGTAGTCCCACCTCAGCGCGATCGCGCGGTTGTAGAGCTGGAGGGCGGCGCCCCACCGGCCCTTCCGGTTCAGGAGCGCGCCCTTGCGGTACAGGGCCCCGGGGTTCGCGGGGTCCCGCCCGAGCGCGCGGGTGACGAGGGCCTCCGCCGCGGCCACGTCGCCGAGGACCATCAGCGTGTCCCCGAGGCCGAGGACCGCCCGCTGGTTCTCCGGGTCCACCTCGAGCACGGTCTGGAACAGCAGGGTCGCGTCGCTCAGCTTCCCGTCCATCCGGAGCTGGTCCGCCTTCAGCAGGATCTCCGGGGATTTCGAGAGGTCGAGACGGAGGGCCTCCCGCAGGGAGTCGATCGCATCGACGAGGCGGCCCGCGCCGAACAGGAGGTTCGCCTTCTCGTACCACGCCTGGCGGTTCGCGCGGTTCAGGTCGATCACGCGGCTGTAGCAGTGGAGGGCCTCCGAGGGGCGCTCGAGCATGACGAGGAGCTCGGCCTTGTCGAACCACGCGGTCTCGTCCTCCGGGTGCGTGCGGAGGTGCTCCTCGATCACCCGCAGCGCGCCCTCCGTGTCGCCGTCCTCGAGGAGGAGGTGGGCCTGCTCCCGCAAATCCGCAGGGGACTCCAGGGCCTCCGGGGCGAGGAGGACGCGGATCTCCTTCGCGAGCGCCTCCGTGACGCCCTCGCACTGGGTGAGGGCCCGCACCTCCGCCTCCCGCAGCGCCTCCATCTCCGGGAACGCGTTCGTGATCGCCTTCGCCGTCTGGATCGTCATCCCGGGCACAGAGTCGAGGAACTCCATCACGGCCCGCCGCCGGTCGTCCTTCTCCACCCACTCGATCTTCTCGCGGACCTCCCGCTCCTTCGCCTCGAGGTCGGAGACCTTCGCGACCGCCTGCGCCTCCTTCGCGCGGACCTGGGCCTCCTTCTCCTCGATGGACCGCACCCGGTCCAGGATCTCGACCTCCCGCGCCTCGAGCGCCTGACTCCGTCCCTCGACCCACGACTGGATCTCGTCCCGCTCCCGGGTGAGGTCCGTCCGCATCGCCTCGAGGCGGGCGGCGTCCTCCGCGGTCTTCGCGGCGGCCTCCCGCGCGACGCGGATCACCTCCTCCGCCGCCCGCCGCTCCTCGGCCGCAAGCGGCATCTCCTCCGGCTCGGGCTCGGGCATCGGCTCCGGTTCGGGTTCAGGTTCGGGCTCCGGGGCGGGCTCGGGCTCCGGATGCGGGCCCGGCAGCGGGGGCGGGATCTCCTCCTCTCGCGGAACCGGGAGGTCGCTCTCTTCGGGTACTTCCTCGGTCTCCTCCGGAGCGATCTCCGGCGCCGGGATCTCGGACGGCTCGGGACTCGGGGTCTCGGGCGTGGACTCCTCGGGTAGCGGCTCGAGCTCCTGCATCTCTTCCATGGGAGCGGGCTCGGGCGGCGCCTCGGGGGGCGCGGCGGGGGACTCGACCCGCGGCGGGCCGGGAGCCACTCTCGCCGGCTCCGCGGGCCGGCTCAGGATGCGGGCCCGGGTCGCGTACTCGTCCGCGAGGTGGGGAGGCATCGACGGGATGCTCGCGATGTGGCGGCAGAGGGCAGAGAGGGCGTCGCGCTCTCGCGGGTCCTTCGGCGGGCCCAACCGACGGTCGAACAGGAACCGGTGGAGCACCTCCGCGTCCCCCTCGCTGAGGAGGGCCTGCCCCTCCCCCAGCCGGAGCCCGTCCACGATCGCGATCGCCGCGGTCGCGGGGGACCGCGCGGCGGGTGGATGCCACTCGAGATCCGCGCCGGGGTCCATCGACAGCCACGCCTCGTCCCGCGGATCGAGCTGGTCGAGGACGGAGGGCCCCGGGAGGAGGTCGGGGTCGAGCCACAGCGGGTGGTGCTGGGTGAGGTACTCGACGCACCGCGCGCAGAGCGCATCCCGGGTCGAGGCTCCGCACCTCGGGCATTTCGAGGGGAGCACGGCCGAGCTAATCCCCGCACCCGCGATAAGAGGATTGCGGCTTCGTTCTCGCGCGCGGCGGGCGTCCGCGCCACATCCTCAGGATAGGATTAAGGAGTCCGCCGCGGTTCGCGGTGGGCCCATGGCGTACCCGCCAGAGGCATACGCGCCGCAACGGCCCGCAGCCCTCACGGCCATGGTCGTGTGCCTCGTGATCATCGGACTCTTGCAGGTGTTCGTCGGCGTCGTCCTCTATGCGTTGGCCTTCCCTTTCGTCGTGTGCGACGGGTTCTACCTCGTCCTCGCGGTCCTCGCGTTCGTCGTCTCCGCCGGGCTCTGGCAGATGGCGGGATGGGCCCGCGCGTCCGCGATCGTCCTCGGGATCATCGCCGCGATCCTGAACTTCCCGCTCGGCACCGTCCCCGCCGTGATCCTCCTGGTGTACATCTACAAGCCCGAGGTGAAGTACGCGTTCGGGCAGGGCCCGCCGGTGGCCCCGCCGATGTGGGGATACGCGCCTCCATACGGACCGGGTCAGGGCGCCTACCCGCTACCGTACCCGCCAGCGTACCCGCCGACGTATCCGCCGCCCATCGCCCCGCCGGCCGTGCCCGAGACGGCCCCGGTCGCCCCGCGCTCGAAGTTCTGCCGGAACTGCGGCTCGCCCTTGGACGCGAATGCGGTCTCCTGCCCATCGTGCGGGAAGCAGGTCTCCTGAGGATTCGACCCCGCAGGCAAGCCTTTTGGCGGAGGGTGCGTTCGCGTCCGCATTCGCGCCGCCCGTGTCACGAACCCGGAGGACGTCCGTCCCTTCCTCGACGAGGATCCCGTCGCGAACGCATTCCCCTCCTTCCGGATCTTCACCGTTCGGGACGAGGCCCACGTCGACGGGTTTCCGCCGGAGGCTGTCCTCTCGGTCGGCCGGCTGCCCGGCGGCGCCCCTTTCCGGTTCTGCACCCTCCACGCCACCGACCGGTCCGCCGCGGAGTCCGTGCTCGAAGCGCTGCCTCCGGGGCCCGCCTTCCTCTTCCTCACGGAAACGTGGCATCTCGACCTCGTGCAGGCCCGCGCGGCCGTGAACGACACCCGCCCCTCGTGGCTCTTCCGCTGGGACGCGGACGACTTCGTCGACGCAGAGGAGCACGACGCGCGGCCGGTCGGCCCCGAGTGGGCCGGACAGATCGCGAAGTGGTGGGACCCGGAAAACCCCGTCGAGCCGTATGTCCGGAGCCGCCTCGAGCAGGGACTCAGCCGCGGGATCTATGACGGAGACCGGCTTGTCGCGTGGTACGCGACCCACGTGGAGACGGACGAGGTCGTGATCATGGGTTTCCTCCACGTCCTCGACGCGTACCGCCGGAAGGGGTACGCGAGGTCCCTGTCGTGCGCGCTCGCGAAGGAGATCTTCCGGCGCGGCAAGATCCCCGCCTGCCACGTGTACCTCGACAATGGGCCGTCAATCCGCCTGATGGAGTCCCTCGGGCTGCGGAAGATGAAGCAACAGGTGTTCACGGGCGCGGACATCCGATGAAGATCACGCCGCTCGCCGCAGACTCGCTCGGCGCCCGCTCCATGGCGACGCTGGTGGAGACCCCGGACGTGACCGTGCTGATCGACCCGAGCGTCCGCCTCGCGCCGTACCGCTACGACCTCCCGCCGCACGAGATCGAGGAGGACCGGATGCGATCCCTGTGGCGGGGGATCCGCGACGCCGCAAAGAAGGCGGACATCCTCAGCGTCTCCCATTATCACTTCGACCATCACAACCCAGACGCGCCTTCACTTTACAAGGGGAAGCGGGCGTTCCTCAAGGACGGGAAGTTCCACATCAACCGGAGCCAGCGGGAGCGCGCGAGCGCGTTCGTGCGGGCCCTGAAGAAGTACCCGAAGGAGGTCCAGGTCTCCGACGGGAACGCGCTCGACATTGGCGGCACGGAGATCGTGTTCAGCCCCGCCGTCCCCCACGGATACAGCGATGAGCTCGGGTACGTCGTGATGGTGCGGGTCTCCCAGGGCGACGAGACGTTCGTCCACACATCGGACGTCCAGGGCCCGCCCTTGAAGGAGCAGCTCTCCTTCATCCTGGACTCGGACCCGACGGTCCTGTACGCGGATGGACCGATGACCCACATGCCGGAGCACTACCCGGAGGAGATGACGAAGCGGTCGATCGCGAACCTCACGCGGATCCTGCGCTCCACGGGCATCCGCACCTTGATCATCGACCACCACGCCCTCCGCGACCGGGAGTGGCGGACGCGGATGGCGCCGGTCCTCGCGGCGGGCGAGGCCCACGACGTGCGTGTCATGACCGCCGCCGAATTCATCGGAAAGGCGGTGGACCAGCTCGAGGCGAACCGCGACCGGCTGTACGGCCTCGAGGGAAGGAAACCGGACCGCGAGGGCGGGCCCGCGAAGAGCCCCTTTCCGTGAGCTGGTTTCGAACGTCGATCTCAAGAAGGCCCCGGGTCGCCCGCGATGGCGAGGCGGACGTCGATCCACGTCATCTCCGGCGGCTCGACGTCCTGCTGCCAGAAGAGTGCGATCAGCTCGCCGAGGTGGTGGGCCTGCTCGAACGTCACCTGGAGGAGCGCGTCCCGGAGGGGATGGGGACGGGTCTTCCACTCCGGTTGCACCCCGCGGTCGAGGTCCTTGTCCTTGAGCTTCGTGAGGAACCGCTCCTCCTTCGCGATGATCTTCTCCATGTAGCCCCGCAACTCGTCCATCGACTGGACCTCGTCGAAGTCCTTCTCGCGGATGGCTGAGTCTGCGGACGCCACGAGCGCCTCCGGAGGCAGCTTCGAGAGGGCGTCGCAGAAGTCGCGGAGGACCCGCCAGTTGTACCGGTAGATCTCGCGGAAATCGCTCGCGGTCGTCATGGACCCGCCGAACTGCCCGCCGCGGATAAATAGTCCCGGGGGATAGGTGGCGACGGTCGGTCCTCGAGGAGGCGAACCTTATCGTCCGCGGACGCCTCCCCGGAATCGTGGACGCCGGACCGAAGACGCTCGTCGAGCTGAAGGCCCGGTACGAGGACCTCGGGAAGGCCCGCGCCCTCATGGCAGGCGGCGACCACGTCGGCACGTACAAGCAGGTCGACACATACTTCTCGACGGGCGAGCGGCGGCTCAAGGTCCGCACGATCGACGGGCAGAAGGAAGGGCAGCTCGTCTACTACGAGAGGCCCGACACGGGCGGGGTGAAGGAGAGCCGCGTCCTCCTCGCGCTCCTCCCGGACGCGGGGGCGGTCCTGGAGATCCTGCGGCGGGTGCTGCCCGTGCTGACGGAGGTCCGCAAGACGCGGGAGGTGTGGCGGTATCGGGGGGTCCAGGTCCACCTCGACACCGTCCGGGGCCTGGGGAGGTTCGTCGAGTTCGAGAAGGTCCTGAAGGACGAGTCCGAGCGGGAGGAGGGGGGGCGGGACCTCGAGGCCCTGCGGGCGTACCTTCAGATCCCTCCGGAGGACCTCATGGCCTCCTCGTACTCCGACCTCGTCGAGACCCAGCGTCCGTAGGCGATGGGGCCCCAGAAACCTGATGCCCCCCTCCGCGTTGCCCCGCCCCGAGGCACGGCCATGGCCGACGCGGACGACCTGATCAAGGCGGTGCAGAAGAACGACGCGATCAAGGTGAGGGAGTTCCTCGCGAAGGACGCGAACCTGATCCTCACGAAGACGAAGGACGGGTCGCTCCTCCAGACCGCCGTGTACTACGGGTCGAAGGACGTCGTGAAGACCCTCATCCCGCGGTTCCCGCAGATGACCCTCTACGAGGCGTGCGCCGTCGGGGACGCGACGCGGCTCCGCCACGTGCTCGACGAGGAGCCCGATCTCGTGAACACGCCGAACCACGACGGGTTCACGCCCCTCGGCCTCGCCGCGTTTTTCGGTCACAAGGCCGCCGTCCAGGTCCTCCTCTCGCGAGGTGCGGAGGTGGACCAGACGGACAAGAGCCGGTTCGCGAACACCGCCCTCGACGCGGCGGTCGCCGGGGGCCACACCGAGGTCGTGAAGGTCCTCCTGGACCACCACGCGTCCGTGAACGTGCGGTCCGCGGGCGGCACGACGCCCCTCCAGAAAGCGGCGCAGAACGGGAACCTGGAGGTCTGCAAGCTCCTCCTCGAGAAGGGCGCGGACCTCGCCGCGCGGGACGACGCCGGGAAGACCCCGCTCGCGTACGCGATCGAGGGGAAGCACGAGGCCGTCGCCCTGCTCCTGCGCGAGCGCGGGGCGGCGGCCTGAGGGCCGCCGCGGCGGCCCACCGTGCGCCTTCGTAGCAAGCCTCAAAGCCGCCCACGCCCATGGGGGAGACCGTGGGCGAGAACCGCCCCGAAGCCTCTCCTGAATTCATCGATGCGGTCAAGCGCGGCGACCTCGCACGCGTGCGGGAGCTCGTGAAATCGGACCCGGCCCTGCTCAACTCCCGGACGAAGCGCGGGCTCTCCCCCGTGCTCGTCGCGATCTACTCCGGCCAGAAGGTCGCGG
>VBMI01000063.1 GCA_005878955.1 Methanobacteriota archaeon
CGTCCCGCGTGACCTTCGCGAGGATCGACGCCGCGGACACGACGGGGAACAGGTCGTCCGCCTCGTGCTTCGAGACGATCTCGAGGTCGAACTTCAGGTGGTGGGCGATCGCTCGCCGGAAATCGTACTCGTTCACGTCCGCGGAGTCCACGTACGCGACCTCCGGCTTCAGCTTCCCGATCACGTCCGCGAACAGGAGGGCCTCGAAGTCGTTCAGGCTCATCTCCGACCGCTTCGCGTCGATGTCCTCCGCCTCCACGATCAGGACCTCGTGCCGGCACAGCTTCCGGATCTCCGGCGCGAGGGCCTCCCGCCGCTCCGGCGAGAGCTTCTTCGAGTCCCGCACGTTCAGCTGCCGCAGCGGGGCGTCGGACTCGACGCACACCGCGGCCACGACCATCGGACCGACCACGGGCCCGCGGCCCGCCTCGTCCACCCCGCAGATCATCCGTTCACTCCATACAGCTCGGACGCGATCTCCTGGACCCGGTCGACGACGGAGGACTCATCCACGGTCGTCACGGACCCGTCGTCCACGACGACCCGACCGCCCACGAGCGCGTACCGTACGTCGCTCCCCCGGCATGTGTAGACGAGGTGGCGGATGAGGTTGTTCCGATTAAAAGGCGTCGCATGCGCCCGGTGGAGGTCGAGGACCGCGAGGTCCGCGAGCTTCCCGGGCTCGATCGAGCCCAGCCGGTCCCCCGCGCGGAGGGCGCGGGCCCCGTCGATCGTCGCGAGGTCGAGCGCCCGCTGCGCCGGGAGCACGGACGCGTCCCAGCGTGTGGACTTGTGGAGGAGCGCCGCCGCCTTCATCTCCTGGAACAGATCCATCCCGTTGTTGCTGATCGGGCTGTCCGTGCCCAGCGAGACCGTGACGCCCGCCTCGAACATCTCCGGGAGGGGCGCGACACCGCCGGACGCGAGCTTCATGTTCGACGTGGGGCAGTGGGCGACCTTGACGCCGTGCCGGCCGAGGGCCCGCACCTCGTTCAGCGTGACCCAGACGCAGTGGGCGGCGACGAGGCGGTCACAGAGGAACCCAATCTTCTCGAGCCACTCCACGGGGCGCAGGGACGTCTTCTTCCGGTGGTTGTACACCTCGGAGCGGGTCTCGGCGAGGTGGGCGTGGAGCCCCGCGTCCAGGGCGTCCGCGAGGGCCCGGGCGCCCGCCCACGTCTCCTCGGAGGCCACGTACACGCCCTGGACTCCGACGGACGGCGTCACGAGCTCGTCGCCCTTCATCTTCCGGGCGAACTGCTCCGCGTTCTTCAGCGGGCTCCCCCGCTGGGTCGTGAACGCCTCGTCGAGGACGACCCACGACAGGAAGCCGCGGATCCCGGCCTCGCGCACGCCCCGCGCGACCTCGTCCTCCCAGTAGAACAGGTCGTGGAACGACGTCGTGCCGGATTTCAGCATCTCGATGCACCCGAGGAGCGCGCCCATCTGCACGTCCCGCCGCGTGAGCCGCGCGTCGATCGCGAACGCGGTCTCGAGCATCGCCTCGAGCGGGACGTCGTCCGCCGCCCCGCGGAGGAGCGTGTTCGCGACGTGGTGGTGCGTGTTGATCAGCCCGGGGAGGACCGCCATGTTCGTGCAGTCGATCACCCGCTCCGCAGAGTCCCGGACCTGCCCCACCGCGGCGACCCGCCCGTCCTCGACGAGCACGTCCCCCCGGAGGACCTCGCGGCGGGCGTTCTGCGTGACGACGTACCCGCCGCGCAATAGGAGGGACATCGGGCGCGGCGCAACCGGGGGCCGGGGAAAAAGGTTGCGGGCGAGCTTTACGCGGACCCGCGCCATCGCGACCGCGGATGGACCTTTCGCGGGAGATCGAGGACCTCGTCGCCCAGATCCCCGCCGGCCGGGTGTCCACGTTCGCGGATCTTGCGGACGCCCTCGGGGACGTGCGGGCGGCGATGGCGGTGTTCCGGCTCCTCCGGGAATCTCGGACGGCGGGCTCGCATCGCCTGGTCCGGGCCTCCGGCGAGGTCCCGTTCCCCGGCGGGGCTGCCCTGCTCCGCCAGGAAGGCGTCACGGTGCGGGGCGGTCGGGTCGAGGACCTGTCGCGGTTCGGGTGGCGGGAGTTCCGAGGACCGCGGACGCTCGCACGTCTTCGACGGGAGCAACGGGAGCTCGCGCGGCTCGTGGATGCACACGACCGAGTCCGGAGACCGCGGAGGATCGCGGGCTTCGACGTGGCGTACGATGGCGACACGGCGTTCGCCGCGGCGGTGGTGACGGACGCGGGCGGGACCGAGGTCCTCCAGGAGGTCGCCCGCCGCGAGCCGGTCCGGTTCCCGTACATCCCCGGATACCTCGCCTACCGCGAGTTTCCCGCGATCGAGTCGTGCTTCCGGCTCCTCGACCCGCCGCCGGACCTCCTGATGATCGACGGACACGGGGTCCTCCACCCCGCGCGCTGCGGGATCGCGAGCTTCGCGGGCCTCAAGCTCGGTCGACCGACGATCGGAGTTGCGAAGAGCCTGCTCGTCGGCGAGCCGGGGCCTCTCCCACGCGTCCCGGGCGGATCGACGGAGGTCCGCGTCGACGGCGAGGTCTTCGGGGCCGCGCTCCGGAGCGGCAAGTCCCGCCGCATGATCTACGTGTCCGTGGGGAGCGGAATCTCCCTGGAGACGGCGGTGCGGATCACGAAACGCCTGTGCAGGACGAGAATTCCGGAACCGCTACGGCGGGCGGACATCTTGGCGGGAGAAGAGAAAAGGAAATGGAAGAAAAAGCGATAGAGTTCTGAGCGCGCGTTCGCGCAAAAGCTTAGGCGGCACCCAGGGCCCTAGCGCTTCTTCTTCTTGCCCTTCTTCTTTTTCGCCATACCGAAGGTTCTCCTCCGGAATTCCCGATATGGCGAGTGGCGTCTTAAAATTATCGAGCGGGGCCATATTCGTGAAATTATAAAAATTCGAGGATGCCACGCAACGAAATCGCGCGTCGCAAAACTCAAAGTGCGCCGTTCCATGACCCTGAACGTGGACGTGCTCGTCTTCGGAGCGGGGGCGATGGGGAGCTTCTTCGGCGGCCTCCTCTCCCGGAGAAACCGCGTCACGTTGATCGGACGGCGCGACCACGTGGACGCGATCCGGCGCGCGGGGCTGAGGATCACGGGCAAGACATCGTTCGTCGCCCGCCCGCAGGTCGCGACGTCGACCGCCGGCGTGAAGCGCGCGGACCTCGTCATCGTCGCGACGAAGGCGTACGACACGGAATCCGCCGCGCGATCGCTCCGCCGGTTCGCGACGAAGTCGACGTGGCTCACGGTGCAGAACGGGCTGGACAACGCCGAGGTGCTCGCGCGGACCGCGAAGCGCGTCGTCGCGGGCGTCACGAGCCACGGCGTCACGTTCCTCCGCCCGGGCGAGGTCCGGCACGCGGGGATCGGCGAGACCGCGATCGGGCCGTATGCCGGCGTCGGTCGAAGCGACGTCGTGCGGATCCGGGACATGTTTGAGGAGGCGGGGATCCGGACGCAAATCTCGGCGGACATCCGGCGGGACCTCTGGCTCAAGGCCGTCGTCAACGCGGGTATCAATCCCCTCGCCGCCCTCACCCGGCTCCGCAACGGGTACCTCGCGAGCATGCCGATGCTGGCCGCCGCAATGACCGCGATCGTGTCGGAGGCCGCCGCGGTCGCCCGCGCGGAGGGCCACGACGTGTCGGACCGGGAGGCGGCGGAGACGGCCCTGAAGGTCGCCCGCCGCACGCGCGAGAACCGGGCGAGCATGCTCCAAGACGTCGAGCGGGGGCGGGAGACGGAGATCGAGGCGATCACGGGGGGGATTCTTCGGGCAGCGGAGCGCCACCGGCTGCAGGCCCCTCTCAACGCCTTTGTCTACGGCCTCGTCCGGGGACTGGAACGGTCCTACAAAGTCGAATAATGTGCATCGGGAACAGCGGGGGCGGGCCTGTTCTGACCGAAAAGGTAACGATACCTATTTGAACCCATTTTTAAATGGGTAGGGGCCCTCGGGGGGCGGAGGCGAGCCGCGCCGCGAGGACGGTGGGGTAGTTCCTAATGGCCAAAATCAAGATCGAGAACGTCGTCGCATCGACCTCCCTCGGCGGCGAGCTGGACCTGCAGGCGATCGCCCTCGCCCTCGGCGGGGCGGAGTACGAGCCCGAGCAGTTCCCCGGCCTCATCTACCGCCTGAAGGAGCCCAAGACGGCGACCCTCCTGTTCCGCAGCGGGAAGGTCGTGTGCACGGGCGCGAAGAGCCTCGAGCACGTCAAGACCGCGATCGACCTCGTCGCGAAGCAGATCGAGGCGGCGGGCATCCCGATCAAGAAGAACCCGGAGATCGAGGTCCAGAACATCGTCGCCTCGTCCGACCTGGGCACGGAGATCAACCTGAACGCGATCGCGATCTCCCTCGGCCTGGAGAAGGTCGAGTACGAGCCGGAGCAGTTCCCGGGACTCGTGTACCGGATCGACGTGCCGAAGGTCGTCGTCCTCCTGTTCGGGAGCGGGAAGCTCGTCTGCACGGGCGCCCGCAAACCCTCCGACGTCGAAGAAGCTGTGGAGAAGATCACGGCCGAGCTGAAGGCCGCCGGACTCCTGCGTTGATTCATAAGGCGCCCGCATCCACAGTCTCGATTGCGCGCGCTTTCATCCGGAAGGGTGCCCGCCCTCCGGGGCGGGCTCCAGGGAACGACGCTCGGGGGACCTTGGGACGCCCGAGGCGGAAATCTGCACTGGTCTCATGGGGAGAACGCCCAGGGCAGGATTTGAACCTGCGCTCCCTTTCAGGAAGCGGTTTTCGAGACCGCCGCGATACCGGGCTTCGCGACCTGGGCTCCGGTGAACGCTTAAGTCCCGCTTTGTTTTAACGGTTCCGCCATGCACGTGACGGCGGACCTGTTCCCAGCCCGTGAGACGCGGGCCGTCGAGCTCCCCGATGGGGCGACCGGTTATGAGCTGATGCAGCGCCTCGCGCTCGCGCCGGATGTCCACCTTCTTGTGCGCGGCGACGTGCCGATCCCGATCGACGAGAAGCTCCGCGATGGGGAGAGCGTGCGAGTGATCGCGGTGGTCTCCGGCGGGTGAGCGCGATCCCGTCGGAACCCGAAACGACCCTCGTTCTGATTCGACACGGTTTGATCGTGAAACCCATGAGCACCTCCAATTTCGACCGCGCCCCCCTTTCCTCGGAGGGGTGGCGCCAGATGAATCGCCTGGCAATGGAGTGGCCCTTCGCGAAGCCCGCCGCGGTCTATTGCAGCGACCTCCTCCGTGCCATCCAGTCGGCGACGGTCCTCCAGACAGGATTCCATGTCCCTCTGCACCGCGAGGAGTGTCTCCGAGAGTGGACCGCCGATCCCGCTGACCTCCCGCAGCGGACCTACCTCGACCTCGAGGGTCGTGCCTGGCACGACCAGCAGTGGGTCCCGCCGAGCGGAGAATCGCTCGAGCAAGCGGGGGAGCGGGTCTCGCGTTGCCTCAACGGAATCGCCGGTCGCCACCGAGGGGACACCGTGGCAGCCGTAGGCCACGGCACGCTGTTCTCGCAGTTCACGGCACCGCTGAGAGGAGCGAAGCCGACCGAGGACTACAAGAACTCGATCACGAACGCGGGCTACGCGGTGGTCGTCCACGGGGATTCGTGGCGGCTCGTCTCCGATTTCACCTCGCTCCCACAAAGCGCCCCGCTCGGCACCCGCGAAAACCTTTAACCGCGGAGGTTTTCTCCCGCGCGGTCTCGATGGATTCCGACGAGGGCGCGATGCTCCGGGCCTTGGGCGTGTCGTCCATCGACGAGCTCTTCGCCGACATCCCCGCCGCCGTGAGGCTCCAGGGCCTCGACCTCCCGAAGGGCATGTCCGAACAGGAGGTCGTCCGGCACGTGACGTCGATCCTGGGCAAGAACCGCTCGTCGGAGACGATGCCCACGTTCCTCGGGGCGGGCCTGTACGACCACTTCGTCCCCGCGTCCGTGCGGGCGATCACCTCCCGGGCGGAGTTCTACACGGCGTACACGCCGTACCAGCCGGAGGTGAGCCAGGGGATCCTGCAGACCCTCTGGGAGTACCAGAGCTTCATCTGCGAGCTCGCGGGGATGGATGCGGCGAACACGTCGATGTATGACGGGTCGACCGCCCTCGGCGAGGCCGCCCTGATGGCCCACCGGATCACCGGCAAGAAGGAGATCGTGATCCCGCGGGCGCTCCACTGGGAGAAGAAGGCCGTCCTGCGCTCCTACGTCGCGGGCCCCGAGCTCCGGGTGGCCGAGGTGGACTTCGACCCCGAGAGGGGGACCACGGACCTCGACGAGCTCCAGCTCGCGGTCGGAGACGAGACGGCGGCCGTCTACGTCGAGAGCCCGAACTTCTTCGGCCGGTTCGAGGAGGACCTCGAGGAGATCCGCGAGATCGCCCCGACACTTCTGATTGTGGGCGCGAACCCGCTCGCCCTCGCGGTGACGAGGCCCCCCGGGGACGCGGGAGCGGACATCGTGATTGGCGAGGGGCAGCCCCTCGGGAACGCGGTGAACTACGGAGGGCCGCTGATCGGCGTGTTCGCGTGCACGGAGGAGCACGTCCGGAAGATGCCGGGCCGGGTCATCGGCCTCACGCGGGACACGGAGGGACGTCGCGCGTTCTGCATGACCCTCCAGACGCGGGAGCAGCACATCCGCCGCGAGCGGGCGATGAGCAACATCTGCACGAACGAGACCCTGATGGCGGTCGCGTCCGCGGCGTACATCGCGGTGCTCGGCCCCGCAGGGCTGCGGAAGGTCGCGACGGAGAACATCCGCCGGGCCAAACGCCTCGCGGAACGGATCGACCCGATCGAACTCTTCGAGGCCCCCGCCTTCCTCGGCGCCCACTTTAACGAGTTCGTCGTCCGGTCCACGGGCCCCTACTCCAACGACGACGGAGATGCACACGGAGGCCGACTACGACCGGCTCATCGAGGCCCTGGAGCGGGTTCGGTGACGTTCCGCCAAGCCCGATACGACGAGCCGCTCCTCTGCGAGCGGGAGAGCGCCCAGGACCCGGGAGCTGGGGACCTCTTCGATGTCCCCGCGGGTCTGCGGAGGGAGCGCCTCGATCTCCCCCAGCTCCCCGAACACGAGGTCGTCCGGCACTACACCCGCCTGAGCCAGATGAACTTCGGAATCGACACGGGGTTCTACCCGCTCGGCTCCTGCACGATGAAGTTCAATCCGAAGTTCGCCGAGGAGCTCGCCCGCCTCCCGGAGATCGCCCGCGTGCACCCGGACCGGGACCCGTCCACGGTCCAGGGAATCCTGCAAATCCTCTACGAACTCCAGGGGATCCTCGCGAAGATCAGCGGGATGGACGCGGTGACCCTCCAGCCCGCGGCGGGGGCGCAGGGGGAGTTCCTCGGCCTTCTCCTCGCCCGCGCGTACCACGCCGACCGGGGGGACGGGGCGAGGAACGAGGTGATCCTCCCGGACACTGCGCACGGGACGAACTTCGCATCGGCGGGCATGCTCGGCTATCACGTGCGGGAGATTCCCTCGAAGGACGGCCGAGTGGACCTCAAGGCCCTCGAAGCCGCGGCGGGCGAGAAGACCCTTGCATTGATGCTCACGAACCCGAACACGCTCGGGATCTTCGAGGAGCACGTCGGTGAGATCGCGCGGATCGTGCACGACGCCGGGGCCCTGCTCTACTACGACGGGGCGAACTTCAACGCGATCCTTGGCAAGACCTCCCCAGGGACGATGGGGTTCGACATCACGCACTTCAACACCCACAAGACGTTCACGACCCCGCACGGAGGGGGCGGGCCAGGGGCCGGCCCGGTGGGCGTGAAGGCATTCCTCGAACCGTTCCTCCCTGTGCCCATCATCACGCACGACGGGAAGTCGTACGGTCTGGATTGGGACCGCCCGAAGTCGATTGGCAAGGTCCGGGCCTGGCTCGGCAACTCGGCGCTTCTCCTGCGCGCGTATGCGTACATCCTGAGCCAGGGGTCCGACGGCCTGCAGCGGGTGGCCGAGCGGGCGGTCCTGAACGCGAACTACGTCCGGCACCGGCTGGAGAAGCATCTCTCCGTCCCGTTCGGCGGGCTTCGGAAACACGAGTTCGTCGCGAGCGGGACCTCACTGAAGGAGAAGGGGCTCCGGACGACGGACGTCGCCAAGCGGCTGATCGACTATGGGTTCCACCCGCCCACGGTGTACTTCCCGCACCTCGTGGACGAGGCCCTGATGATCGAGCCCACGGAGACGGAGTCGAAGGAGACGCTCGACGCGTTCTCGGACGCGCTCCTCGCGATCACGAAGGAAGACCCGGAGCTGGTGAGGTCCGCCCCCCACAACGCATCCGTCTCCCGCGTGGACGAGGTCCGGGCGGCGCGAGAGCCAATCCTCAGCTGGCGGATGTACCGGAAGGCGAAGGCCAAGGCCACGGCCCCGTGACGGGTCCCTCAGAATTCGACGCGCCCCGGGAGGAGGTCCCGGATGAGACGGAGGGCCCAGTCCAGCTTCCGCCGCTTGACCTCCGCGGGCTGGTCCTTCGGGTTGGGGTGTTCGAAGTCGAAGCCCACAAGACGAATCGAACGCGCGCCCATCGCATCGGCCAGGAACACCCCCCGGTCGCCGTCCGTGAACCCTCCGAAGTTGTACACCCCGCCGAACGGGCGCGACTGGGTCGTCGCGAGGGTGCGGCCCGTGAACTCCCCCGCCCACTTCTCGATGGCGGGGATGTTATCCCCATGCGCATGGACGACCGCGATCGCTCCCTTCCGGTTCGCGTCCACCTGGTCCTCGACCGCCCCGTCCAGGTCGGTGACGATTACCTGCGGCACGCGCCCACCCGCCGCGAGGGTCGATGTTGCTTCGTCGGCCGCGACGACGACCTCCGTGAGCCGCCCTAAGTCCACTTTCAGGCGGGGAGCATTCCCCGCGACGGACACGGCCTTCCCAGAGACTTCCGCCTCGATGACACGGGGACGGATTCGCCTCCCCCCCAGAACTTCGTCGAGGACCTTCGCGGCCGCCTCATCCCGGGCCCGCGAGAACCCGAAGTCGACGAGAATCCGTTTGTAGTACGGCTCCCAGGTCTCGAAGTCCATCGAGCCACCGGGTCGCTCAGTGGCGCCAGCTGTCCTCGACCGGCCTCTCCTCCCGCTCGCGGTAGGTGAAGGCGCCCGAGATCATGACGAGGATCGCCATCAGGAGGATCACGCCCACGAAAGGGACGAGGGAGTTCAGGTTCACGTACGGGAAGATCCCCGCGAGGAGCTGGGCCGTGAACAGGACGAGGATCCCAATCGCGAGGAACGCCCCCGCCACGATGAGCGTGTGCTTCGGCGCCTTCCCCTTCTGCAGGTACGCGGTCACCGCGTTCCCGGACTCGAAGGTGAGGACGGCGACCATGAACCACCACAGGGAGCCCGCGAGGAAGAGCACGACCATCTGCGTCACCGAGGCTCCCGGGTCCACCATGCTCACGGTCCTCGCCAGGTCGATCCCGAAGCTGATCCCCAGGAGGACGACGATGCCCGCGACGAGGTTGAAGATCGGCGAGAAGTCCCGCGCGGCGAACCGCCGCCGGAGGCTGCCGTAGTACCCGCCCGCCTTCTGGATGAGGTCGCCCAGGGACGAGAAGGGCATGGAGATCGCGAGGAGGTACAGCCCGATCGCGAGGCCCACGATCGCGGGGGCCACGGCGGGGTTGAAGAGGAACAGGGTGCGTAACACGACGAGCGCGAGGCCGATCGGGAACACGACCTTCCGGCGTATCTTCGGGTTCCGCATCGCGCGGACGATCATGTAGTACGTCGATTCGATCGCGGGGCTCTGCCGCACGAACACGCGCCGGACATGGTCCACGCGGATCCGCGAGCTGATCACCGGGAAGATGTACTCGTCCTCCGCACCGTCGCTCACGAGGAACGCGCGGTCCGGCTTCACCTCCTCGAGGACCCGTTCGAGCTGCTGGGTCAGGATCCGGTCGGAGATCGGGCCCACCCGCACGTCGCCGGTGATCGTCGCGACCTCTGCGTCCTCCCCGAGGCTCACCCGCTCATCGTACACGGCGATCGCCGTGAGGATCGTGTTCACGTCGGAGTCCTCAGGGTCCGCGAGCCCGAGCTTCGTCGCCGCGACGAGGTTCTCGTCTCGTCCGATGAGGGGGCCCTTGAGGGGGGTCTTCGTCCCGACGTCGTCATCCCTGTCGACGCACAGGACCAGGGTTTTCATCGCGCCGGCTCAATACCTGACGGTCTGTATATCAAAGTTTGTCCCGAGGTGCCAAGCTTAATAAAGAACCCCCCGGATGGTCGCGGGGAATGGCGCGGAAAAAGGGGGGCAGGGCCCTTGAGGAACACATCGCGGAGCTCGAGGCCATCGTGGGCGAGATCGCCACGTGCCCCGCGTGCGGGAAGACGATCGACCCGGATGTCTCGACCTGCCCCTACTGTGGCTCAGCCGTGAACGAGGTGGCGGAACTCAACGCCCAAGCCGCCGAATCCCTCGAGGACCTCGGCAAGCACCTGGACGAGACGCTCGAGGGAGAACCCCCCGAGCCGCCGCCTCCCGAGCCGGACCCGTCAGAGGGGCTGGCATCCGCCGCGGCCGTCGCCGACGAGATTGATGATCCCGAGGTCGTCGAATCCGCCCCCCACGCGGCGCCCGCCGCCCAGGTCTTCTCCCCCGAGCCGGAATTCGCGCCGGAGCCCGAACCGCGCGACCTCGAGGGGTTCATCGCCTCCATCGAGGCGGAGGTCGGTGTGGAGGCCCCGCGACCCGCCCGCGCGGCGGCGTCCAAGCCCGCGGTCCGCACCGTCCGACGCTCCGCCCCCGCCCCGCCCTCGAGGTCCAGCCGCTGGGCAGCGGCGGTGGCGGGTGGCGGGGTCTTGTATCTCCTCTCTTTGCTCCTGATGACCCTCCTGGACAGGGCCGTGGTGGCCTCGTTCATGGTCGTGGGGACGTTCCTCGTGGTCGCGGGAATCGGCGTGAAGCCGGGCCCCCCTGGGGCGTCGAGGGGGCCGGCGCGCACGGCCCCGTCGAGCGAGTACGTCTGCCCTCTGTGCGGCTCGGAGATCCCCTCGAACGCGTCCGAATGCTCCACCTGCGGGGCGGTCTTCGCGACCTGACCTACAGATAGCCCAGCCCTTCTTCGATTCGACCCAGCTCGATGGGCGTCGTACGACTTCCGATGATCGCGCCCCGGGTGTTCGCGACGAGGCACGCGCCGACCTGGGCGGTCCCGTAGTTCGCCGTCGAGGGGCTCACCGGGACCTTGAGGACTCGGCGGAGGAACTCGATCTCTTCCTCCTTCGCGTGCGGGTGGCAGAGAGCGCCCTTGTTCGTGGCGATGCCCGCGGACCCGACGGTCCGGATGCCCGCGATCGTCCCACGCTCGACGGGGACCGCGAGCGCGTCCGAGATCGCGCGGATCGCGTTGTCCTCGAATCCGGGATGCACGACGGCCCCCGAGTCGTTGCACAGGATGTTGTTCCCCGCCGCGTTGAGCCGGTCCTCGATCGCGGCCGCCTTCGGCAGTCCAAGGCGGCGGAGTTCGGGCGCCTCCACGAGCCCGCTCACCACGGCCCCGCTCGAGTTCATCGCGAGGAGCGAGCCGACGACGCCGGCCCCGGCGACCGTCGTCTCCACGAGGCGGACCTCCAGGGCCTCCGCCATCGACCGCGCGGTCCGTTTCGGGACCTCGGGACCGACGACGAGGAGTTGTTCGTTCACCGCCGCGTACACACCGACGTAGGGGTTGCCGTTGAAATCCAAGCGCTTGAGCAGGAAACCCCCTCTACTCCTCGGGGAGGGAAACCTCCACGCGGCCGTCCTCGAACTTGATGGTACGGAGTTGGATGCGCGAGGGTGGCTTCTCGATCCCCCGCTTCCAGAGCGCGATGTTCACCTCCGGGTCGATCCACACGTCCTCCCGCTTCGCCTTCGCGTGGCGGATCACGAACTCCCGGATCGCCTCGATCGCGCGGGGCACCCGCTTCGTCCTGGGGACCTTCCGCACCGCCCGCAGGGGCACGTTCAGCACCCGCTCCTCCTGCTCCTCCTCCGCCATGGCCTCACTTGTCCAGATGGCCCCGCCGCCAGCTCCTCTTCTTCGGGTGGCGGGTGAACTGTCGCTTCGTGCGCTGCATCACCCACGCGGGGACGCGCCGATTGCTCTTGACCGCCGCGAGGAGCCTCAACTTCCGGCCGAGGGGCTTCGTGTTGGACACGGTCAGCGCCTCTCGATCTTGATCTCCCGCTTCTTCGGGATGAGCCGCGTCAGGATCTGCCGGAGCGTCGGATCATCGATGACACGCTGGACGCGCCCGCTCTGGGCGAGCCCGATGAGCTGGCTCTCGATGGACTCCGTGAGGTCCGGGTACGCGAGCTCGATGCGGGCGAGGCGCTCCCGGGCCTCCGGGGTGAGGATCTGGCGCAGGATGAGCTCGCGTTGTGCGAGGACCTGCTCCTTGGCCTGCGCTTGGACCATCGCCTGCTCCTGCGCGTGCTGGAGCTCCGCGTACTTCCTGCGGCGGATCTCGTCGAGCTCCTCGTCGTCCATCGCTATCCTCGCTTCACCCGGCCGTACTTCATCATCTGCGGGTTCGTCTTCGCCATCTCGATGAGCACGTCGTACGCGAACCCGTCGACGAGCTTGCGGCCGGAGGGTGTGATCACCCGGCCCCGCTTCTCTCGGATGCCAACGTACCCCGCCTCCTCCAGCTGCTGGAGAGCGGTACGGACAATGTTCCTGCTCCCCTTCCGCGGGTGATACGGGGCTGATCCGCCGTCGCGGGCTCCGCCGAACTCGGACGAGAGCC
>VBMI01000064.1 GCA_005878955.1 Methanobacteriota archaeon
TACGTGTCGTGCGCCTGGAACCTGTTGAAGCTCTCCCACAGCACGTAGTTCGCGCTCACGATCGGTTGCGCGGTGCCGCCCGACCCGGAGAACCGGACGGGCAGGACGGAGCTGTCCCACGTGACCTGCAGCGCGTCCATCCATCCCTCCGAGGGCGCCGTGGGCTCGAACTTGAAGGGGTCGTGGACGGTGAGGACCGTCGTGCCACTCCCGTCCGCGGAGAGGAACGTGCGGAAGTTGGCGGGGGAGGGCGCGAGCCGGACGACCCGCGCCCCCGCGTACTCGACGCCCCCCGACCACACGGCCTCCGCGGGGTGGATGTCGCTCTCGATCACGAGCCAGCTGCTCTCGTTCATCGCGTCCCCGACGATCGAGAGCGCGACGGCGTTGTAGAACACGTGGTCCATGCGGTCGCGGAACGAGTCGAGGATCCGCGCCTCGAGCGGGGACCGGGCCTCGAACGTACCGTGGAACCGCCAGATCAGTCCGACGTCGTAACCCGTCGCGTTCGAGTATCGCACGACGACCTCGAGGTTGATCGCGAGGGCCCCGAGCCACGCGGGCTCGACCTCCACGGGCGGGGTCTCGAGGAGGACGCCGTGCGCCGTGTCCTGGGTGACGCCGAACGCGACGACCCACACGGGCACGAAGAACAGGAGCGGGAGGGCCGCGGCGACGACGGGCCGCCAGTCCACGCCCGGGCCGGGCGCGGGGGCGGGGTGCGGCACGCGGAGGTCCACGTACAGGAGGAAGCCCGCGACGAAGCACAGGACCCCCGAGAAGGCTGCGACGTACAGCGCCGGGGACCCCTCGAGGGCGCCGAACGCGGAGAAGCCGGGGAGGAACGAGAGGGGCGCGGGGACGACCCAGTACAGGAGGAGCATGTACGCCTCCCGGCGGAGGTCCCGCCCGGGCCCGCCGAAGAGCCGGACGACGTCGAGCGAGAGGAGGACGCCGACCAGGAGGGACCACAGCCCGCCGACCGCGACGAATCCCGCCGCGAGGGGCGGGTCCTGGAGCGTGGAGACGATCGCCCACGTGTCCCCCGGGAAGCCGTCCAGGGCGCCCGCGGCCATGTACACGAAGCTGTACACGATCAGGACGGTCCCGGCGACGAGGCCGAACGCGCGCCATCCGAAGGACGGAGAGCGGCGGGTCCGCCACCACAGGAGCACCCCCGCGAGGGCCTCGACGCCGATCCCCGCGCCGAGCATCGCGACGACGGCCGCGGCCGGCGTGTCCTGCGGGAGGTACACGAACGTGACGCCGGAGCCCGGGGACGCGTACACGCCGTACGCGGAGCCGCCGAGGAGGAAGGCGAACGCGGCGTGGCCGAGGAACTCGTGGACCGCGACGCCGATGAACCGGGAGGTGACGTGGGCGACGAGGACGAAGAGCGCGAAGGGCCAGGGGCGCCGCAGGTCCACCTTCACGGATGTAGACAACAGAGGGGGCCGTATTTCCGCTTGTTGGGGCGGTCGTTTGTGCGGCCTGACTCAGGCCTTGTGGAACTCGCGGAGCTCCCCGACGGGCTGGTACCCGAGGCTCGTGTACAGCGCCCGCGCGGCGTCGTTGTCCCACCCGGTCGTCAGGCCCACGTACGGCATCCCCATCCGCTGCCCGAGGTTCGAGACCTCCTCGACGAGGGTCCGCGCGACCCCGCGCCGGCGGTGCTCCGGGCGCGTCCCGACCTCGGCGAGGTACCCGAGCTTCTCCGTGGGCACGAGGGTCGCGATCCCCGCGCCCTCCCCGCCGAAGAGGCCGAGGTACACCCGCTCCCGCAGCTTGTCCAGGCGGGCGTGGTACCGCTCGACGAGCTCCCGGGACACCTCCTCGGAGTGGCCGGACTCGGCGTGGAGCTCGGACAGGATCGCGTCGTACACGTCCCACTCCTCCGGTGTGTCGACCTCGCGCACCTCGAGGTCGGGGTTCTTGACGCACGCGCTGATCCCCAGCCGGACCATCGCGACGCTCCGGCTCGGGGAGAAGCCCATGTCGATCAGCGGCCCCTGGGCCTCGTGCGCGGCCTGCGGGTCCGCGAAGTCGAGGTGGCGGAACGAGATCCCCTGGGAGCGCGTCGCGCCGTCGAGCTCGAGCACGACCTGCCCGATGCCGCCCTTCGGCACCCGCTCGACCCACGCCATGTTCGCGTCGTGGACCGCGGGGAAGTCCGGGGCGACGAAGATCGCGCCCCACGGCCGCTTCTGCACGCGGCTCACGGAGGAGAGGGTCCGGAACAATGCATCCCGGACGTGGGCGAAGAGTTCCTGGAGGGTCGTGCCCGCGGCGCGGGCCGGCCTCGTCTCCACGGGCTTGCGGGGCTTCGCCCTCCCCTTCGGCATCGCACCGTCGAATCACGGGTATGGGATAAGGCTTGCCGCCACCCGCAATGTGCGAGTCGTGCGGGGCCGACATCCGCTCCATATTTTTATGGCATCCCCACCTCTGCCCGACTTGTGGAAATCGGGTATCTCACGCGGGACGGACACCTCGTCGTTGCCGACACTTTGGGCCAGAGGAGGGTCTTCAAGGCGTATCGGATCGACGAGCGGAACAAGAACTTCGAGTTCCTCGGGGTCAAGAGGCCGTTCGAGGCCCTTGGAGACGTCCATCTGAGCGTGGAGTTCCACCGCAACGGGTGGGAGAAACCAGGGGAGGTCGTCCTGCGTCGGACGCCCGCCAAACTGTACCGGGGCCGGGCCTCCCATCTATTTGTGGGGCGGACCTGGAGGTCTCTGACTTCCCTGCACCTCCTGACCGCCGACCCAGCGAAAGCCCCAACCCTGGCGAAGTCTTGGACGCCCCCGCTCCTCGGAATCAGCTACCCGGCACGCGGCTCGCCCTCCTTCGCCTTCGTGGGGGATGCGAGTGTTCGGGCGTGCCGCCGGACCGGGGCGACCGTGGAACTCTTCGCAACGGAGGAGGCGGAGTTCACGGACTTCATCCTCTCGAAGCTACGAGTCTTCATCGAGTTCCCTTCCGAGGCGGCGGCCGGGGCGTTCTCCTCCCACTTCCCGCTGGTCGAAGACACAGAGAACTTGGACGCGACCGTCAAGATCGACATTGGCCGGGACCCCAAAATCGCCTGGCGGAAGACCCCTTTACGAAGCCGGGCCGGCCTTGTCCTTGCGGCGATCCTGCTCGTAATCGCCGCGCTCGCGGTACCCCTTGCCGTTCGCTCCACGGCGAGCATCGCCGTTGGCGGGGTTCTCGGGACGGTCATCGCTCTGGGAATCGGAATCGCACTGCTGGACCTAGCGGGGGACTATCGCGAAGAAATCCTCGAGTTCCACGACCGGTGGCCACGGTCCGCCCTTGAGCGATTCTGTAATGAAGCTCCCGGCCGCGCGGCGGGGTTCGCGTTCATCGCGCGAGAGATGGGGCTGAATCTTGACCCGGACGTCGGCAACTTGGCGCCTCTCGACGCGCACCTCCGAAGTCTGCCTGCGGAGACGTTCTTCGCCGCGATGGCGGGAGATGCGGGGGCATACGTGGTGGCGATTCTGTTGAGGGAGATCGGGCGACCCGTACCGTATGAGTGGCGGTACGACCCGCGCTTTGGGAGGCCGGTCGTCCACTTCCCCGCCGTCAATTTCGTCGTCTCGCCGCTCCACAAGGTTCAGGACGTGTGGGAGTCGAAGAAACCGGAGACCCTCGACGCGTGGGTAGAGAGGATCGCGGGCAAGGTCCAGATCCTCACGGCGTTCCAGGCCCTCAACGAGTTCGTCGCCCTTGGCTTCCTAGATCAGGGTTGGGACGACTTCGACGCGTTCGCCGGGCGGGTCTTCCAAGAGCTCGGTTCCGCGCAGACGGAATCCCGCGTGATGGGGGAGGATCACTACCGCGTTCGGCGGTTATTGTATCCGCCCTTCGGGATTCAGTACGCCGAGATTGAGATCGAGAAGCGGACTGGCCCAGCCTTCGTCCCGCTCATCGCAATACCCTTCTGCTCCGCGACGCGGCCTGTTCGGGCGAGTCTCGAGGGCGGGTCCCCTCGGAGTCCGGATCGGGAGGATGTCGCGGTCGTCCGGTTCGAGGGGTACGAACTCGTCACCCTTGGCGTCCAGATACGGAACTACCTCGATGTTGGACCGGGGTTCGAGTCCCGGAAGGGCAAATTCCTTGTCGACCTGCTCGCAGTAGGTGACGAGGTCCGCTTGATGGGCCCCCGCCTCCGGGCGATGCGCCCCGAGGTCAAGGACTTCCTGGCACCGATGAGTCCGAATCCCCACGGAATCCCGATGAGCCCCTATGCGACCTTCCTCGGGCGGATTGTCAGCGTGGGGGAAGCCGTGAACTCCTTTCGAGGCACGCCCCTCTGGAAACTTGGGCTGTCCATCCCCGGGATGCCCCTGGAGGTACTCGTGAGAAAGGACCGCTGCCAGGGTCTTCCGCAGGCCGGCCACTACGCGACCGGGTCCGCATGGCTCATCGGCGACCTCGAAGCGGAGGGACCCGCTGCGACCAGCTACATCCGCTGAACTCGCCGTCGTCCCGACAAGAGCGCGGGTCGGATGTGCACTTTCGCGGGTCCCCCGCCAAGCCTTATGAACCGCACCGCGCTCCCGCGCATGAGGCGAGAAATCGACAGGCCTCAGGAAGTGACGCAATGAAGGACGACATCGCGCCCCACGTCCACGACATCACCCGGGCGCTGGGCGGACGCGTGAGTGAGCTGGAGATCGAGAAGGAGCTTTCGAACTACGTCAACGTCTATCGCGTGTCCCTGGACACGGCGAAGCGTTCGATTGTGAAGAAGCACGGCGGGAACCCCGCCCACCTGAGCCTCGGGGTCCAGAAGACGATCCGGGAGCTCGCGCCCGGGGAGAACAGCGTGGACCTCCTCGCGCGGTTCGTGAGCGTGAACGAGAAGCGGATCGACTCCGAGAACGGCCCGAGGACGATCCTGTACGGCATCCTCGGCGACCCGACCGCGACCGTCCCCTTCACGGCGTGGGAGCCCCTCCCGTTCGAGCCCGCCCGCGGGGACGTCGTGCGGGTGCAGAACGCGTACACGAAGGAGTACCGCGGGCAGGTCCAGGTGAACCTCGGGACGCGGACGGTCGTCACGCGGGAGGCCGCGGACGCGCTGCCCCCCGCGCCGGCCGCCGCGGTCGGCGGGCCCGCCCCCGCCGTCGTCGCGCGCGCGACCCCCGCGAAGATCGTGGAGATGCGGGAGGGCTCGAGCAACGTCGCGTTCACCGCCCGGGTCCTCGCCGTGGAGCGGCGGGAGGTCGACGTGGAGGGCGGGAAGAAGGCCGTGTACAGCGGCGTGATCGCGGACGAGACCGCGAAGTCCCAGTTCAGCGCGTGGAAGGACTTCGACCTCCACGAGGGCGACGTCGTCCGGGTCGAGGGCGCGTACGTGAAGTCGTGGCGCGGGATCCCGCAGGTGAGCTTCGACGAGCGGGCGCTCGTGGCGAAGCTCGCGGACGCGGACCTCCCGCCCCTCGAGGAGCTCGGGAGGTCCCCGCGGATGTGGATCGAGGACCTCTCCGAGCGGGGCGGCGGGGTCGACGTCACCGTGCGGGGGATCCTGATCGACCTGAAGGAGGGCTCGGGACTCGTGTACCGCTGCCCGGAGTGCAAGCGCGTCCTCCGGAAGGGCGTGTGCCGGATCCACGGCGAGGTGACCGGGGGCCCGGACCTCCGCGTCAAGGCGGTGCTCGACGACGGGAGCGGCGCGCTCACCGCGGTGTTCGGGCGGGAGCTCACGGAGGGGCTCCTCGACAAGACCGTGGAGGAGTGCATCGCCCAGGCGAAGGAGGCGATGTCTCAGGAAGTGATCCGGGACGACCTCGCGGACCTCCTCGTCGCGCAGCCGATCGAGGCCCGCGGGAACGTGACCTCGGACGACTACGGGCTGATGATGATCGTGGACCAGGCGAAGGTCCTCAAGGTGGACGTCCGGGAGGAGGCGCGGGTGATGCTCGAGGAGCTGGAGGGGCCCGCCTGAGCGCGCCCCCGGGGCCGCCCGGCCCGGCGGGGAGGCCGGACGCGGGCGGCGGGGGTGCCAGGGCGGAGCGGGAGGGAGGGAGGCGGATGAACCGGGAGATCGCGTGGCGGGTGTTCGCGGGCGAGTTCAACGACGCGAACAAGGAGGTGTCGGACGGCGGGGAGCGGAGCCCTTCGTACCTCGTGACGCCGCTCGGGGCGAAGATCAACCGGCTCTTCGTCGTCGGCGTGCTGACGGACGTCGAGAACGTCGCGACGGACGAGGCCCCGATGTGGCGCGCCCGCCTCCAGGACCCGACGGGCACGTACCACGTGTACGCCGGGCAGTACCAGCCGGAGGCGGCCGCGGCCCTCGCGAAGCTCAAGC
>VBMI01000107.1 GCA_005878955.1 Methanobacteriota archaeon
CTTCTGCGTGCAGGGCCGGTTGCACACCATCGCGCTGATGTAGATCACGGCGGCCGCCACCCCGCTCGGGGCAACTCCGCTCGCGAGCTCGTCCTTCTCGACCTTGTCAAGGATGTCCTTCGCCTTCCTCAGGACCTCCATGTCTAGGTTCAGGCGGTTGCAGAACCTCGCGATGTAATCCCGGGGGCTCTGGGGGAGCAACTTCAGGCCCAGCTCCCGCACCAGCGTCCGGTACGTGCGGCCGATTGACTTCCGGTCCACGGGCGTCTTCCCCGCGATCTCGTCGAGCGTCCGCGGAACGTTGCACTGCCGGCACGCCGCGTACAGGGTCGCCGCGACGACCTCGTCGATGGACCGGCCCCGCACGAGATTCTTCAGGGAGGCCTTGCGGTACAGGACCGCGGCGCTCTCGCGCACGTGGCGCGGGAGGCCCATCTTCGAGGCCATCGTGTTGATCTCCGTGAGGCCCTGCGCGAGGGACCGCTCCCCGCTCTTGGAGGTCCGGATGCGGTGCTGCCACTTCCGGAGGCGATAAATCTGTGCCCGGGACTTGTGCGGGATCTGCCTCCCGTACGCGTCCTTGTTCCGCCACCCGATCGAGGTGGAGAGCCCCTTGTCGTGGCTCATCACGCTGGACGGCGGACCCGCCCGCTCGCGGGACTCCCGCTGCTCGGAGTCGAAGGCCCTCCAGTCGGGCCCTTCGTCGATGATGAAGTCGTCGAGCACGAGACCACAGGACTCGCACACGACCTCCGCCCGCTCGTAGTCCCGCACGAGGTGCTCGCTGGAGCACTCCGGGCAGGTGTTGACGACCTCTACCTCCTTCACAGAAACTTCCTCCCAACCAACAGGAAAGGCAGGCAACCTAGATTCGGGCGTTATTTAAAACTTCCGCCGGGTGAGCTCTGCGTCCGCGGGGCGCAGGCTCAGGGGCGGGCCGGAAGGATGAGGAACTCCCCGTTCCGGAGGAGCCGCCACTTGCCCTCGAATCCCGCGAGGACCTCGGAGCAGACGATCGACAGGTCCTCCCGCTCCGCCTCGTGCACCGCGAAGTACGGGACGCAGGTCCGCGCGTCTCGATGCGCGATGAGCCGATCCCCGTCGATCATCGCGAACGTATACGAGTTCACCTTCCGCGGGAACTCCGTGTCGAACGCGGCCTTCACCTCCGCGGTCGACTCCTTGAATTCCGGCTCCGCCCTCGGAGCCGGGCCGAGACCCTCGAGCAGCCGGTCGAACAGGGCCATGGAGTCCGTGCGGCCCGCCCGCACCCCGAAGCCGTCGCAGGTTCCATCGTGGGCGAAGAACACGGCCCGGCCCGCGACCTCCCTCCGGAACGGGTGGCTGAAGTCCTCCCGGATCTCGTCCCGACGGGGGGATCGCCGCACGTGTGCGAGAAGGAGGAAGGGCGGGTTCGTCATCCGGCCGACCTCCTTCATCGCGGCCTCATATCCGGGGTCCTTGCTCGCCTTCGCCGTCCCGCGACGGTAGATCTCCTCGCCCTCCCCGACGCACGCGATCCCCCACCCATCGGGGTGCCCCGCTTTCGGGTCCGGCTGAGGGCATCCGAAGTCCTTCGGGGTCCGTCCCGATTCCGAGAGCGAGCGAAACGCTGTGAGGAGAGAGACGGGGATCGGCCGCCCGCTTACCGCGGCGAGGAGTCGCGACATGTCACCCCACCTTGTAGCCCAGCTTCCGCAGGAGAACGATGCGCGCCCGTCGGTCCTCCTCCGTTTCGATTCCCTTTGCCCTCTCCCCGTCGATGACCCCGAGAATCCCCCGCCCCATGGGGGTCTCGGCCACCACGACATCCACTGGGTTCGCAGTCGCGCAGAAAATCGTGACGACCTCCGGTGTGTCCCGGATCGCCCGCAGAACGTTGACCGGGTACGCGTCCTTCAAGAACACGACGAACGTATGGCCTGCGCCGATCACGAGGGCGTTCCGGGCGGCGAGGTCCTTGAGGCCGCCGTCGTTCCCCTCGACTCGAACGAGACAGGGGCCGCTCGCCTCGCAGAACGCCACACCGAATTTCGCTTGAGGGACACTATTGACAATCGCCTCGTGAAGATCCTCCGCGGTCTTGATGAAGTGCGTCTGCCCGATGATGACGTTCACGTGATCGGGGTTCTCTACGGGCACGCTGCGGATGTCGACCATGGCGAGCGCGAATCCCATGTGGGGCGAAATATAGATTACCATCGCGGGGCTTGAGGGTCGCGAGGCGGGTTTGGGGGAGCGGACGGACCGGCTTCACTCGGCCTACCGCGTCCGGGTGGAAGTCGTCGTCGACTCCCGTCACCGTAGCCTCAGGGAAGGACTGGGGGAGGAGAGCGTGAACGGTCGCCGTGTCTTCGTGAGCTTGGCCGTGGTTCTTGTGTTCGCGTCGATGTTGTTCTTTGCGTATCCCGCGAGAGGGCTCTCGTGGACCCAGACGACGGAAGCGGACTTCCTCGCCGGGCAGCGGGTCAACCTCGACGTACGGCCCACCGGCGACCTCGTCCTCTCGCAGGTGTCCACAACGTGGTCCCGGGAAGGGATCGTCCTTGACCTTGGAGCCCCCGGTTCCGCGGACAGCGTCTACGCGCGGATGCCCTCGGTCCTCAAGGACGGGGCCATCTACAAGATGTGGTACAGCGGCTACGACGGGGACCGCAACCGAATCCTCTACGCCGATTCGCCGGACGGCGTGACATGGACACGCCGCGGCGTCGTGATTGACGTCCTCCAGTCACCCTGGAATTTTGATAGCGTCGCCCTCCCAGCCGTCCTGAAGGAGGGCGGGACGTACAAGATGTGGTTCTCAGGCGGGTTCTGGACCGACCCCGTGACCGCGGACAACTACTACGCGGAATCCGCGGATGGCGTGACGTGGAACATCCTCGGCGTCGCGCTCGGGAGGGCGGCGGCGGGCACCTGGGACGACACGCAGGTGACGAGCCCGAACGTGTATCGCGACCCGGGCGGCCGGTATTGGATGTTCTATGGAGGCTGGGACGGTACTCCGGGAGGTTTCGACATTCGCATTGGTCTCGCCACGTCAACGAACGGGCGGACGTTCACACGCACGGGCGTCGATCCGATCCTCGGGCTCGGGCCCACGGGCTCGTGGGACGACGCCTTCCTCGTCGCTCCATTCGTCGTGCCCGGCTCCCCCTGGAGGATGTGGTACACGGGCACCGACGGGACGAACCAGCGTCTCGGCCTAGCGACCGCCTCCGGGCCTTACAATTGGACGAAGAGCCCGGGGAACCCGGATTTCGTCCTCGGGCCACCAAGCTCTTGGGACGACCAGAGCGTCGCGGCGGCGGCGATACTAATCGATGGGACCGAGACTTACCTGTACTACACCGGAGGCGACGGGGCCGACTACCGGATCGGCCGCGCCCGCCTGACACCGGGGTACGCGGCCTCAGGCTCTTTCGAGTCGCAGCTCCTCGACTCCGGCTCCCCCGGGAGCGTCTGGCGCCTTCTCTCAGCCAACGCGACAGTGAACCTCTTCTCGCTCGTAAGCGTACAGACCCGGACGGGGGACACCGCGAGCCCGGACGCGAGCTGGTCGCCCTGGTCTTCGCCGGTCTCCCCCGGGCCGTCCCCGATCACCTCTCCGCGCGCGAGGTACTTCCAAGTCCGGGTCGAGATGAGCACCGCTTCCCCCGTTTACTCTCCGGTCTTCACAGACTTCACGGTCATGTACGACCTCAATACTGCCTCCATCCCGTTCCCGCTGTCTCCTACCGCTGGGGCGTGGGTCAACACCCCAGGGCTCCTGACACAGTGGACGTACGCGGATCCCGAGGGTGACCCCCAGTCCGGGATGGAGGTCCAGATCAGCGACCGTTCCGACTTCGCGACAATCGCGGCGGACAGCGGGGTCGTCCTCTCGACGACGAGTTCGTGGGAGAGCCCGGCGCTTGGAGACGGGGGCTGGTACTGGCACGTGCGGACCCTTGACGCTTACGATCAGTGGAGCCCATTCTCCTCGCCCGCTTTCGCGCGGATCGATGGGACCGCGCCGTCGTCTTCGATCGCGTTCAGCCTGTCGCCGGGGTACGTGGGGGGGCGACCCCAACTCGACTCCTCCAACCGCATCCTCCTCTCCGCGACGGACTCCGGATCCGGGGTCGCGCAAATCGAATACTCGCTCGACGGCGGGCCGGTCACGCTCTACACGGGGCCGTTCCTCCCGAGCGTCCACGGCCCTGCGAACCTCCGGTACTGGGCGGTCGACGCGGCTGCAAACACCGAGGCGGCGCTGTCAATCGACATCCTGCTCGACAGCCCGCCCGTGACGGTCCCTGCGTCGCCGGCGAACGGCGCATGGGCGAACGGCTCCTCTCTCACCGTCGGCTGGACGTACTCGGACCCGGAGGGAGACGGCGCTTCGGCGTATGAGGTTCAGCTCGCGGACAACCCCGCGTTCATGCCCGTCCGCTCCTCGAGCGGCCTTGTAGCCAGCGCCGCGACCACCCACACGTTCACCGGGGTCATGGACGGCGCGTATCTCTGGAGGGTGCGTGCCGCGGACGCCTTCGGCGTGTGGTCCCCGTTCAGCAGCGCGCGAACGATCTCGATGGATACGCGCGCCCCCTCCGTTACCCACTCCTTCGACGCGACCCTGGGCACCCTTGGGGGTCGGGTCTGGATCTCCGCCGGCGCCTTGGTCACCCTCACGGCGACGGATTCCGGTTCGGGGATTGCCGCGATCCGGTATGCCATCGACGGGGTCGAGAGCCCGTATACGAGTCCGTTCCCCCTCGCGCTTGCCCACGGGCCTCACGTCCTGGAGTTCTGGGCCATCGATCTCGCGGGGAACCGGGGCGCGACCACCCGTGTGGATCTGCTCCTCGACCAGACTCCCCAGGCGACAGTCGTGTCCCCGATCGATATGGCCTGGGTCAATCTCGGCCCGACGCTCCGCTGGCAACCCGGAGACGCGGACGGCGACACCGTGGAAGCGTTCGAGCTCCAGGTCGCGTCGGACGCGGGCTTCTCCTCGATCGTTGCCACAAGCGGGATCGCCAGTTCGTCCGGGTCCGCTGCTTGGGTCCCTCCCGCGCTCGCGGACGGCGGGTACTTCTGGCGGGTCCGAGTGGCGGACGCCTTCGGGGCGTGGTCTGCCTGGTCGGCAGTCACCCAGTTCCGGCTGGACACGACCCCGCCGGTCGCGACCGCCCGCCACGGGGGCTCGGCGGTCCCCCCCGGAAGTCTCGCCATCGCCGGTGGCGACGCGGTGAGCGTGGAGGGCACGGACGCGGGTTCGGGCGTCGCGCGCCTGGAGTACTCGCTGGACGGAGCGGCATGGACAACGTACTCCGTGGCGATCGTCTTCACAACGCCTGGACGCCATGTCCTCGCGTTCCGCGCCACGGACGCGGCGGGTAACATCGGGGAGACCCAGATCCTCCTGATCGAAGTCACCTACCCGTTCAATTGGACCCCTGTCCTCGCCGTTGCTTTCTGCGTAATCGTTGCCGTGATCGGCGCGGTCGCCGCTCGCCGCAGGGCGAACCGCAACGTCTCAACGCCGGTCGCGTGGCTCCTCCTCTCGGGCTCGAGCTTCGTCGTGGAACTCGTCCTCGGGCTCTACTCGCTCCTGACGGGCGAGCTGGCGACACCGCCGTGGGCGAGCGCGGGGCTCGCAGTGGTGCTCGCGGTGGGGGCAGGCGGCCTCGCGACGATCATCCTCGGGTCGAAGGTCCTGGCCGGCCGGGGAGACCGCCCGGTTTAGGGTTCCCCTCGCCCTCCGGGTCGATCCACGTGCGGTGCCAGAGCTCCACGTTCAGGAGGGACCAGAGCTTCCACGAGAGATCCCGCTGCCGGGACATGTGCGATCGGACGAGCGCCTGCACCGACTCGGGGCGGAACAAGCCTCGGGAACGCGCCCGCTCCCCCAGGAGGAGGTCCTCGACGTACCTTCGCAAGGGCCCCCGGAGCCACTCCGCGAGGGGGACAAGGAAGCCCACCTTCCGGTGCTCGAGCACGGCCCGCGGGAGGAGGCCCTCCGCCTGGCTGCGGGGGATCCACTTGAGCGTGAGGGCCCGGATCTTCAGCCGCCCCGGGATGCGGGCGGACAGCTCCGCGATCCGATGGTCGAGGATCGGCACCCGGTCCTCGAGGGAATGGGCCATCGACATCCGGTCCTCCACAATCAGGAGGGAGGGCAGGTACGTCTTGATGTCCAGGTACAGGACGCGGTCCAAAGAGGAGGTCGCGTCGCACTTTGCGAGGACCCGGTCGAGTTCACCGCGGGGATCGTGATCTGCCATCGCCCTCTTCGCGGCGTCCGTGAGGACGCGCGCCCGGTCCCGGTCCTTGAATACCGCTTCGTGTCCGTACCGCGCGAGGTCCCGCTCCACGAGGCCGTACAGCGGCAGGCCGATCACGCGCCTCCAGCCCTCCGTCCTCAGCTTCTCCCGCATCGCGCTCAGCGCGCGACGGAGCTCTGCCCAGTCCCGGCGGCGCAGGATGTCCCGGAAGTAGGCGATGATGTAGCTCGGGTATCCCGCGAACAGTTCGTCCCCGCCATGTCCCGTGAGGACGACCTTCACCTCCTTCGAGGCGAGGTCCGCGATGTACCACTGGGGAATCACGCCCGCACCGACGCGGGGCTCGTCGAGGGCGTACGCGATCTTCGGGAGGACGTCAGGGAATTCCTTGGGGTCCAAGAGGCGGTCGTAGTGGACGGACTGTGCGAGCATCGACACCTGT
>VBMI01000180.1 GCA_005878955.1 Methanobacteriota archaeon
AAGGGCAGGCGATCCTGGCCGGTCTCCTGGCGCGGAAGGAGGACACGGGTCGGACGTACGACCGCTTCCGCGACCGGGTCATCTTCCCGATCGTGAACCTGGCCGACGAGACGATCGGCTTCGGCGGCCGGGTCGTCGGCGAGGGGGAGCCGAAGTACTTGAACTCTCCCGAGACGCCGGCGTTCAGCAAGGGGGAGAACCTCTACGGGGTCGGCTTCGCCCGGGAGGCGATTCGCAAGGAAGGGTACGTCGTCCTGGTCGAGGGGTATATGGACGTCATCGCGCTCCACCAGGCGGGTGTGACGCACGTCGTGGCCACGCTCGGCACCGGCTTCACCACAGGGCACGTGCGTCTCTTGAAGCGATTCACCGACCGCGTCGTGGTCAATTTCGATCCGGACACGGCCGGCCGGGCGGCGACGCGCCGGTCGATCGAAGTCCTTCTGGAGAACGGCTTCGAGGTGAACGTCGTGTCGCTGCCGCCGGGGAAGGACCCGGACCTGTTCGTGAGGGAGGAGGGGGTGGAGACGTACCGCCAGAGGCTCCGGTCGGGACTCCCGTACATCGAGTTCCTGACGCGGGAGACGGCGTCGCGTCACGACCTCAAGGGAACGCGCGGCAAGGTGGGGGCGCTGAACGAGATTCTTCCCTTCCTGGCGCGCATGGACTGCAGGAGCTGCAGGACGCCGTGCGCGAGCGCCGCAAGGGGCTCCGGCCCGAGACGCTGGCATCGGCGCGCGGGGCGTGGATCGTGAGCGAGGCGGAGTCGCGGCTTTTGCGGTCCGTGATGGATTCGGAGGACGTGCGCAGGCTGATCCTGGACGAGATCGAAGACGGCGATCTCGAGATCAGCCGGATCGCGGAAGTGCTGAAGACAATCCGCGAGCTGGTGGTCAAAGGAGAAAACGTGACTTATCCTCGGGTGGCGTCCCTCGTGAGCGACGACGCCCGGGACATCATCACCAGGGTCGCGGCATTGCCTCATCCCCCCGCGACCCCGGAAGAAGGGCGCGGGTGCCTCATGGCCCTGCGCGCGGCTCGGCTGCAGCGGCAGATGGGAGACATCCAGAAGCGGCTGGAGTCCGAGGGGAAGGTGGAGGAGACGGACGACCTCCTCCGCCGCAAGGTCGAACTGAAAAGACGAATCGAGGCGCTCCGCCAGGCCTCGTCGCTGTCCTGAAGAGGAGAACTCCCTTGGGTATCGAAGAGAAATACGAAGAGGTACGGCAGCTGATCAACCTCGGCCGGGAGAGGGGGTACCTGCTCTACGACGAGGTCAACGACGTGCTGCCCGAGGAGGTCCACTCCCCGGAAGACCTCGACGACATGTTCCTCCTGTTCGACTCGCTCGGCATCGAAATGGTCGACTCGGAGGAGAAGTACAAGGCCAAGCTCGAGGAAAAGGCCGCGGCCACCGAGAAGGAGGAGGCCGAGGAGACCAAGATCGATCTGTCCCCCGGGGCGCTCGAGAAGACCAACGACCCGGTGCGGATGTACCTGCGCGAGATGGGCACCGTCCCGCTCCTGACGCGCGAGGGCGAGGTCGAGATCGCCAGGCGCATCGAGCGCGGCGAGAAGAACGTCGTGAAGGCGCTGTCGCGCAGCCGCTACGTCATCAAGCAGCTCCTGGACTACGGCCATAAGATCCGCGACAAGGAGATCCGCGTCGAGGACCTGATCACGGTCACCGACGACGACGAGGAAGGGGCCGCCGAGCGCAAGCGCCGCCAGCTCCTCGACGCCATGACGCGCACGCAGCGCCTGATCCGCAAGCTCGAGGAGCAGGAGAAGCATCTGGCGCGCCTGACCGAAGGCTCGCGGCGCCACCGCGAGGTCCTGCACCACCTGGCGCGCACCCGAGTCCACATCGGCCTGGTCATCCGCGACATGGGGATGACCACCGGCAAGGTCAAGGATCTGTCCCGCAAAGTCAAAGAGACCGCGGTCCGGCTGCGGGATCTCGAGGACGACATCCGCTCGTACCACCGGCGGATCAAGCTGACCAAGGATCCGAAGGGGCGCCGCGACCTGCGCGAGAAAGTGCGCGGGGCGGAGGAGGAGATCGCCCGGGTCGCCCGCGAGATGGACACGACCCCCGACGAGATCAAGATGACCGCCGAGGGGATCCGCGCCGGCGAGGCGATGGCGGCCCGCGCCAAGACCGAGCTGGTGGAGGCGAATCTCCGCCTCGTCGTGTCGATCGCCAAGAAGTACACCAACCGCGGCCTGCAGTTCCTCGACCTGATCCAGGAATCCGCCAGGCGATCACCCGGGCCATCGCCGACCAGGCGCGCACCATCCGCATCCCCGTGCACATGATCGAGACGATCAACAAGCTCGTGCGGACGTCGCGCGCCCTGGTGCAGGAGATCGGTCGCGAGCCGACGCCCGAGGAGATCGCCAAGAAGATGGGCATCCCCGTGGCGAAGGTCCGCAAGGTCCTGAAGATTGCCCAGGAGCCGATCTCCCTCGAGACCCCGATCGGCGAGGAAGAGGACTCTCACCTCGGGGATTTCATCGAGGACCGCGCGGTGACGTCGCCGGTCGACGCGGTCATCCAGCTCAATCTGAAGGAGCAAACGCAGAAGGTCCTGAAGACCCTGTCTCCCCGCGAAGAGATGGTCCTCAAGATGCGCTTCGGCGTAGGCGACGGTAGCGAGCACACCCTGGAAGAGGTCGGCCAGTCCTTCGCCGTGACTCGCGAGCGCATCCGCCAGATCGAAAGCAAGGCGCTCCGGAAGCTCCGCCACCCCTCGCGCAGCCAGCGCCTGCGCGCCTTCCTGGAGAGCACCGGGGGCTAGGGGCGGCCGTCGAGGCTGGATTCAGCGGGCGGGACGTGAGTCCCGCCCTTTTTATTGGATCGTCTCCGTCCCCGTAGGGTGTCGGCCTCCGGGAAGGTGGCGAGGTAGTACAATGTCGGTCGCAACCACCTTGCCGGATTGACGATAAGACCGGGTCGCCCATCGAGGGGCGCCCGGTCGAAGTGGATGGAGGCTTGTTTCGATGGCGAAGCGGATGGTCATCATGTTGCTCGCGGTGGCCGGGTTCATCGGGATCGTGGGCTTCGTGAAGTACCGGGGCATCAAGGCTTCGATGGGGCAGGGGGGATACCGCCCTCCGCCCGAGGCGGTCACCACGGTGATCGTGAAGCAGGAGCAATGGCAGGGGACCCTCGGCGCCATCGGCAATGTGGCGGCCGTGAACGGCGTCATGGTCAGCGCCGATCTGCCGGGCGTCGTGCAGAAGGTCGCCTTTGGCTCGGGGGATCGCGTCGAGGCCGGCGCGCTGCTCGTGCAGCTCGACACGCGCCAGGAGCAGGCGCACAGACCGAGTTCGACACCGCCGTGGCGGAACAGAAACAGGCGGAGGGAGTGGTCGGCGAGGTTCGCGCCACCATCGAGCGCAAGACGATCAGAGCACCGTTCTCGGGGATTCTCGGGATCCGCCAGGTCAACCTCGGGCAATACCTGAAAAGCGGCGATCCGATCGTGCAGCTCCAGTCGCACGATCCGATCTACGTGAACTTCGACGTCCCCCAGCAGGAGCTGGTGCGGGTGCGGGTGGGCGGTACTGTGAGCGTGACGGCCGAGGGGCCCCCGTCGATCGAGCTCACGGGACGGATCACGGCGATCGACTCGGTGGTCGACGAATCCACTCGCAACGTCCGGATCCAGGCCACGTTCGATAATCCCAAAGGTAGATTGAGGCCCGGCATGTTCGTCACGGCGCGCGCCCTGCTCGAGGCCAAGGACTCCGTGGTCGCCCTTCCCGCC
>VBMI01000108.1 GCA_005878955.1 Methanobacteriota archaeon
GAAAGCTCGTAGCTCCGCGCCTGGGTCTCCTCGTCGTCCGCACGCTTCCTCGAATAGAACGCCCGCTCGGAGGTGTCGTACGCGTCGTGGTACACGTCCACCTTCCCGAGGTCGAGGACGATCCGGCGGCCGATCGGGTTCACGAGGTAGATGTACCGGAGGACCTCCGCGTCCCCGACGGAGAGCCAGTCCCCGGGCCAGAACCCCTTGAAATCCGAGGAGTCCATGTCCCCGAGGTCGACGCCCTTCTCCGCGTACCCGACCCACTCGTACGGGATGCCGAACGGGGGCTCGAAGTCGAGTAGGACGCGGGCGGCCTCCTTGCACGAATCCCTCGACCCGCCCGGGGTCGCGTGGTCCTTCCCGAACGGTTCGATGTCGACCTTGAGGACCTTCCAGAGCGCGGGCCACTCGAGCCGCCAGTTCAGCTTCCCCTTCTCGATCGGGCTGTCCCCGGTCCCCCCGCACTCGCACGCGTACGTCACGGACGTCCGGTCGTTCACCCGGATCGCCCGGGCCTTCCCGATCCGGTTGCAGGAGAGGCACAGCGGCTCAAACGGGATCCATCCCTCCGGGTACGGGTGGCGTTCGCGGTACCGGTTCACGAACGCGCGGACCTCCTCGCCCCGGTTCCCGAGGTCCTCCACGATCGCCTTCATCTCCGGCCGCGTGTACACGTCCGAGGTCCGGACGACCTGGACCCCCGGCGCGAAGTCGTCGAGGTGGTCCCCGAAGTCCTCCCAGTAGTGGTCCACCCACGTCGCGTGGCAGCCGTGGGGGTCGGGGACGTCGATGAGCCGCCACGACGCGTACTTCGTGCCGGACCCGTCCGCGAACTCCGCCACCTGGCGAGGGCTCGCCTTCCATTGGTCCTGGGTGTAGAGGACGAGGTCCTGGACGACCTCGTGGCCCTCGTCCCGCATCGCGCGGGCGATCGTGTGGCTGAGGACGATCTCCCCGCGGAGACGGCCCACATGTTGCAGACCGCTGACGGAGAGCCCCGCGTTCACGACGAGCCCCTCCCGGCCCTTCATGGACGCCCCGATCTCGTCGAGCAGCTCGTCCGCCCAGTGCATCGTGACCGGGCGCGGGAGATAAGCCCGACCCATTAAGGTTTGGAGACTAGTAAACGCGCGGCTTCCGGGTCCATCTCCGTTCCGCGAGGACGAGGATGGGCGCGGCGAGGATGAGGGCGAAGCCCCAGGAGGGCGCGAGGGCGATCTCGGATCCGAGCAGCGCGTGCAGGACCCCGTAGATGGCGAGGGTGAACAGGACGGGGACCCAGCTCAGGACGAGGACCTTCCGGGGACGCAGCAGGGCGGTCGCGGCGAGGGCCGAGAAGAACAGCAGATACGGGGCGAGCAGGAACATGCCCAGGGACGTGCGGTCCGCGATCTCGTACACGCCCCATGCGGGGCGGCCGGGGACGCCGAGCCACGCCCAAGCGGAGCCCGCCACGGAGAGGAGGGCCGCGAGGAGGGGCACCCGCCGCTCGCGGAAGGGGAGGCCCAGGATCCCCCAGAGGTATGCGGTGACGATCGCGATCGCGATGATGAGCGCGGGCCCCGCGAGGCCCGACGCCTCCACGGCGAGGACGGGCGTCGCGGTCGTGTACACGCCCCCCTCCACGATCGAGACGAACAGGCCCACCTGCCCCGGCCACGCGGGCGCGACGGTCGCCGAGTAGAGGAGCCCGCTGGAGGCCATGGGGGCCGTGCGCCACGGCTCCGCCGCGGTGGAGCCCCGCCACAGGAGGAGGATATCGGACGCGGACGTCGCGGTGGCCGTGACGTGGACGCCCGTGAGGTCGCTCGACACGTCGAGGATCGCGGGGTCCGGCAGCGGGGCGCCCCCGTCGAACGCCCACGCGAGGAACCGCTTCGCCGTCGGAATCCAGCCGAGGTAACCCGCGTGGCCGAAGTTCGGCACGAGGCTGAGCCACTTCCGGGCGGGGATCGCGTCGTACGTCTCCATGACGCCCCAGATCGGGAAGAACTCGTCCACCGTCCCCGCCATGAACAGGACCGGGGCGGTGATCAGCGGGGCGTACCCGAGGGGGTCGAAATGTCTCCGGAACGCGAGGAGGCGCGGGTCGGAGCCGGTGGCGTCCCGCGGGAGGAGCAGGTGGATGGCGCTCGGGGCCTCGTACGCCTCCTCGAGGTTCCCTCCCGGGATCATCGGCGCCGCGGCGCGAACCCGGGGGTCCTTCGCGGCCAGGTACAGGGACGTGAAGCCGCCCTGGCTCGCGCCCGTCACGCCAAGGAGCGTGCCGTCCACGTACGGCAGGGACTCGAGGACGGACAGGGCGCGGCTCGCAGCGTACGCGACGTGGTAGAGGAACCCGGCCCTCGGGTCCTGCGTCACGTTCACGAGGTTCTCCGGGGTGCGCTTGGGGTACGGCGTGCTCCCGCCGGAGTCCGGGGCGTCGATCGCAATCGCAGCGTCCCCGGAGGCCGCGAGCGCCCGGGCGACCCCCATCATGCTCTCGTGGGTCCCGCCGTACCCGTGGACGACGACGAGGCCCGGGACGCTGCCCGCCGGGGCCGAGGGGCGGACGAGCGCCGCGGCGATCCGGATGTCGACGCCGTCGTACCGTTCGCTGAAGAAGGAGAGCTCCTCGATCGTGATCGGCGTGCCGTCGAACGTCTCGCTCGACGCGTTGCCCCACACGATCGCGAGGGGCGTCGGGTCCGTGGCCGCGAGGGTCCCCATGAACGCGGTGTCGAAGTCCGTGGCGACGGGCGCGTAACGGTGCGGGAACGTCCACGCGCCCCCGAGCGCGGTGAGCCCGAGGAAGCACAGGGAGAACGTCATCGCGAACGCGGCGCGGGACGCCCACCGGTCCGGCCGGGGTGCGGGCGGGGACGCCACGACGAGCCCGACGGGGATGCCGGGCCATCAAGGTGTCGGAAGGACTCGTGCTTACGCGATCGCTCGGGCCCGGACGAGGGCCCGCAGCGGGACCCCGACGACATCATCCTGGCCCGTCTTGTTCACGACGACGCACGTGAGGACGGGGGTCCCGCCCGCTTCCTGGATGTCGCTAATCGCGCCCTTCACGGTGTCCCCGGTGCTCAGGACGTCGTCCACGATGACGACCTTCTTCCCCTCCGGGTTCGCGTAGTTCGAGCTGAACGCGCCGCCCCCGCGGTGCCGCTCCGTGCTCGGCCGGTAGATGATGAGCTCCTTGCCCATGTCCTCGGAGATCAGCGTCGCGAACGGGATCCCGTTGATCGAGACCCCGAGGATCGAGTCGGGCTCCGCCCCGGTCTTCTCGCTCTCCTCCAAGATGATGTCCGTCAGCGCGGCCGCGAGGAAGCCGATCCGGTTCCCGTACACGCCGATCGAGCGCCAGCCGATCTTCACGTCCTTCGGCGGGGCCCCGCCGCCGACGCCCCGGGAGAGGAGCCACGTCACCGTCTCGGGGGAGAGGTGGAGCTCGTCCCCGATCTCCTTGTCGCTGAGCCCCTTCTCCTTTAACTCGATGGCCTTCTTCACGAGGGCGTCGAGGCTCTTCACGGACCCACCGGGCGCGCGCATCGGGCTCCGCGTATTAAGGCTTCTTCCCCGGGCGGACGGACGGCTAGAGCCCCTTCCGTCGGAGGCGGCCCAGCCCGCGCATCTTGTCCTCGAACAGGAGCCGCATGTGCTTCGCCGGGAGGGAGCCGGCGTACAGGAACGTGTCGTGGAAGAACTTGTCCGTGTACGCGTCGCCCATCGAGCGCTCCACGTCCGCGCGGAGCCGCTGGATCAGGTGCTTGCCGATGAGGTACGAGAGCTGGTACGCCGGGGTGTACGTGTACCGCTTCACCTCCGCGAGGGCGCCGGGGCGCTCCATCCCCGCCTCCCGGACGAGCAGGTCGACCGCGTCGTCGAACGTCATCCGGCCGCTGTGAAGGTCCACGTCGATGAGGATGCGGCAGGCCCGCCAAATCTGGTCCCGGACCTGCACGAACTTCGTCCGGGGGTCGGCCGAGAACCCCGCGGCCTTCATCATGTCCTCGCAGTAGTGGGCCCACCCCTCGATCGACTCCGTCGCGGAGACGAGGGCGCGCGCGAGGGACGGGTTCGCGTTCGCGCACACGAGCTGGAGGTGGTGCCCCGGATACCCCTCGTGGACCGCGGTGTTGCGGGTCCCCGCGTAGTTGTGCTCCCGCATCATCTCCGGCTTGTCCTCGACCGGCGTGACCATGTAGAGGCCGAGCTGGTTCTTCTCGAACTTCCCGGGCGAGGAGTACGCCGCGAACGGGATCACGTGGCGGATGTAGGACGGGGTTTCAATCACCCGCAGCTCTTCCTGGGGCGGGAGGGTCGCGAGGTCCTTCGCCGCGATGAAGGCCCGGGCCTCGCGCATCGCTCGCTCGGTGTACGCGAGGGCCTCGGGGAACGCCGCGGGGTGGTCGTTCTTCACAATCTCGCCCGCCTCGTCCACGGACGCCCCGGGCTTGATCTCCCCGGCGAGCGCCTTCAGTTGCCGCTTCGAGTCCCGCAGGATCTTCTTCCCGATCGCGTAGATCTGCTCGACCGTGAGGCCGAGCTCCCGAAGCCGGACGAGCTTTCGGAACTTCGCGGCCCCGATGCCAGTCACGCCCTTGCCCTTCGGGAGGACGTCCTCCTTGAGCCAACGTGCGTGCGCCCCGATCGCCTGGCGGGTGCGGGCGGAGGCCTCTGCGAGGCGGGAGGCGTCCGCGGGAGGGAGCGCATCCTTCGCGGCCCGCTCGATGACCTCCAGGAACATGGGGAGGCGCTGGTTCGATTCAATCCCGATCTCCGTCCACAGCTTGACGGGCCTCGTGAGTCGTCCCTTCGTCTGGTCGATGTACTGGACGCTCTTCTCGAGGCGCGAGGTGATCGAGACGAGCCGGTCGCGCAGCGGCGCGAAGTCCCGCATGAACAGGGTGAAGAGGGCCGAGCCGACGGCCTGTCCCGCAGAGGGGAAGGACTCCCAGAAGGCGAGCTCGGTGTCCTCGAAGAGCCCGAGATTGATCGCGTTCCGGAGGGCCAAGAGGTCGATCTTCTTCGATGTGGAGAGGCCCTTCACGGCAATCGCGTCTGCGCGCTCCTTGAATTCCCGTCCTGCCTTGATCTCCGCAAGCTTGGCTTGGCGGCGCCCGTCCGGCATGAGGCCGTCGGACTGGTGGAGGCCCATGTGCGTGGCGAAGACGGGCTCGTGTTCCACGTACCAATCGAAGATCTCGCGTGCGAGCGCGTCGACGTCGGCCTCGGGCATGAGGATGGGATGAAGCGACGGCGATAAACCGGTTTTGGTGCGCGGGGTGGAATTTGTCCCAATCGAGACAAACGGTAACGGGTGGCTCCCTGCACGATTTGCCCCAATTGAGGCAAAGTCTCGGCGGCTAGTTGCCCCAGTTGAGACAAACATCGGCCGCTAGCACGGAACGAGTCCACCGATGGAGGCCTCCACGACGATATGATCAACCGCCTCCTTGTGGAGGAAGCTCCTCAGCTCTTCGAGTCTCGTCCTCGTCACGAACAGGACGGACTGACCCAGGTACCGGACCCCCTCGCGTTCCACGAAACCTGGGTAACGGTACGTCTTCCCCGCGGAAGTGACGGATCGTCCGAAGATGAATCGACGGACCCGGTAGCATTGTGCCGTATCTGAGCTGTCGACGTCCCACGTGACGATGAACCCAGTCAACACGTATGATCGCTGCCTTCGGGCGCGCCGGATCGACGCGTGGTGGGCCTGCACTTTGGCACCAATTGAGACAAGCCGCCAACGGCCACGTACTTCACGCGCAGAGGTCGGTGAAAGTGCCGAGCTGACGAATCTTCATTCACTGTCCATGCGAAGCTCAGCGCGGGGCACTTCTGGGTTGCGGACTAGTGCCCAATTGAGCGCAGAAAAACCTACAGCGGAATCCTTCGCCCGCTCTCGTCCCTCCGGAACCTGCCGAAGTCGTGGGACTTCGCGAGCTCCTCCCCGGTAAAGATCGGCCCGTCCTTGCACACGAGCGCGTCGTCGAGCACGCACGCGTCGCAGATCCCGATGCCGCACTTCATGAACCGCTCGAGGGATGCCTGGACCGGGATGCCCCGCTCGAGGCAGAGGTCCACGACCGCCTTCATCATCGGCTCGGGCCCGCACGTCACGACGGAGTCGAAGGTGTGCTGTCCGAGGACCCGCTTCGCGAGAGCGGGCGCGAGGCCATGGAACCCCCGGGTCCCGTCGTCCGTCGCGACGTGGACCTCCCCGGCCTCCTCGCACCGTTCCTCGAAAATCAGCTCCTCCGCGGTCCGCGCGGCGAGCACCGTGGACACCTTCGTGCCGCGGTCCGAGAACCCCTCCACGGCCGCGATGATCGACGCGATCCCGACGCCCCCCGCCACGCAGAGCGCCCGCCGGCCGTCGAGGTGGAACGTGTTCCCGTACGGCCCGCGCACCCCGACGAGGTCCCCCGCGGTGTACTTCAGGAGCGCGTTCGTCGCGTCGCCGTATGCCCGGACCGTGATCCCTTTGACGTCCCCGAGGTACGAGAGGGCCATCGGGACCTCGTCGTGACCGGGGATCCAGACCATGATGAACTGCCCCGGCGCGCCCTCCATGGCCGACCGGAACCGGAACGTGGACGTGTGGTGGACCTCCCGCGTGACGAGATACGCGGCGACCTCCGAGGTGACGTCCGCGAACACGCTCATCCCGCGCGTCGCGAGCCCCGTCCCGATCTGCACCGCCCGCGCGCCCGCAAGGATGTACTCGAGCGCGTCGCGCCCCGTCTCCACGCCACCGACGCCGACGATCGGCACGTCGACGGCCTCGTAGATCTCGTACACGCACCGCACGCCGACTGGCCGGATCGCGGGGCCGCTCAACCCGCCGACCCGGTTCGCGAGGATCGGCGTCTTCAGCTCGGGGGAGATCGCCATCGCCTTCAGGGTGTTGATCGCGACGATCGCGTCCGCGCCGCCGTCCTCCGCGGCCCCCGCGAAGGCGGCGATGTCCGACACGTTCGGGGACAGCTTCGGCATCACGGGCACGCGGGCCTTCGCCTTCACGGCCGCGGTGAATTCCCGGACGGCCTCCGGGTCCTCCGCGATCTCCGTGCCGAGCCCTTTCGCGTGCGGGCAGGACAGGTTCAGCTCGATCGCCTGGACCCCGTACGACTCGAGGCGGCTCGCGACGGCCGCGTACTCGTCCGGATCCTTCCCGTACACGCTGCCGACGACGACCGCGCCGCCGTCGAGGGCGACCTTCACCTCCGCCCCGAAGTCCTCCATCCCGGGGTTCGGGAGGCCCATCGCGTTCAGCATCCCGACCTCGAGCTCGACGACCGTCGGGTTCGTGTTCCCCGTCCGCGGCTCCGGACCAATTGACTTTGTGACGACCGCGCCCGCCCCCGCCTTGAACACGCGGAGGAGGGTCCCTCCCGTCTCGTCCAGGAAACCGGACGCGAGCATCGTCGGGTTCCGGAGCTTGAGACCCGCGACGTTCGCGGAGACGTCCGGCATCATCCGAGGGAGAACGATGGCGTCTTTAAGGCTTGTGCGGGGCCGTGTGAATCGAGCGGAGAATTCTCCGAACCACGACCGCGACGGACCGCGGTGCTAGAACAAAACCCCGCCGGACGGGATGTAGGACGCGAGGACGCCGAGGTCCCTCGAGGACATCCACACGGTCAGGAACTCCACCTTGAGGCCCGCGGCGAACGCGGCGCGGAGGGCGCCCTCGTTCAGGCCGGGCACCCACACGAGGACTTTCTTCAGGCCGAGGTCGCGTGCCTTCGCAATCGCCGCGGACATGAGAGGCTCGCTCAGGCGCGGGTCCCGAACCCCACCCGGGCCGATCACGCCGTTCCCCCGCACGAGGATGTACCCGACCGTCTGGCCCCTGAGGCGGGCCTCGAAGCACCGCGTGCCCTTCGAGGAGGAGAACCAGAACCGATGGTCGACGTCCCGGCGCGCCTCGCGGAGGACCCGGTCGAACCGGGCGGCGAGGTCGCGGGCCCGTGGCGACACGCGCCCCGTGGGCCCCACCTGCCGAAGCTCGAGCTCATCGCCCTGCGGGACCGCCCGCGGCTTCCCACTCAGGTAGTACATGATCGTCCGCGGGGACATCCCGAACTTCAGGTAGAGGGACTGCGCCCGTAGGTCGAGGGAGGCGACGAGACACCGCGTGGCACCGCGGGGGGGCCGAGGCGCCTCGAACGCCCTCGTGAGGACTTGCCGTCCGATCCCCCGGCTTTGCGTCCCAGGTAGGGCGAAGAACTGGGCGAGAAAGTGCGTCTTCTCCCGGAGAATCGTGATCGCGTAGCAGACGACTTTCCCGCGAGACACTGCTACGTAGAATCCTTTCGGGTCGGTCGCGAGGGCGTGGCGGAGGAACGGGAGGAGGTCGCGGGGCCGGAACCGCGGGGGCGGCAGACCCTGCCGTCGGCTCAGGTCCCGGAGAGCGCGGTGACAGACGCGGGAGCACGCGGCTAGGTCGCGAGGGCGTGCGGGGCGGATGTGGACCGGCGGCGGGCTTCGGGCGATGAGGTGCCAACCGCCCACCGGCTCTTAGCGGTTGCGAGGGAGCCTTGAGACCTCTGCGGGGCAGGCTCCACGCACCCGAGATTCTAATTCCGACACCGAGTACGTTCGCCCAACAATCCTTACGCCTAGTGATCCGTCTCAGCCGAGTTCGAGACCCTCGGATACGCCCGTAGTTGCAGCCGCGTGCGGGTCAGCTCCACCCTCTGGGCCTGCGCGAGCTTTCGCAGGTGGTACAGAGCTAACTGGTCAGAAACCCCGAGATGCTCGGCAAGGACGGCGATGGGCACGCCGGGCGCCTGCGCCACATACCGGAGGATTCGCTGTTGGACCTCGTGGAGTTCCCCACCATTTTCGAGGGGGATGCGCATCCCCGCGGGATAGTATCGCTTCCGCGCCCCTCGGATTTCGGAATGGATGAGCTCATCCCTCTCGAGACGTGCGAGGTGATAGGTGACGGCGCCGTCGTTCAGGCCCAAGTTCCGCTTGATGTCCGTGTACGTGTCCCCAGGGTGGACCCGGATGTAGTATAGAATCGCCCCGCGTATCTCGGAGTCCTTCTCGTCTTTCGGTTTCCCCCCGTACACGAGGCCGGCGGTAGCGGTCAGGATTGCCACCCGCCCGGGCTCCCAAGCGGCGAACAGGATTGCCGCGAGGACCGAGGCCGTGACGATTGCGAGGAGCCACGCATCGATGCCTCCACCCCCGGCGACGACGATAACGTCGAACGAGTATTCGTCCGTTCGCCCGAACGCGTCCGTTACATGAAGGGTCACATGGTACGTCCCCGGCCCCGTGAAAGTGTGGGTGACCACGGGGCCCGCGAGAGCCGCGACCACCGCGCCTGTGACATCCGTGATCGTCCACGTCCATGACGAGATCGCTCCGGTGGAACCGCGTCCGTCGAGCGTCATCGCCATGCCGACGCGTGGGTCTGGCGTTGCCGCTGCTCTCGCGATCGGGGGCGGTGTCACAATCTGCGTCCGGAACTCTAGGCGGTAGGTTCCCACCGGGCACCCTCGGAGGACGTTGCCTGGGCTCGAGTCGTCCTGTGCCCCGCACCCAATCGACAGGGTGTAGTCCGTGTTCTCCGCCAAGGGATTGCTGAACCGAATCGTAAGAACCGCGCCGTTCGAGTCCCATGAGTACGACGAGATCGAAGCCGTGGGCGTGATTGCAATCGCCCGTTCTACGGAACTCCGGTTCATCGCCTCGCTGAATGTCACGACGACGGGTGTCCCGAGGGGGACGTCGGTGGCTCCCGCTGAAGGTGAGGCAGATACAGCGGACGGGGGCGTCGAATCGATTGCGAACGAGCTGCTCAGCTCGCAGACCGAGGAAATTCCATCCGATACGCACACTCGGACAATCGCGACGCCTGCGTCCATTGCGGGGACGATCCATGCGTACCTGCCCGCGCCTTGTGGCGCGAGGACGGGACCTGCGACGGGCGCCCACGTCATTCCCCCATCCGAGGAGAAAGACATGTTCACGAGGAGGTAACCGGGCGTGTCCATATCGATCGTCGTCCAGCGGATATCGTGCGATGTCCCGCCCGTCCAGAGCTCGCTGCCTGTCGGCGAGACCACCGTGACGATGGGAGGCGTGGGGACGAAGCGCTGCATAAGGGGATATCGGTCTCTGCTGTCCGGGTCGATCGAATATGGAGCGTCACCAATTCCATCGGGAGGAGGGCACACCGTCTGGTTCGGCCCGCTGCAGTTGTCGACCCCTGCGTAGTCCGACCAGTAGTTCCCTCCGCTCGGATAGCCATCGTTCCATGCATTTTCGGGCCCTTGGTCGTCCGTGGCCTGGACCCCGTTCATCTCGAAATTGTTGTGGTAGATGAGGACGCCGACGGGGCCTGGATTCGGGGGGCCGTATAGCTCGATCCCTCGGGAGTTGTTCGCTAGAAGGTTTCCCGTGATGGTTACGTTCGAGCCGTAGCCGATGTTTACGGCTGTGCCGCCGTTCGACACGAAGTGGTTGCCCGCGACGGTAGCGTTGACCACGTCAAGGACGAGCCCCCATCCAAGATTCGACGATACGCTATTCCCGAGGAGGGACATGTTCTCGGAGAAGCCTACTGTGTAGATGCCGTACCCATTGCTCGAGACGTTGTTCCCGATAAGCCTGAAATCTCGCACGTCAGGACCCAAGAAGATGGCGGTATCCGTGTTCCGAACAAACGAATTCTCGGCAAGGGTCGCCGAGTTCGAGACGTCGAATTCCAACCCCCTCCAGTTCTCGGACACGTCGTTTCCCGTGAAGAGGGTACCAGTGAGGTCTCGAAGAAACAGACCGTAGTTATTGCTGGTAATCCGATTCTGCGTGATTGTGAGGTCGATTGATGAATCGGCCAGGATGCCATAATCGTTCGCCGCCAGATGATTCGCGGAGAGTGTGATTTGCGAACCGAACGCCACCTGAATGCCTACGTCGGTCCCAGAAATCTCAAGATTGGATGCCCGGAACCCGGTACAGTTCGCCACGATAAGTTCTCCGACAGGGATCGAATCCACGATCACTCCGTCGCAGTTCTTGTAGAACAGGAGTGGCTTGCCGTTCACGAGGTTGTCCGACGAAATCGTGAGCGTAGCGACTTCCGAAAGGGCGTCGTCGATAAGCACGCCGTCCGAGGTGAGATTGTTCGCCCGCACGATGACGTTCGTGGAACGGGCGATCTGTATCCCGACTTGACCGGTCGAAATCTGATTCGAATCGACCGTCACCGCCGCGGAATCCGAGATCAGGATGCTTTGCCACACGTGCGAGGAGACGTGGTTCGACACGATAGTGACGTTCGAACACTGCTCGAGGTAGATTCCCCCCAGATTCCCCGTGACGTTATTCGCCGACAGGCCCAAAGAATCTGAGAGTTCTATTCGAAAGCCGTACTCGTTGCCCCAACCGGTGTTGTTGTCGGCAGCTCCGTTGGTCACGTTCAGGAAGCGGATGCCATCGAACGACGCCCCACCGGAATGGACTTGGTTCCCGCGAAGGACGAAGAACGACGTTGTGTCCTTAATGACGATCCCAGAAGCGCTTGAGGCATCGATGTCCCACCCTTCTATCACATACGGGTCTGACGGCGTGCCGCTGCCACCGGTAACCCCGTTGGCGGGAGAGAAATCAGCATTCCCTGTAATCAAAATCGGCGCATGCGTTGTGTAGGCGCCGGCCGGCGTGGAAGTGCTCACGAGGACGAATGTGGTGACGACTTGAGCCACAAGGAGCATCAGGGCGATGAGGCCGCGAGGCCTTTTTCGTCGACATCCGCTACCCGTCACTCCGCCGCGTCACCGCCTTGGCTGTCGAGCTGGAACGTGGTTGTCCCGGTTGGTCTTTCTTGAGCGGGGTTTTGCCCCTATTTGAGTCTTTTCGGACAACCCCCAAACGACTCTCCCGCACCCCGGTGGGCCCCTGTCCCGCGTCGGTTCGCCCGCCCTCGCCAAACCTTTATGGAGGCGCCTCCAGATGGATGAGGGAATGAAGATTGCGGACCTGGGGCTCGACCCGCGCATCCCCGCGATTCTCGAGGGACAGGGAATCACGCAGCTATACCCGCCCCAGGAGCAGGCTATCGGGCCCGCGCTCGCGGGGAAGAACCTGGTCCTCGCGATCCCCACCGCGAGCGGGAAGTCCCTCGTTGCATACCTTGCGATCCTCCAGAGCGTTCTGAAGGGCGGGAAGGCCCTGTACATCGTCCCGCTGCGGGCCCTCGCCTCCGAGAAGCACGAGGACCTGAAGGCGTTCGAGCCCCTCGGCGTCCGGGTCGGGCTGACGATGGGGGACTACGACCGGATCGACCCGAACCTCGAGAAGTTCGACGTGATCATCGCGACGAGCGAACGGGCGGACTCCCTCCTGCGACACCGGACGGGGTGGCTGAAGTCCCTCACCGTGGTCGTCGCGGACGAGGTCCACCTGATTAACGATGCGGACCGCGGCCCGACCCTCGAGGTCACCCTCGCCAAGTTGCGTCAGGTCAATCCGTCCGCCCAGGTGATCGCGCTCTCGGCGACAATCGGGAACTCCGAGGAGATCGCGGCCTGGCTACAGGCGGAGCACGTGACGAGCGAGTGGCGACCCGTGCCGTTGAGGACCGGCGTCGTGTTCGACAGGAAAATCAAGTACTCGGACGACGCGGAGGAGGCCGTGAAGTCCGAGGCGGAGGAGCTCGCGGCCCTCGTTGACGACGTGATCGCGGGGGGCGGGCAGGCCCTCGTCTTCGTGAACACTCGCCGGGCCACGGAGGGCCTGGCGAAGAAACTCGCCTCCACGGTGAAGAGACGACTAACGCCGAGGGAGGCGGAACAGCTCGGGAAGGTCGCTGACGACCTCGCTAAGGGCCAAGAGGAGTCCACATCGAT
>VBMI01000104.1 GCA_005878955.1 Methanobacteriota archaeon
TCGGTCGTTTTGCGCGGCGGTCGGAAGAGGCCCCTGGAAGAAGTCGTTCGCTCCTGCGGCGGCAGAGCCTTCGTCCAAGCCAGTATCTTGGATTCCGACGACCTCGAAGATGTCGTCCGCTGTTCCGCGGATCCCGTCCGGACCGTTGCTGACGCCTGTCAGCGTGGAGGGCAGCCCGCTCGTCTCCTTATACCAGGCTTGATGGAACCCGTGGACGACGCCCGCCTTCATGTCAAACGCCTGCGGTAGGGGGTCGTTGTAGACCATCGCCACATCATCGAGACGGGCGACATCGTCGATCAAGGGGGCGTCTACGAACGCTTGGATCATCCGGGGAACGTGTGTGAGTGAGAAGACGGACCCGCCAAGGGCGCTGACTTCGAACGCGAGTTTGATCTCGGAGACGTCGTCGAAACCCAGGACCGCGATCCGCGCGGGACCGACGCCGCCGACCAAGGCCCTCGGGATCTTGTATGCGGGCTGATACGGTCCGACCCAGTTGACGTAGGGGAGTGCGGCCACCGACTGTGCCGTCGGGGCGTCCATCCTCGTGACATAGGCCGCGTTGGCGACATACCTCTGCGGCGAGCCGCCCAAGCTTCGGATTTCGTCGAGCCACGCCGCCTTGATCGGTCCGATGAACTGGACGATAAAGGAGTGCGGGTTGGTGGCCCGCAGTTCCGGGACCAATGCCGGCTCGCCACCGGACGTGTCAAACCGTACCCCTGCGTCCCCGAATCTGATGACGGTGCGATCCGTGAGTTCGGTGATCGGGACGCCATAGGCCCGGAGCTGTGCGATCTGGGACGCGGTCGCATGGAGAAGAGCGAGGTTTCCTTCGTAGTCCACGACCACGTCCGCCCCGCTCGCCCGGACCGGCCCGGGCCCGATCCCGCCGATCTCCGCGAGGACGTACCGGCGGGCCTCCTCGGGCGCGTGCACAGCGAGGGGCGCGAGGAAGAGGGCAAGGATGGCGATCGAAGCGAACTGGACCCACTTCGCACTCATTGAACTCTCCATTCTCCCCCGCTCCTCAAAACACTCGCGCCACCGAGTCGTTTTATTGGGGCCAAGCAAAGTCGAGGGGGCTATAAGAAATGTTTGGAGCAGGGGCCGGGCCTCCACCGGGGAGAGGAGACTCGAGGGGTCGTCCCACAAAAGCCAAATAACAACGCCCCCATCGCAACCGGTCGGGGAGAGGGCACGTGGTCCGGGCGACTTGGCCGCTCATTCTCGCACTCGTCGTCCTGATGGTCCTGCCCGCCCACGGGGCATCCTCCGCGTCCCCTCTACCTGCTGACATCCACTTCCCCTCCAGGGTCGCAACGGGTCAAACGGAGAGGCCGTCCCCGGAATCTCACTCGGACCCGCCCGGATTCCCCCTCGGAGCCCCGCCGAAGGCCCTCTACCCCAGCGACGGGTTCCACACGGATTCATCCGGCCCCGCACTCGACCTCCGGAGTGCGATCGACCGCCACAACTTCCCCGCCGCGTGGGCGCAGGGGTACCGCGGCGGCGGTGTGAACATCGCGGTCGTGGACCAGGGGCTCGACTTCGGCCACCCGGACCTGGACACCTCGTACGCGGTTGAGGGTAACACGTCCTCGCCGTACTATGGGTGGCCGATCGCGTTCGACCCGAAGTCGATGGGGACCTACCTTCAGACCGGCGCGACCGATGGCACGTGGTATGCGAACACGACGCGCCTGGGACCGGGGCCGTTCGAGGTCACGCACACGATCAAGGTCGACGGGACGAACGATTTCGGGGAGGCGGAGCGGATGGGGACGGACTCCCGCGACAACTCCGCTGCCGCGGCGGGCGGGGACAAGCAGGACTACGACCTCACGGACCTGTACGCGACCCGCGACGCGAAGCGCTGGTACTTCGGGTTCTCCGCGTACCTCCGCCAGTCGAACGACACGTACGTACTCCTGCTCGACACGGACAACGAGACGGGGGGGACGACGACCGTCCCCGCGGGCAAGCTCGCGGACACGAGCACGTCCGCGACGGACATCGTCACCGATGTCGCGTTCAGCCCGAGCGGGCAGCAGGTCGCGACCGTGTCCGCCGACCGCTTCCTCCGGGTGTGGGACCGGTCCGGCCAGGTCCTCTTCGCCACGCAGGCCCATTCCACGAAGCCCACGTCCGTGGCGTGGTCTCCGGACGGCACGATGATCGCCACCGCGGACCCGAACATCCTCATCGTGTGGGACGCCGTGACCGGAGGCATCCTACGACAGGTCCAGTACGTGCCATTCTCGGACACGCCTCTGGATGAGAACGCCATCCTCGGATGGAGCCCGAACTCGACGTGGATCGGTGCGGGCACCTCCCGCTACGTGCACATCATCAACGCCCTGACGGGCGCCCGGTTCGGGACCCTCTGGGCGACGAACAGCCAGGTGAACGCCGTCCGGTTCAACCGGCTCGGCACCCAGATCGCGACGGCGCTCGGGGACAACACGATCGCCGCGTTCACCGTGAACGCGACGAACATCCAGCCGTACCCGCCCGCGTCGCGCGCCGTCACCGCGTTCTCCTTGTCCGGGGGACATTCGCAGGCGGTCCTCGACCTCGCGTGGTCGAGCGACGATAGCCGGATCGTTTCCGGCGGGAAGGACAACAACGTGATCCTGTGGGATGTCGCCTCCCGGTCGATCGTGTCGCAGAGCGCGGTGAGTGGCGGGTGGGTCACGGGAGTGGAGTGGCGGAAGGACGGGGCCGGGTTCGTCAGCGTCTCGATCGGGCTGCCGCCGGTCACCCCTCCCCGGCTGATCTACTGGACGAGCGCAGGCTCGCCCGTCCTCACCGTCCCCCAGGGCGGCGCGATGAACGGAGTGGACTCGTCCCCGCTCGGCGAGATCGGCACCGCGTCGAGCGACCTCTCTGCCCGCCTCTGGAGCCTCGGCGGGTCGCTCAACCGAGTCCTCGTGGCCCACAAACCCGACGCCGCGATCGTCGTGGACGGCTGGAGCCGATACAGCGACCGTGACCAGACCTTCAGCCACGGTCTCGACATCGCGACGTTCTACCGGTGGAATGCGAGCTCGGGTGCGTGGGAGGGCGCGGGACTGTTCGATCCCGCGGTGAACGGCTCCCAGGCGTCCTTCCAGTTCGGCGAGCGGTTGTTCAACGAGTTCTCGATCCCCAGGACGCTCATCGGGGACCCCGTCGGGGTCTCGATGGAGCTCTTTAGCGCCGGGCGGGGGCCGACGAAGCCGCAGGACACCGTGCCGACCGACCCGAACGTGAACTTCAAGAACCTGGACTTCGGCCCGGGATCCCTCTCCCTGGGGGCGTTCGCCTACCTGCGGCCTGGCCAGTACACGATCGACCCCGGGATCGTGAGCCGCTCGGGCACGTTCCATTTCGGCTACCATCCCTCTCCGGTCTTGACCCGTCTGTACGGGTCCGTGGGGCTCCTCGTGGTCGACTCGGTCCTCCCGGGGACGTACGACACCGTGTACGTGGACCTCAACCACGACCACCGATTCGATCCAACGGACGTCCGGATCGACCGCTCTAGACCTGTTGCATCCCTGGACTCCCTCGTCGCCGGCGGTGCGCCGGGCCAGGACGGGATCCCCGACGTCTCCGGCGGCATGATGTACTTCATCGCGAACGGGGTGACGCCCCTTCCGTACTCGAACCGGTACGTGGCGCTCCAGCTGCCCGCGCAGCCTTCGCTGACGAACCGGATCCCGGAAACCGGCGACCTGGTCGCATTCATGGGCGAGTTCGGCCTGGACCCCGCCACCGGCGCGAAATCGGATCACGGGACGCGGATCGCCTCCCTCCTCGTCGGACGCGGGGTCCTGACCCCGCCCGTCCAGGGCGTGGCGCCCGACGCGAAGCTCGTCGCGATTGGGAATGCGCTCGACGACGTCGTGTCCTCCTGGTACTTTGCCATCGAGGGGTACGACGGGGCTCCCGGGACGGGGGACGAGGCCCGGATCGTCCTGAACCCCTTCACGTTCCCGACCCTCCCGAACGACGGCTTCGACGTGTACTCCCGCACGGCGGACTACCTCTCCGAGGTCGTCTCCGGTGGGCGCGCTCTCTTCGTGGCGCCCTCGGGGGACCTGGGCTTCGGGTACGGCTCGATCGTTTCCCCCGCGTCCGCCCCAGGGGTCCTAGCGATCGCCCGCGTGGAGGACGGGACCGCGCAGTCGAGCCAGGAGGGGGGAGCGGAGGGTCCGAACGCCCACTACCTCGACCTCGCGAGCGCCTCCGCTCGGGGGCCCAGTGCCCTCGGCACCCCGAAGCCCGATCTCGTGGCGATCGGCACCGCCGTCACGGACATCCCGCTCGCCTCGGCCACCGGGGACGGCACGACGGCCGTCGCGGGCTCCCCGCTCACGGGCACGGACGTCGCATCGGCCGTGGGCGCAGGCGCCGCGGCGATCGTGCGGCAGGCGGCCGGCGCCTCTGCCTCCGCGGATCGGATCGCAGAGTACCTTCGCTCCGGGTCGGTCGACGTGTCGTACGACGCGATGGTCCAGGGCTCAGGGTTCATCGACGTGGCCGAGAGCGTCCGCCTCGCACGCGGGGCAGGCGGGATCGCGGTGTCCCCCGGTACACTTCTGGCCGGGACCTATCGGGGGGTGCGGGCCGCCTCGTATCCGCACCTGATCGCTCCCGGCGGGTCCGACACCCTGGCGCTCCGGATCGAGAACCGGGGGAGTGTCAGCACGCCCGTCTCGGTCTCGGACGCCGCCTACTCCCTCGTCGGGACGTACCAGGTTTCGGCGGCCAACGTCCGGGACCTGTACTCGCCCAACGGCGACATCGCGTTCTGGCTGAACGCGACGGGGGTCTCGAAGGTGAACGGGACGACCCTCGCCGTCGAGCCCCTCCTCCCTCCAATCCCCGGCGGATGGGCGGCCGCGGACCTCGTGAAGGTCACCGCGACGGGAGACTTCTCGCAGCTCGTCTCGATCCAGGGAACGACCTACCAGATGAATTACACGTACACCCTCGCCGCCCTCGACTGGCAGGTGAACCCCGCGAACTGGGGCGGCCTCCCCTACGGACCGTTCCCGGCCCCCGCGCTCTTCCCGAACGAGCTCAACACGATCTCGAAGACGGCGCACCAGGCGAACGTGCTCGAGGTGCGCGTGCGTGAGCCCGCCACCTCCGTCCGGGACGGCCTCGTCGTCCGGCTGGGGGAGAGCCAATCGGGCAGTGGCCTCGCGAACCTCCCGTGGACGTTCACGATCGAACTCTATCGTCGCGTGGATTGGGCGTGGGTCAGCGAGACACCCTCGTCGACGACGGTCCCGGGGCGCACCACCGCGGGCGTCTCGATCGCCATCAGCGTGCCCTCGTCGGCGGGGCTCGGACTCTACGAAGGGCTCGTTCTCGTCGCGAACGGTTCCTCCGGACGCACCGCGGCGGTCCCCATCGTGGTCAACGTCGCGACCGTCGGGCCGGACGTGGCCCTGGGCGGGGACCTCCTGTCGACCGAGCTGTACGACAACTCCCGTCTCTTCGGCGGGTACGACCTCTCCCTCCGGAACAACCGGATCGTCCGCCCGTACATGGGGGACTGGCGGTTCTACTACTTCGACCTCCCCGACGAGGGGATGTTCGAGAACCCGCGGGGCCTGAAGATCCTCGTGGACCTGCGGTGGACCGCGAAGCCGTCCGACCTCGACATCCAGGTCTTCGGACGTTCCGCCGCGGACGCGTTCTCCAGCAACCGCCCCGACCGATACGGGCCCGCACCCCTAGTGCAGCGGGCGAAGACCGAGGAGCTCGACAAGCCCGAGTTCAAGACCGCGACGAACGAGAGCGAGGACATCCTCACGCTCGACCTGCACCCCGGCCTGAACGTGATCGCCGTCCACGCCGCGCGCCTCAAGGGCGACGCGCCCGCGGAGCGGATGGCGGGTCGCGGCGGCTGGGCCCGCGTGCAGAGCAGCGTCGACATCTCCACGCCGCGCCTCGCCGGGGACGCGTCCTTCACGTTCCTCTCGAGCCTCGATCTCCCGGGCGGTTTGCGCGCGTCCGCGGTGGGTCCGGCGACGACGACGTCCTTGCGGGACGAACCGATCCCGCAGGACTGGCAGAGCTGGTGGAACTTCCCGAACTTCGGCGAGTTCCTGTACCGCGGGTCGTTCACGTACACGTTCTCCCTCCAGAAGGCTCTGATCCTCCAGGTCCACCTGCAGGGCAAGGCGGACGTCTCCGACCTCGACCTCGGGGTGTTCCGAGACGTGAACGACAACGGCGTCCTCGACCTCGACGAGGTGAAGGACGCCAACAGTCGGAACCGCGGAGGGGTGGACTGGCAGTACGACGCCGACTCCGACGCGGACGAGACCGTGAAGTGGATCGCGCCGCCCGACGGGCGGTACTTCGTGAAGGTGCTCGGGTTCACCGTGAATGCGAACCCCGGGCACTTCGACCTCGACGTGGCGATCACCCTCGACACCGGGAAGGGGTACGAGATCCCGCAGGCCCCGAAGCCGGCGGAGATCGTGCAGGGTACGGCGGGGGGCTTACCGCCCTTCTCGGGCTCCCGAATGCGCCCGGCGTCCTCGTGATCCCGGTGAGCGTGGGCCTCGACCGGACGCCGCCCGCCATCTCTGCGTTCTCGCTATCGACGCTCGGGGGCCGGTTGAACGACATGGACAACCGGACGACCACAGACCCGTCCCCAAGCCTCGTCTGGAGCCTCTCTGACCCGAGCCGCGGCGAGCTCGATGTCACGCGGATCGTTCTCACCGCGGACGGCACCGATGTGACCTCGGATGCGGGCATCAGCATCCCGCTCGCCGCGAACGCCCAGGGCGTGCAGGCGTTCTGGGAAGGCGTCGTCACGTACCGTCCGAGGGCGCTCGCCGAAGGCGTCCATGACATCACCCTCACGGTCGGGGACATGGCGGGCAACCTCGCATCCCGGTCCACGACGATCGTGCTCGACACGACGGCCCCGCCGGTCGCGGTCGACGGGCCGCCCCTCCGGTTCACCCGATCGAACCTCGCCGACCTCACCGCGCGGTCGCAGCCCGGGTCCTTCGTGAGCTTCGGCGGGGCCTGGATTCCTGTGGATGCCTCCGGCGCGGTGACGACAACGGTCACCCTGTCCCCGGGCATGAACGAGTTCATGATCGCGGCCGCGGACTGGTTCGACCACGACATCGACGGGAGCCCGCTGCCGGGGAACGCGAACACCGCGAGAATCACAATCGTCCAGGACAGCCGCGCCCCGCAGTTCACGCGGGCCCCCGCGTCCGATGAGCCGCTCACTCGAGCGGACGGGGCGCTGATCCGGGGGACCGTCGCGGATACGATCGCACCCGGAGTGCCGTGGCCCGCGAATGACCTCATGCTCACGATCGCCGGCGTCCGGACGGACGTCCACGCGGACGGCACGTTCGCGAGCGTCGTGCCCCTCTCGGAGGGATCGAACCCGATCGCGGTCGTCGCCGTCGATCCGGCGGGCAATGACGCGATCGCGTGGGCGAACGTGACCCGGGATACCGCCGCGCCAACCCTGACGGTCGATGCACTCCCCGAACGGACCTACGAGGGGCGGATCGTCGTGTCCGGGCGGGCCGAGCCTGGCTCCATCGTCACCGTGAACGGGGTCGTTGTGACGCTGGCGGGGGACCGATTCGCCCGGAACGTGACCCTCAGCGGGGGCGAGAACGTGATTGTCGTGCGCGCGGAGGATCCCGCGGGAAACGCCGCCGAAGCGCGGAGTTCCGTCTCGTTCGTCGCGCCCCCCTCGAGTTCGGCGGGAGCGATCGCCGGTATCGCCGCGGGCTCCATCGTCGCTTTCCTCGTCGTACTCCTCCTCGCGAGGCGCTTCTTGTTCCCGCCCGCCGGTGGTCCGCCCGGCGATAACCCGGCAACGTCGGAGACGCCCGGCGCCCCCGAGCCCGCTACCGAGGAGGAGACCCCGATCGGCGAGGCTCCCCCTGGGGCCCCGACGACAGGGGATGAGTTCGCGTCGATGGGCGAGGTCGAGCCCTCCCGCGAAGAGGATCCACGCGTGGCGAAGCTCCGAGAGGCCTTCGAGTCGGGAAAGATCAGCCGCGAGGTGTACGAGGCGAACGTCAAGCGGCTCGGGAAGACGCCGTAGGCGGCCCGACCCTCCCTACAAACCCGGACGGCCCTTTTATACCGCCGCGGGTTCTCGGAAGGGCTTCGGGGACGGCCCTGCATGGTGCTACAGGCTCTCCTGAACGGCCTCGTTGAGGCATCCGTCATCGTGCTCGCCGCGATGGGGCTCTCCCTGATTTACGGCGTCAAGAAGTTCCCGAACTTCGCCCACGGGGACATGATGACCATCGGTGCGTACACGGCGTTCTATTTCTCGTCGACCCTCCGGGCGGGGATCATCGTCGGGCTCGTTGCGTCGATGGTGTTCCTCGCGATCCTCGCGGTCGTGTTCGAGTTCCTGATCTTCTCCCGCCTCGAGGGTCGGGGCCCCGTCCCTTCGCTGATCGCCTCTGTCGGCCTCGCGCTGATCCTGCAGAACGCGATCCGGGTGGCGTTCGGGACGGGACAGCTCACGTACGGAATCCCGCTCCCGGATTCCTGGTTCTCGAACGTCGTCGACCCGCTCACCGGTCAGCAGGTCTGGATCAACCCGCTGCAAGGGATCGTGCCCCTCGTGTTCGCGTTCGTCGTGGTCCTCATCATTACGTTCATCCTCCAGTACACGAAACTCGGGAAGGCGATGCGCGCGACCGCCGACAATCCCGACCTCGCGCGGGTGACCGGGATCAACGTGGGCGTCGTCCGGTATGTGACGTGGGCCCTCGCCGGGGCGCTGGCCGCCTCCGGCGGGGTGATGCTGGGGTTCCGCGTGAACGGGATCCAGCCCCTGCTAGGGTCGAGCATCCTGCTCCTCGTCTTCGCGGCGGTGATCCTCGGCGGAATCGGCTCGCCCTACGGCGCGATGCTCGGGGCCCTCGTGATCGCGATCGCAGAGAACCTGTTCTTCCCGTTCGCGGTCCTGACGAACACGCCCCTGGAGTTCGTGCTCATCGTCCCGTTCGGGATCATGCTCCTCGTCCTCCTGCTCCGGCCGCAGGGCCTTGCGGGACGTCCCCTCGGGTTCGACCTCCCTCCGCTCCGTGCCGAGCTCCGCAAGCTCGTCGAGAGCGTCGCACGCACCTGGAGGCATCTCCGTGGTTGAGGTGACCGGGGTCATCGCGGACCTCGCGAGCTTCGGCGCCCTCGTCGGAATCTTCGCGATGCTGGCCCTCGCGCTGAACCTCCAATGGGGAAAGACGGGGCTCTTCAACGCGGGGATCGCGGGCTTCTGGGGCCTCGGGGCGTACGTCGCGTCCATGATCACGACGAACCCCGTCCCGACCGCCCTCGCCCGACCTGGCCACTGGGGGATCGATCAGGCGGCCTTCCCGGCGGTCTTCGGGGTGTCCACCTCGTTCTCTATGGCCATTGTCGTTGCTGCGATCACCGCGGCGGTGCTCGCGTTCTTCATCGCGATCCCGACGATGCGGCTCCGCGCGGACTACTTTGCAATCGCGACGCTCGGGTTCGCCGAGATCGTGATGAACGTGTTCGTGAAGAACCTCCCGGGCATCACCGGCGGGGTCGAGGGCATCGCTGGGGTCCCGAGGCCGTTCGAGTTTGGGAGCGAGATCTGGAAGACGAACCTGTCGTACTTCCTCTTCGTGGCGTTGATCTTGGTCCTCGTGTTCTTCCTCCTTGAGCGCATGGTGCGGTCGCCGTGGGGGCGCGTGCTGCAGGCGGTGCGGGAGGACGAGGATGCCGCGCAGGCCCTGGGCAAGGACACCTTCTCGCTGAAGCTGCAGTCTTTCGTCTTCGGGGCGGGAATCATGGGCCTTTCTGGAGCGTTCTTCGCGTTCTGGCTCCGCGGGGTCTCCCCGCCGCCAAACTCGTTCACGGCCGCGGACACGTTCGCCGTCTGGGTGATCGTGATCATCGGTGGGAGCGGGAACAACCGCGGGGTGATCGTCGGTGCCTTCGTCGTCCCGTTCCTCGAGTACTTCTCGGTGCGCGCGAAGGACTGGTTCCAGCTTGGGGAGCCGCTCGCGTCCCAGATCTTCTACCTCCGTCTGATCGCCATCGGCGTC
>VBMI01000126.1 GCA_005878955.1 Methanobacteriota archaeon
GAGCACTTCTGCCGGTCGCTCTCCGGCCCGGGGCGCCCCGAGACGACATCCCTCCGGCTCTTCAACGTCTACGGGCCGCGGCAGTCCCCGGAGTCGCCGTACGCGTCCGTCGTGGCCCGGTTCGTCCGCGGGATCGTGGCGGGTAAGCCCCTGACGCTCCACGGGGACGGCCGGCAGACACGGGACTTCGTGTACGTCTCGGACGTCGCCGAGGCGTTCGACCGCGCCGCGACCGCCCGCGCCGCCGCCGGCGGGATCTTCAACGTCGGGTCGGGGCGCGAGACGTCCATTCGGGACCTGATCGATGCGCTCGGGTCCATCGAGGACGTGTCCGTGAAGGTGCGGCGGACGCGCCCGCGGCCCAAGGACGTCCGGAACTCCCGGGCGGACACGACCCTGGCGACGAAGGTGTTGGGGTTCCGAGCAAGCACCCGCCTGGAGGAGGGACTGCGTCGGACCCTCGAAGCGGCCCGCGCTAGCCCATCTTGACGTCCCAGTTGTACGGGATCTCCGGCGAGTCGTACGGGATCCGGAACTCGTCCGGCTTCTCGTACCGGTACAGCTCCGTCGGGGCGTTCACCACGTACGCGGACTCCCCCCCGACCGCCTTGAAGCCGTGCACGACGAGGGGCGGGATCTGGATCAGCATCGGGTTCCTCTCCCCGGGGAAGAACTCGTTCACGTCCCCCTTCGTCTTCGAGCCCTGCCGGTTGTCGTAGCACACGACCTTGGCCGTCCCCTTCACGATGATGAAGTTGTCCGTCTGGACCTTGTGGTAGTGCCAGCCCTTCACGACGTCCGGATACGCGATCGTGATGTACACCTGGCCGAACTTCGCGAACTCCGGCCAGTCGGACCGGATCATCTCCATCAGGTAGCCCCGCTCGTCATGGATCGGTTTCAGCGGGCGGACCTTCACGCCGTCGATCATCGCGTCCCCGCCCCCCGAACGCCCAGGAGTAGATAGAACCTGCCGCGTCCGCCGCTATGCGCGGAACGCCTCCACCGATGCGACGAACCCCGGATAGCGCTCTTCGAAGTATGCCCTCGCGCTCCCGAGCACCGTCGGCCGCCACCACCCGGGGTGGTCCGAGTACCACCGGACGGTCCTCGCGATCTCTCGATCGAACGCGTGGGCCGGCCGCCAGCCCGTGGCCCGCCGGAGCTTGCCGCTGTCGACCGCGTGACTCGCGACATGGCCGGGACGGTCCGCGACCCGGGCGATCCGGCCCCTCGGCAGCCCGAGCGCATCAACGATAGAGCCGGCGACCTCGAGGGTGGAGCGGCGGTCGCCGGTCCCGATGTTGAACGTCTCACCGTCGACCCCGCGCCTCCGGAGGAGCGCGAACAGGGCCGTGCAGTGGTCCTCCACGTGGATCCACTCCCGCCGGTTCCGGCCGGTCCCGTACACCGGGAGCCGGGCGCCGACGATCCCGGACACGCTGAACAGCGGGACCGCCTTCTCCGGGTGCTGATAGGGGCCGTAGTTGTTCACGCAGCGGGTGACGACGACCGGGAGGCCATACGTCGCGTGGTACGCAAACGCGAGGCGGTCCGCGCCCGCTTTGCTCGCGGCGTAAGGGCTCTTCGGGTTCAGCGGGGAGTCCTCGCGGGAGGGCCGGCGACCGCTCTCCCCGTACACCTCGTCCGTCGAGATGTGCAGGAATCGGTCCACGCGCTCGCGCCGCGCGGCCTCGAGCATCGCATGGGTCCCGAGCACGTCCGTCCGCACGAAGTCCCCCGCCTCCGTGATCGAACGGTCCACGTGAGTCTCGGCCGCGAAGTGGACAATCGCATCACACGCGCGGGCTGCGTCCCCCGCGCCCGGGTCGCAGATGTCCCGCTGGACGAACTCGATCCGCCCGCCGTCGAGAAGGTCGCGGAGGTTCTCGGGATTCGCCGCGTACGTGAGCTTGTCGAGGACGACGACGTCGTGCCCCTTGCGGACCGCCAGGCGCACGAAGTTCGATCCGATGAACCCCGCCCCGCCCGTCACCAGGAGGCGCACGACGCGCGATAGCGGAGGGCCGTACATAAGGGCTCGGAGAACGCGCGCTTCGGCGACGCCAAACTCTTTGCACGTCCCCGCAATCCCGGCCGCATTGCAGGACGTCCTCGTGATCGGCGGCAGCGGCCTCCTCGGCCAGCATCTGATGCGGGAGGGGGGCTCCCGCGGGTACCGCGTCCATGGGACCTATTCCTCGGAGCCCGTTCCGGACCTGTCTCCGCTCGACCTCCGGGATCATGGCGCCATCGAGGAGGTCTTCTCACGGGTCAGACCGGGCGTAGTCATGATCGCCGCGGCGATGACGAGCGTGGACGGTTGCGAGTCCAGCCCTAAACTCGCCGAGCAGGTGAACGCCATCGCCCCCGGCGAGATCGCGGAGCTGTCGCGTGTAGGGGGTGCCCGCGTGGTCCACTTCTCCACGGACTACGTCTTCGATGGACGGTCCGAAACGGTGGTCGAGGAGAGCACACCGAATCCGATCAACGTCTACGGCCGCTCGAAGCTCGCCGGCGAGCGGAACGTTCTCGGCGAGGCCCCGGACGCGCTCGTGGTCCGCACGTGCGCGAATTTCGGGTGGAACCGCCTCCGTGGGAAGGAGAATAACGTCACATGGATCCTGAACGCTCTCCGCACGCGCAAGACGGTCCCGCTGTTCACGGACCAGCGGGTGTCCCCCTCTTACGTCCCGCATGTCGCCCGCCTCGCGTTCGACCTCCTCGAGAAGGAAGAATCCGGCGTGTACCACGCCGCGACGAAAGGATGCCTGACCCGCTACGAGATCGGCGAGGCCGTCTGTGACACGTTCGGCCTCCCCACCTCGCTCCTGAAGGCGTCGACATTGGCGGAGGCGGGCCTCCTCGCCCCCCGGCCCCGCACCTCCTGTCTCGTCTCCAAGCGGCTCGAGCGATTCCCTAATATCCCACACCCTACGTTCCGCGAGACCCTCGGGGACATGAGGCGGACGGAATGAAGGGCGTCGTCCTCACGGGAGGCCACGGCACGCGGCTCCGCCCGCTGACCCATACGGGCCCGAAGCAGCTGATCCCGATCGCGAACAAACCGAACGTCTTGTACTGCATCGAGGACCTCCGTGACGCCGGGATCACGGAGATCGGGATCATCCTCGGGGACAACATGCCGGAAAAGGTCCGGGAATTCCTCGGAGACGGCACGAGCTTCGGCGTCCGATTCACGTACATCGACCAGGGCCCGCCGAAGGGGATCGCGCACGCGGTGGGGTGCGCCCGCACGTTCGTCGGGAACGACGCGTTCTGTGTGTACCTCGGCGACAACCTGCTCAAGGGCGGCATCCGCCCGATGGTCGAGGCGTTCAGCCGCGGGGACGACGCCGCGGGGATCCTCCTGTGCCCCGTGCCCCACCCGGAACGATTCGGGGTCGCCGAGGTGGACGCGCAGGGGAACGTCGTGGGCCTCGTCGAGAAGCCCAAGGCGCCGAAGAGCGACCTCGCCCTCGTGGGGATCTACCTCCTCCGGCCCTCGATCTTCCCGTTCATCGAGGCCCTCAAGCCGTCCTGGAGGAACGAGCTCGAGATCACGGAGGCGATCGACCACCTCCGCGGGGCCGGGCGCGCGGTCCGGGCCTTCCGGGTCACCGGCTGGTGGAAGGACACCGGGCGGCCCGAGGACATCCTCGAGGCGAACCGGCTCGTCCTCGAAGAGCTCGAGCCTAGGAACGAGGGGGAGGTCGAGCCGGGCGCGAAGGTCTCCGGGAGGGTCCGGATCGGGAAGGGCACGGTCGTGCGCAAGGGAAGCGTGATCCGGGGGCCCGCGGTCATCGGGGAGGACTGCACGATCGGGCCGGACGCGTCGATCGGGCCCTACACCGCGGTCGGGGACCATTCCCAGATCATCGGCGCGGACATCGAGGACTCGATCGTCGTGGGCGACTCCGTGATTGAAGCCCCCGGGAAGATCGTCGGGAGCCTCATCGGTCGGCACGCCTCGATTCTGTCCGCGGATGGACGGGGCCGCCCCGGGCGTGTCCTGATCGTGGGCGAGAACAGCACCGCCTACCTCTGATAGGAATAAGAATACCCGCCGCAATGGCCCGGCGTGGACGTCCGGAGGGCGCACCGGGAATGGCATTGATCGCACGCCTCCAAGAGACGGCCCGGGCCGCGAGGACGCACGGGTTCGGGGCCGCCCTCGCCGCTCTCGTCCTGGGGCCGACCCAGTATCGAGCCTTCGAAATGGCCCGCGTCGTCGAGCCGATGCTGGAGGCCCCGCCGGACCGCTCCGTCCTCTCGCCCCTCGAGCGGGGCTTCGCCACGTGCTCCGACATCTATGCCCATCTGCCCACCCTCTATCGGATCACGCGCGACCGCAACCTGCGGCGGGTCCTCGAGCTCGGGACGCGCACGGGGGAGTCGACCGTCGCCCTGCTGTCGGCAGCCCGTGAGATCGGAGGTCACGTGACGAGCGTGGACCTCGAGCCCTGCCCCGACGCGGAGGCCCGCGTGCGGGGGGCGGGGCTGGAGGCGTTCTGGACGTTCCTCCGGGCGGATGACCTTGCACTGGATTGGGAGGAGCCGATCGACCACCTCTTCATCGACACGTCCCACGAGTACGACCACACCGTGCAGGAACTGCGGAGGTTCGAACCCCTCGTGTCCCCGGCGGGGGTCATCACGATGCACGACACGACGAGCCGCCCGGAGGTCTGGCGGGCGATCGAGGACCACTTCCGCGGGCGGAGGGATGCGCGGATCTTCCGGTACTACCACAACAACGGGCTGGCCCTCATCGAGCGTGCCAAGTCGAAAGACTAGAGCGCATGCCATCCCCGCGGCGCGCCTCGGGGTCCTTCGGTGCAGACATTCGGCGCTTACCCACCGACTCTCTCGAGGTCGGCCTTCACCATGATCTTCACGAGTTCCGGAAGCCTTGTCTTCGCCCGCCATCCCAGAACGTTCCTTGCCTTCGACGGGTCCGCGCACAGAGTCTGCACCTCCGCGGGGCGGAAGTGCTTCGGGTCCGTCCGGACGTACTTGTCCCACTTCTCGATCCCGGCCTCGCGGAACGCGAGCTCCACGAACTCGCGCACCGTATGCGATTCCCCGGTGCCGATCACGTAGTCGTCGGGCTTCGGCTGCTGGAGCATCCGCCACATTGCGTCCACGTATTCCGGGGCGTACCCCCAGTCACGCTTCGGGTCGAGGTTGCCCAGCTCGATGTGGGTCGCCTTCCCCTTCGCGATCCTCGCGACCCCGTCTGTGACCTTCCGCGTGAGGAACTCGAGGCCACGCCTGCTTGACTCGTGGTTGTAGAGGATTCCGTTCGAGACGTGCATCTCGTACGCTTCCCGATAGTTTACGCAGGCCCAATAGGCGAACAGCTTCGAGACTCCGTACGGGGACCGCGGGTGGAAGGGCGTGTTCTCGTTCTGCGGGGTCTCGCGCACGAGGCCGAAGAGTTCTGAGGTCGACGCCTGGTAGATCCGGGCGTCCGGGACCACTTCCTTCGCGGCTTCCAGGAGGCGGACGGCCCCGAGCCCGTTAACGTCGGCGGTGAGCACGGGTTGCCGGAACGAGGTCGCGACGAAGGACTGGGCGGCGAGGTTGTAGATCTCGTCCGGCCGGGACTCCTTCAACGCCGTGATCATCGAGGTCTGGTCCGTCATGTCCCCGTCGAGGAGCCGGAGATCCTTCATGACGTGCTGGATGTTCGTGATGTTCGGGGAACTCAACCGCCGTACGAGGCCGCACACTTCGTAGCCCTTCGAGAGGAGCAGCTCGGAGAGGAAGGACCCGTCCTGGCCCGTCGTCCCCGTGACGAGAGCGGTCTTCGCCATCGGAGGGACAAGCGGACGGGAGGTTATCTGCGTATCGCGGACGGGGCGTGTTCACTGTCGCGCGCCGCGCGGAGAAACGCAAGCCCGCTACCTACTAATACGCCCGCCCTCTTAGCCGAGCGGGTTCATGGCCAAGCGCTTTCTGATGACGCAGCTTTGGCGAATCCAGCAGAGCTACGCGATCCTGAGCCTCGTCCTTTGGGGGATCGTCATCACGCTCACCGCGTTCCCGATCGTCTTTCCATTCTTCCAGAGGAACCTGGGTTTCCCCGAGAACGCTCCCGGGGCCGTCGCCGCCACCCTCCTTCTCCTGTTCGTCGGGATCTTCGTGCTCCTCTTCGGCTTCGGGATCGTGTACGATCGTTACCTCCGGCTCTGGAGGGAGCAGCTCGACGTGACGTACGACCGGAACCCGTACACGCGGGAGAAGCTGATGGTCAAAGAGATCCTGCTGTGGCGCCACATGTTCCTGCCCGCGCTCAGGGCGACCGCCGTGTCCGACCCGACTGCGCGGACCGAGATCGACTTCATGGAGAGATGGATCGAGCGGACCCTCGTGGAGGACGCGAACATCCGCAGCGGGGTCGAGCAGGCGCAACGGTGGATCGAGTCGGGCGGCTCCGCCACGAGAGAGTGAGGGGCGGCGGGTGGACCGTTGCCCGCGGCGTCGATCGCCCTCGTGAGCTCGGGTCGCTCATCGTTCGTCGAGGCGGATGCCTTAATCCTCGCGAGGGAATATGAGGTCAGACGATTGGAGTGGAGCGGGCGGGACACCTACCGCGCGTTGCGGGAGGTAGTTCGAGCGTCCGACCTCGTTTTCTGCTGGTTCGCCGGGGACCACGCGGCCGTGGCGGGGTTCGTCGCCCGCCGGCACCGGAGGCCGGTCGTGCTCGTCGCCGGCGGCGCCGACGTCGCCGCGCAACACGACATCGGGTATGGCGCCATGGCGGGGTCCTGGAAATCGAGAATTTCGACGCGGCTCTCGATCCGACTGGCGGACCTCGTCCTGCCGTTCTCCGAGTTCTCGGCGTCGGAAATCCTGAGGGTGCGGAAGCCCCGCCGAATGGAGGTGCTGTATCTCGGGGTCGATGTCAATCGTTTCGCGCCGCTGGGTGCGAAGGAGGATCTCGCGGTGACCGCGGGGGCCATCACAGAGTCCAATCTCCGCCGAAAGGGGCACGCCACGTTCGTGGAGGCATCGAGGAAGGTGCCTGGAATCCGCTTCGTCCTCGCCGGTGCGGTCGATCGTTCGATGGAGACGGATCTGCGGTCGAGCCCGCCACCGAACCTCGAGCTCCCCGGGTACCTCTCCGACGACGAACTTCTGGCGCTCTACCGCAGGGCGAAGGTGTATGTCCAGGCGTCCGCCCACGAGGGGTTCGGGCTCGCCGTCGCGGAGGCGATGGCGTGCGGATGCGTGCCCGTGGTGACGCGGCGGGGGTCGCTCCCGGAGGTTGTGGGCGACACCGGCGTTTACGTCGAATACGGGGACGCGGACTCGACCGCGGAGGGGATAAGAATCGCCCTTTCCCATCCGGCGGACGGAGCGCGGGCCCGGGAGCGCGTCGTCCAACGGTTCCCCATCGGGCGGCGCGCGGACCGGCTCCTCCGGCTCGTCTCGGACCTCCTGGCGGGTGGCCGATGACCCCCGCAAAACTGAACATGGGCTCCGGTCCCCGGAGCAAGGTCGGGTTCGTGAACGCGGACCTCCACGCGATGGCGGGCGTCGACCTCCTCTGCAACTTCTCCCGTTTCCCATGGCCCTTCAAGGATAGCGTGTTCGACGAGGTCCACGCGACGGACGTAATCGAGCACCTGCCCGATACGGTGAGGGTGATGGAGGAAATCCACCGGGTGACTCGTCCCGGGGCGCGGATCGTCATCAAGGTCCCGCACTACAAGCACGCGAACGCCTTCAAGGACCCGACCCACGTCCGGTTCTTCACCGAAGGGTCTTTCGACTACTTCGGGAAGAACGAGTACTCCTACTACACGAAGGCCCGGTTCAACATCCTATCCGTGGAGAAAATCCACGAGTACCATATCGGTAAGTACGTGAAGCGGCTCTTTCCGCGGCTCCTCCCCTGGGTCGAACGGTACCTCGACCAGACCGTGGAAAGCCTCGTGTTCACGTTGCAGACGGTGAAGTGAGCCTGGGACGAGCGCCCGGGGGGCCGCCGAACCCTCCCAGCTGCCCGTTTGTCAAGCCCGCGCCCTCCGTTTCCCGCCAAAGATATTTATAGGCTCTCCCGATATTCGGCCTGGCGTCCGACGAAGGTCGGACAGTCAGAAGGGCCAGGATGGGATGGGCATTCCGAGCGCTCAGTCCACGCCTTCCGTCGCGGTGATGCCGTGTTCTTGAAAGAAATCGAGGTGGAGAACTTCAAGTCGTTCGCCGGGAAGGTCCGGGTCCCGTTCCTCACCGGGTACACGTCGGTGACGGGCCCGAACGGCTCCGGGAAGTCGAACATCGCGGACGCGGTCCTCTTCGTGCTCGGTCCCAAGAGCGCGAAGGCGATCCGGGCCAAGCGCCTCACGGACCTGATCTGGAACGGCGGGAAGGACAAGAAGGGCGCCTCCCACTGCGAGGTCTCCCTCTTCTTCGACAACGGGGACCGCGCGATCCCCATCGAGGCGGACGAGGTGAAGCTCACGCGCTACATCGCGGTCTCGCCGAGCGTCCCGGACGGGTACAACTCGTACTTCTATGTGAACGACCGGAAGGCCTCCCTGGACGAGTTCGACAGCCTCCTCGCCCACGCCCGGATCAGCGCCGAGGGGTACAACCTCGTTCAACAGGGGGACATCCAGCGGATCGTCTCGATGTCCGACGTGGACCGCCGGAAGGTCCTCGACAACATCGCCGGGATCACGAAGTTCGACGACGACATCGGGCAGGCGGACTCGAAGCGGAAGCAGACCGAGGAGAACCTCGGCCGGATCCAGATCATCCTGGACGAGATCAAGAAGCAGCTCCACCAGCTGTCGGCGGACCGGGAGGGCGCCTTGAAGTACCGGGAGCTCTCCGACCGCCTGAACCTCGCGAAGGCCCAGCTCGTGTACAAGAACCGCGAGATCATCGAACAGGAGATCAACTCCACGAAGGAACAGCTCGCGAAGTTCGAGGTCGAGCGGGCGAGACTTGTGAAGGAGAAGGAAGGCATCGCCTCCCGGCTCAAGGAGGCCGAGGCCCGCCTGGACGACCTCGAGAAGAAGATCGCGGAGCGCGGCGGCGACGAGGCGAAGCAGCTCAAGGGCAAACTCGACGCTCTCCGGATCGAGCGGGCACGGGCCACGGACGGAATCGCCACGGGGGCCGAGGAGGTCAAGCGGCTCAAGGCGGAGGTGGCGGACGCCCAGCGGGAGCGGGCCCGGGTCTCAAAGGAGCTGGAGGCCCTCCAGCGAGAACGTGCCTCGGTCGCGGACTCCCTCGGGGACCTCGAGAAGCAGCTCGGGGTCGCGGAGCGGGACCTGAAGGCGCTCGATGAAACGACCTCGAAGTCGGATTCCAAGATTCTCCAGATTCAGAAGGAGGTCCTGTCCCTCTCGAAGCGTACGGATGAGGGGGAAGAGAAGGCGAAGGCCCTCGTCCTGGAAGGGGACCGAGCGAGGGAGAGCCTGGAGCGCCTCCGGAACGAGGTCGTCCAGCTCGAGGACGTGCTAAAGACGTACCAGCTTGAGCTCGACGACGCGGAGTTCCAGCTCAAGGAGATCCGCACCGGCTCCAAGGCTGCGACGAAGAACCTCGCGAAGCTCCAGCAGGACTTTTACGCGAAGCGGAAGGAGGAGCAGGAGCTCGGGAGGCAACAGACGGAGCTCCAGTCCGCGATCCTTGAGCTCACCCGCCAGTACACGGCGATGAAGGCGGAGGCGGATGTCGCGGAGAGTTTGAAGCGAGGGTACACGAGCGCCGTCGCCGCGATCCTCGAGGCCCGGGACAGCGGGAAGATCAAGGGTGTCCACGGGACGATCGCGCAACTGGGCCACACGGAGTCGAAGTATGAGACCGCGATCCTGATGGCGGCGGGGAACCGCATGCAGGCGATCGTCGTCGACGACGACTCGGTCGCGGCGGAGTGCATCGACTATCTGAAGAAGACGCGCGCCGGGCGGGCGACGTTCCTGCCGCTGAGCAAGATGCTCGTGGGTCGGCCCCGCGGCAAGGCGATCCTTGTCGCGAAGGAGTCGGTCGGGTTCGCGATCGATCTCATCAAGTTCGACGAGAAGTACCGCGACGCGTTCTTCTACGTCCTCGGAGACACGATCGTCGTCGAGACCCTGGACCTGGCCCGCAAGTACATGGGCGGGGTCCGGCTCGTCACCCTCGGCGGGGAGCTCATCGAGGCGAGCGGCGCGATGATCGGCGGGGACCTCGAGAAGACGACCCTCCGGTTCGGAGCCCCGGACAAGCGGGAGATCGACACCGTCTCCGAGAGGCTCCGCAAGGCCACGGAGGAGGCCGAGCGGGTGACGAAGCGGTTCGCCGACCTGAGGAAGGAAATCACCTCCCTGGAGTCTGACCTAAAGGACGTGGGCGGGCAGACCTCCGCGGTGGATGTGCGGGCGTCGGCGCTCGAGACCAAGCGGAAGGAGTTCGCCACGAAGGTCAAATCGATCCGCGAGGACCTCGACGCGAAGCGGCAGAAGCTCGGGGAGACCGAGAAGACGGCCGCCCGCATCGGGGAGGACCTCGCACGATTCCAGAAGGAACTCGAGACCTTGAGGGCCCAGCGGGACGAGCGAAAGAAGGCGGTCCTCGAGGCCGCCCCCCAGGCCGTGTCCGCCCGCATGAAGGAGCTCATGGCGAACCGGACGAAGGCGGGGGACGAGGTCACGGCCGCCCGCGCGAAGCTCGAGACCCTCGACGCACAGATCAAGGTCCAGACCGAGCGCCGCTCGGAGTTCGACCAACGCACCGACGGCCTGCTGACGCAAAAGTCCGACCACGAGCGACGCGGGAAGGAGTTCGAAGCGTCCCTCGGGAAGCTCGAGAACGAGATCCGGGGCCTGGAGAAGATGGAGGCCCACATGTCGAAGGAGATGCAGGGGCTCCAGCAGGACCGGGACTCCGCGTACCGGGAGAAGACGGAGCTCGAGGGGGAGGTGGACAAGCTCGGCCACCGGCTGGAGACGAAGGAAGACTTCGCCACGAACCTCCAGACGGAGCTCCACGCCCAGGAGGAGACCCTCGCGAAGGCGGAGGAGGAGCTGAAGGCCCTCGGCCGCGAGATCGAGGGCACGCTCCCGCCGCTCGACGCGCTCAAGCGGACGATCGGAGAGTGCGAGGCACAGATCCAGGCTCTGGGGCCGATCAACATGCGCGCCCTCGACGACTACGACGCCCAGCAGACGCGCTATGGAGAGCTGACCGAGGAGTTCACGCAGCTAGGGACCCAGCGACAGGAGCTCATCAACCTCGCCGGGGAGCTCACGGAAAAGAAGAAAGAGGGACTCGGCACGGTGTTCGGCGCGATCAATGCGAACTTCAAGCGCGTGTACAAGGAGATCAGCGAAGGCGGGGAGGCGGAGCTCCTCATCGAGAACGAGAAGGATCCGTTCACCGGCGGATTAATCATCCGCGCGAACCCGTCCCACAAGAAGGTCCTCCGGCTCGAGGCCCTCAGCGGCGGGGAGAAGAGCCTCGTGTCGATGGCGTTCATCTTCGCAATCCAGGAGTACGACCCCTCGCCGTTCTACCTTCTGGACGAGATTGACCAGAACCTCGACGCCGTGAACGCCGAGCGGGTGGCACGGATGATCAAGAGGAACTCGAGCACCGCGCAGTTCGTCCAGATCTCCCTGAGGAAGGTCACCCTGAAGGAGGCGGACCACATCATCGGGGTCACGATGACCTCGGCGGGCCACTCCGACCTCGTGATGAAGGTGAACCTCTCCGACGTCCAGGACGAACGGCCCCCGGAGGCGGTGGCGGCATGAGCGAGGCGTACGAGACGGTCCTCAACCACCTGCTGTTCCACAAGTCCCTGATCAGTGAGACGGACGGCGGCGGGCGGATCACCCGCTACGTCACGATGCTCGGGGAGATCGACCAGGGGATGCACGTCGCCCTCCGTGACCCCTTCGAGAAGGCCGTCGCGGCCGCCTTCGAACTCGTCCTGGAGAAGGAGTTCGACCCATGGGACCTCGACCTCGCGCAGTTCACGCGCATGTACCTCGAGAAGGTCCAGCAGGGGGGCCCCGTGAACTTCGTGACCGCGGGCAAGCTGATCTTCATGGCTTGGTCGATCCTGAAGCTCCAGAGCGATTCCCTCCTCGTGAGCGCGACGCCGCCCCTGGAAGAGGCGCCCGCGGACTGGGACTTCGCGGGCCTCCAGGAACCGGAGGACCTGGACTTCAACCAGGCGGTCCTCGGCGCGGGGCGGGTCCCGATCGACGAGGCAATCCGGCGGGAGGGCCGGCGGCCCGTGACCCTCATGGAGCTCATGGACGCCTTCGACGAGGCCCGTCGAGACGCGGAGGTGCAGCTCTAGTTGAACGCCCTGCGGGAGCAGGCCGTCCGCGCGTTCGCGCCGAACTTCCATGACAAGGTCCATGCGGAGGACCTGTCCGAGGACATCGGCCTCACGTGGACCCGGCTCGCCCGGTTCAACGGGAACGCGGTGCCCCTCCACCGCCTCGCGGCCCCGCACGACCGGTGGGACCTCGTCACGGTCTTCGTCGCCGTCCTGTTCCTCGCGAAGATGGAGAAGGTCCGGCTGCGACAGGACGCGTACCCCTCGGGCGACATCTTCGTCCAGCGGATCGTGCCGGAGGGCGCGCTGGACCCTGAGGAACTCGCCGGGATCCCGGCAGTTGCCCCGACCGGTGCGGGCTCGCCCGCGACCGCGGCCGCGGCGCCGGAGGTGGGGCCATGACGGACGAGCGGGGGATTGTGGAAGCCGCCCTCTTCTCGGCGGGCCGGCCCGTGTCCGTCGAAGACCTCGCCAAGAGCACGCGAATCGACGTCGAGTCCGTGAAGGGGCACGTGAAAGCCCTCGCCGCGGATTACACGACCCGACACAGCGCCGTGGAGATCGCCGCCGTGGGCGGGAAGTGGACGATGCAGATCCGGCGGGAGTTTGCGGACCGGGCCCAGGCGTTCGCCCCCCCGGAGATCGATCGGGACCTCCTGAAGACCGTCACGCTCATCGCGTACCACCAGCCCGTGCTCCAGAGCGACCTCGGGGACATGATTGGCTCGAAGGTGTACGAACACGTCCAGGCCCTCGTGGACCTCAGCCTCGTGAACAAGCGGCCGAGCGGGCGCAGCTTCGAGCTAACGACGACGCGGTACTTCGTCGAGTTCTTCGGGCTCAAGGCGACGGACCGTGAGGGGATCCGCCGGCTTCTCGCGGAACAGGCCGGTGTGAAGTTCACGCCCAAACCCGCCGCGGTGTCCGGGCCCGCGGGGCCGACGCCGGAGGGCGCGGTCCCGGCCGGGGACCCGGGGGGCGGGGGAAACGATTCGTCCCAGGACCGCCCGGGACAGCCGATAACCGACGGATAGCGTTTATATACCATGGAACTCGTAATTACCGCTGGGTCGCGTTCCCCAGTGAGTGCAACGTTTCTCCGCGGGACCCGGAGTGAACGAGCGTGAGCGGGTACCTGAAGGACATCGCCCTGCGCAAGCAGCTTGAGGAGAAGGTTCGAGAGGCGACCCGCGTCCGAACGGACGCGGACAAGGCTCTGACCGCCGCGACGGACCTCGTCGGAGCGGCCCGCCGGATCGACGCGGTGACAACGGACGCGGACACCCTCGTGGCCGAAGCGACCGCGGCGATGTCCGGGAAGGACTACAAGCTCGCCCTCGACAAGGCCGTCGCCGCGAAGGAGAAGGCCACCCGGATCTATCGGGAGCGGGCCAAGGGGATCGTCGACGCCAGCGTCAACCTCGTCGCGATCGCGAAAGGAGTCGGCTCCGATGTCTCGGAGAGCGAGGCGTCTATGGGCCGCGCGCGGGAGGCCCTCGGGGCGGAGGACTTCGAGACCGCGATCGACCTGGCGAAGAAGGCCTGGAAGCGGCTGGAGAAGGTCCTCCACGAACACCTTTCTGGATCGTTCTCCAAAGCCCAGAGCCTGATCATCGCCGCGAAGAACCTCGGGCGGGACACGGGGACCGTCGAGGACCTCCTCTCCCGAGCCCGCTCCGCGATGGAGTCGAACGACTTCGAGATGGCGATGGGGTTCACGAAGGAGTGCCTGGACACCGTCACGGGGGAGCTCCGGTCGGAGCTCGAGCGGACAGTCGCGGACACTGAGGCCCTGATGCGGACGGCCCGGGAGATGGGGGCGGACGTCGCGAAGATGGCGCAGCTGATCGAGCGGGGCCGCCAGGACATGGAGCGGCTCGACTTCGAGAAGGCGTTCAACGCGTTCAAGCAGAGCCGGGCGGAGGGCGAGCGGGCCCTGCAGAAGGGGCTCGACGGCAAGGTCACCGACTTCACCCAATGGGTCGCGCGGGCCGAGAAGCTCGGCGCGGACACGACCGGGGCGCGGGTGACCCTGCGGCAGGCGGAGCAGGCGATCAAGGAGGGGCGGTTCCAGGACGGTGCGACCCTCGCCCGCCAGGGCTTCCAGACCCTCCAGCAGGTCCAGTTCCAGCGCGTGCTCTCCCTCATGAACCAGAGCCGGGACAAGTTCGTCGCGGCGAAGAACCTCGGCGCGGACCTGTCCGGGCCCGTGGCGCTCCTCCAGCAGGCCCGCGGGGGGCTCCAGCAGGGAGACTTCGAGGCCGCCGTCGAGGCCGCCCGCAAGGCGGACGCGGAGGTCGACCGGATCGTCTCCGAGTTCCGGAACATGGAAGGGTCCGTGCGGGAGCTCGCCCGGATGGGCGCGGAGGCGGAGACTCTCGGGGTCGCGGTCGCCGGCGCGCGCCGGCACCTCGAGCGGGCGCGGGAGGCCCTCCAGGCGAAGGACTTCGCGGGCTCACGCGAGTCCGTGAAGAAGGGGCGGGAGGAGCTCGAGCGGGCGGAGTACGACCGCACGATGGAGATCGTCGAGAAGACGGAGTTCATCCTGACGTCCGGGGAGCGGCTCGGCGCGGACCTGGCGGAGTCCAGCAAGGCCCTCGAGGACGCGATCCTCGCGACGAAGGAGAAGGAGTACCGCCGCGCGATCGACCTCGCGATCAAGAGCCGGGACCTGGCGGAGGGGGCGTTGCAGAAGCGCCTCGAAACCGGGCTCACCGGCCTGAGGGCCTCGCTCCAGTTCCTCGGGGAGGATGCGACCGCCGTCAAGAGCCTCATCGCGAAGGCGGAGAGCGCGGTCGCCGCGAAGGATGTCGACGGCGCCTTCGGGTTCCTCGCGGAGGGCCAGAAGGTCTCCGAGAGCAAGACGAAGGACCGCGCGTCGCAGTACCACGAGACGGTGCGGGCGGCGGTCACGCTCATGCAGGACCTCGGCGGGGAGTCCGCGGGGTTCGAGGCGATCCTGAAGGACATGAACGCCGCGATGGGGGACGGCCGCTACGCGGACGTCGTCGGGCTCCGGGAGCGGGCCTCGAAGGACCTCGCCGCCGCCTCCGAGAACCTGTTCAACCTCGTCAAACAGAAGGTCGTCCAAGCGAAGAACATGCGAATCAACATCGACGAGATGCGAGAGCTCCTGAAGCGCTCGAAGATGTCCCTCGGCGTCGAGGACACGGTCGAGGCGCTTCGCATGCTGAAGGAGACGAACGACAAGGCGAACAAGGTCCTCGAGCTCTATCGCACGACCCACAACGCGATCTCGAGCGCCGCAGCGCTCGTCGCGGAGGCGAAAAAGCGGGACGTCGACGTCACCAAGGTCCTCGAGATGCTCCTCGAATCGAAGAAGGCGTTCGAGCGCCTCGACTTCGAGCGGGCCCTGGAGCTCGCGAACCGCTCGAAGGCGGAGACGGAGAAGCTCATGATCCTCTACACGTCCGCCCAGCGGCTGATCTCGAGCCGCGAGAAACTCGACGTGGCGGGCCGTCTCGGCATCGACACGCCCGAGCTGCGGGACCTCCTGAACAACGCCAAGGAGTCCATGAAGTCCAAGGAGTACGAGCGGGCCCTCCAGCTGTCCGAGCGGGCGGAGAAGGGCCTGACGGAGCTCATCGGGGACAAGATCGCGAGCGTGGCGACGACCGCGGAGGGCGTCCTCGCGGACATCGAAGGGGTGGAGTTCTCCGCCGTCCAATCCAAGATCATCCAGGCCCGGAACCTCGCCGCGGCACAGCAGTACGCCCAGGCGACGGACCTCGTGCTCCAGATCCGCGACGAGGTCGAGAAGCTGAAGAAGGTCGGCGAGCAGTCCGCGGTTGCGATGAAGAGGGCCCGGGACGCGATCGCCGAGGTCGAGACGATGAACATCGACCCCACGTCTGCCCGGCGGCTCCTCGAGAAGGCGGACCGCTCGTACAAGTCCGGCCGGTTCGATGAGGCCCTGGACCTCGCGAACAAGGCGGCCGGGGAGCTCGAGACGGAGACGCAGCAGGCCGTCGCGGGCACGATGAAGCGCTTCGAAGACTCCATCGAGAAGGCGCGGCGCGAGGGCATCGACACCCGCTCCGCGGATAAGCTGTTCGAACGCGCCAAGGAGTTCCTGCGGGAGCGGAAGTTCCGGCAGGCCCTCGCGGTCGCGATGCAGTCGGAGAGCGAAACGGAGCGTGTCGCCCTCCAGCAGGACATGGCCGCGAAGGCGATCCAGACGATCGAGAAGCGGCTCGCCGGCTTCGGCCACCCCATCGCGCAGGTCGCGAGCATTGTCGACGAGGCGAAGGCGGCGTTCAAGTCCGGGGACTACGTGAAGGCCCTCGACCTGGCGATCCGGGGCGGGGATGAGTTCGGGAAGCGGCGGGAGATCACCGAGGACGCGCTGGAGGCGCGGACGGGGGCCTCGCGGATCGTCGAGGTCCTGAAGGCCATCGGGGCGGACCCCGCCAAGGTGGCGAAGGTCCACCGGGATGCCGAGGCCGCGTTCGCCCGGGGGGACTCTGACGGCGCGCGGAACCTGTACCAGCAGGCCCTCGACTGGGGCGTCGGCGCGGCCCGGACCCACCTTCTCGAGAAGCTCCACAAGGCCCGCGCCACCGCGGAACTCGGCCAGCGCCTCGATGTCGACGTCGCGGGGAGCCTCAAGCGGTTCTCCGAGGCGAAGGCCCAAATCGAGAGCGAGAACTTCGAGGACGCGTACGAGCTCATGGAGGCGGGGATCAAGGACGCGCAAAGCGGGATCGCCGCACAGGTCTCCGACGCCCTCACGAACGCCGAATCGACGGTGCAGCACGCGAAGAGGATCGGCGCGGACGTCGGGGACGCCGAAGAGCAACTCCAGCTCGCCAGCCAGGCCCTCCTGGAGGGCGAGTTCGAACGCGCCCTGAACCTCATCCACCAGGGCTCCGAGCGGGTGGAGTCCCGCCGGATGGTGGAGAAGCGGTTCGTCGAGCTGACGTACAAGGCGGAGTCCACGATCCGGAACGCGAAGAAGTTCGGGATCGACGTGAAGGAGGCGGAGAGGACCCTCCAGGCCTCGATCGCCCTGAAGAAGACGGACATGACCCGGGCGATCGCGACGGCGGAGGACGCGTACCGCCTCGCGTGGGAGGGCGTCGAAGGGTTCGCCCCGAGCATGCAGGGGAGCCTGGAGGTGGAGGCGCCGCGCCTCGACCAGTGGTCCGACGCGACGCTCGTCCTGCGGAACACGGGGAAGGCCCTCGCGAAGGACGTCCAGGTCCGGATCCTCGGGGACGCGGAGGTGCAGGGGCTCAAGGACCTCGCCGCGATCCGCGCGAAGGGCGAGGAGCGCGTGCCCCTGAAGATCCGCATGACCGCGCCCGGCGTGATCCCCCTCGTCATCCAGGTCGCGAGCCACCGGGTGATGGACGACAAGGAGTACACGCAGGAGATGATCGCCCAGATCGAGGTGCTCGCCGCGGCAGCGAGGGTGGAGGAGCCCGTCCGGCCCCTCGTCGCGGAGTACGAGAGCCGGTGCCCGATCTGCAAGGGGCAGATCAAGAAAGGGTTCACAATCGCGAAGTGCTCGTGCGGGCGGGACTTCCACGAGATGTGCGCGGAGCGCGTCGGGCGGTGCCCGGTGTGCTTCCGCCCGATCGAGACCGCGGACAAGAAGCGGAAGCTCAAGTTCGACGTGGGCTAGGCGAGCCGTCCGACCTTCGCCTCGACGGCCCGCGAGAGGATCCCGCTGACGAGCATGCCTGTGACGGCCTCGATGTCCCCCGCCATCGCGCGGTCCTGGGTGAGCTTCGGGACGGACCCCCGGATCGTCCGGTGGGCGACGCGGGGCCCGACGCCGGGCTTCAGCGGTCGTCGGAACTCCAGGCCCTGCGCCGCGCACAGATACTCGATTGCCACGATCCGGCGGGCGTTCTCGAGGATCTCGCGGGCCTTCAGGGCCGCCCCCTGGCCCATCGAGTTGTGGTCCTCCTGGTTCGCCGATGCCGGGATCGAGTCCGCGGAGGCGGGGTGGGCGTACACCTTGTTCTCCGCCGCGAGCGCAGCGGCGGTGTACTGGAGGAGCATCATCCCGGACTGGAGCCCGCCGTGCTCCGTGAGGAACGGGGGGAGCTCGCTCAGCCGGGCGTCCACGAGGCGGGCGATCCGCCGCTCCGCGAACCCGCCCAGGACCGTGAGACCGAGGCCGAGGAAGTCGAGGGCCATCGCGAGGCTCTGGCCGTGGAAGTTGCCCCCACTCAGCGCCTCCCCCGAGTCCGAGAAGATCAGTGGGTTGTCCGTCGCGGAATTGATCTCGATCTCCAGGACCTGGCGGGCGTAGTGGATCGACTCGAAGCAGGCCCCGAGCACCTGGGGGATGCATCTCAGGGAGTACGGGTCCTGGACCCGATGCGGTCCCCGGTGGCTCGGCACGATCTCGCTCCCGCGGAGAAGCTTCAGCAAGTTCCCCGCCACGAGGCGCTGGCCGATCTGCTTCTTCACGCGGGAGAGCCGCTCGTCGAACGGGGCGGGGCTCCCGCGGAGGGCCTCGAAGCTCATCGAGGCGGCGATCTCGGCGTCCTTGAGGAGCTGCAGCGCGTCCGCGACGAGGAGGCAACCGAGGCCCGCCATCACCGCCGTGCCGTTGAGGACCGCGAGGCCCTCCTTCGCCTCCAGCTGGAGGGGACGGAGGCGCGCGGCCTGCAGCGCGGCTCGGCCGCCCATCCGTCTCCCGCGCACGACCGCCTCGCCCTCCCCGATCATCACGAGGGCGATGTGCGCGAGGGGCGCGAGGTCCCCGCTCGCCCCGAGGGACCCGCGGGACGGGACGACGGGATGGACCCCCGCATTCAGCATCCGCACGAGGTGGTCCACGACGACGGGACGAACCCCGGAGTATCCCTTCCCGAGGGCGTTGGCGCGGATCAGCATCGCCGCCCGCACCTCCTCCTCCCGGAGCGGGGGGCCGGTCCCCGCGGCGTGGCTTCGCACGAGGTTTTCCTGGAGCTTCCGGGCGTCCTTCGCGGAAATCAGGACGTTCTCGAGCTGCCCGAACCCCGTCGTGACCCCGTAGGCCACCCTCCCCGCCTTCACGATCCGGAGGAGGGCGGCGTGGGACGCCTCGACGCGACGGCGCGCGGGCGGGCTCAGCCGCACGGGGCCCCGCGCCCGCGCGACGTGCACGACCTCTTCGAGGGTGAGGGACTCCCCATCGATCGCGAGCAACGGACCGCCCCCGCCCGCGATGGGGCGAGGCTCATTAAGGCTTTGCGCGGTCCTCCATGGAGGCGCGCATCCCGAAAAGGTTGATAGCGGAACCCGGGATTCCGCGCGCGTGCACATCGTCTTCCTGGGGACGAGCGGCTCGTGGCCCACGCCGAAGAGGAACGTCTCCGCGATCGCGGTGAAGCGGGGGCCCGAGGTCCTCCTGTTCGACTGCGGGGAGGGGACGCAGCGGCAGTTCATGCTCTCGAATCTCTCGTTCATGCAGATCACCCGCGTGTTCCTCACCCACTTTCACGGGGACCACTTCCTCGGGCTTCCCGGGCTCATCCAGTCGATGTCGATGAACGGGCGGGAACGGGAGCTCCTCGTGTACGGCCCCCGCGGGACCGAGGACCTGGTGGAGACCCTCGCGAACATCGGCCACTTCAAGTCCGGGTTCCCCGTCGTCGCCCGGGCGCTGAAGGGTGGCGAGGAGGTCGACTGCGGAGAGTACCTCGTGCGGGCGATCGAGACCTCCCACACGGTCCCCGCCGCCGGCTACGTCCTCGAGGAGGGGATCCGGCCGGGCCGGTTCAGCCTCGACAAGGCGAAGGCCCTCGGGATCCCCGAGGGGCCCCTGTTCAGCCGCCTCCAGGAGGGACAGGCCGTCACGGTGGGCGGCCGGTCCATCGGGCCTGAGATGGTCCTCGGCCCGCCTCGACGGGGCCGGAAGATCGTGTACACCGGCGACACGCTGCCCTCGAACCGGATCCTCGAGGCGGCGCGGGACGCGGATGTCCTAATCCACGACGCGACCGCGGACACCGCCCTGGAGGAGAAGGCGAACCGCTACGGCCACTCCACCGGCCGCCAGGCCGCGGAGATCGCGAGGGACGCGAACGTGCATGCGCTGATCCTCACCCACGTCAGCCCGCGGTACGAGGACACCCGCTCGATCCTCGAGGAGGCGAAGACCGTGTTCCCGAACACGTACATGGCCGAGGATTTCTTCGAGTACGAGACCCCGTACCCGGATTGAGGCCCTCAGAGGAGCTTCATCAGGTCCGACTTCGTGACGATGCCGGTGACGTCCCCGCGACTCACCACGATGACGGCGTTGTAGTGCCGGAGGAGGCCGGCCGCGAGCTCCACCGGCGCCTTCGCGTCGATCTGGGGGAAGGGCGGGTCCATCACGTCCTCCACCCGGATGCGCGCGAGCTCGCGGGGCTCCTTCCCCGCGAGGATCAGATCCGTGATCGTCTTGTCCGAGATGCTGCCGACGCTCCGGCCGAGGTGGAAGACGGGCAGCTGAGAGAACTTCTTCCTCCTCATCTCGGAGGCCGCGTCCTCCAGGGAGATCTTCGCGTCGATGAACTCCACCTTCCGGCTCTGCACCTGGTCCACGAGGGCCTTCTTCTCCTGGCGGCGGACCTCGACCTTCACGACGGTGGACTGTGACACTCCCGCGAGCTTGCCGAGGGCCGTCTGCGTCAGGCCGAGCATCTTCCGCATGCGCGGGATCTCGTCGATGTCGGGGAGCATCATCGGGCCGGAACGCGCGCCGTCTCATATTCCTTATGGAATTTTCAGGCCAGACAGATATTAATAACGCGGTGGAGATGGCGACCCGGTGGGCCCGCCCGCGCTTGGGCTCTCCCGCGGGGCTTGTCGTCCGCGGGACGTAGAAAAGAATATATCCGCCGCCCCGTGTTGCGCGGGCCACACCGGAGAGTTTCCGTGAGCCGCAGCATCTTCGTCGAAGAGCTCGTCCACACCCCGATCGAGGAGCAGACGGCGGAGATCGTCGAGCGGAAGGGCGTCGGCCATCCGGACAGCGTCGCGGACGGCCTCGCGGAGTCCGTGAGCCAGGCCCTCTCGAAGATGTACATCGACCGGTACGGGCGAATCCTCCACCACAACACAGACCAGGTCGAGGTCGTCGGCGGTCAGAGCGCACCGAAGTTCGGCGGCGGGCTCTTCCTCGAACCCGCCTACATCCTTCTCTGCGGGCGGGCGACCACTTCCGTAGACGGCGAGCGGCTCCCGTACCGGGCGGTCGCGGTGCGCGCCGCGCACGACTACCTCCAGAGGACGTGCACGAACCTGAACGTCGACGATGACGTGATCATCGACTGCAAGATTGGGCAGGGGTCCGTGGACCTCCGCGGGCTCTACGACACTCGCAAGCAGCTCGCGAACGACACGTCGTTCGGGGTGAGCTTCGCCCCGTACAGCGAGACGGAGACCCTCGCCCTCAAGACCGAGGAGCTCATCAACGGGCCCCTGAAGAAGGACCTCAAGGAGGTCGGCCACGACATCAAGGTCATGGCGGTCCGGGACCGGGACCGAATCCGGATCACCATCGCCGCGGCGATGGTCGACCGGTTCATCCGGGACAAGGACCACTACGTGAGCGCGATCGAGGAGCTCCGCGAGCGGGTCCTCGACAACGCGGTGAAGCACACGAACCGCGAGGTCAAGGTGGACGTGAACACCGGGGACAACGTCGAGGCGGGCATCTTCTACCTCACGGTCACCGGCCTCTCGTGGGAGAACGGCGACGACGGGAGCGTGGGCCGGGGCAACCGGAACACGGGGCTCATCACGCCGTACCGCCCGATGAGCCTCGAGGCCGCGGCGGGGAAGAACCCCGTGACGCACGTCGGCAAACTCTACAACATTCTCGCGTTCGAAGCCGCCCATCGCATCGCAAAGGAGCTCGAGGGCCGCGTCCGGGAGATCTGGATCCGGATCGTCTCGCAGATCGGAAGGCCGATCGACCAGCCCCAGGCCGCGACCGCGCAGGTGATCCTCGGGAAGGGCGCGAAGCTCTCGAGCGTGAAGCCCGACGTGGAGTCGATCCTCGACTCGGAGCTGGAGAACATCCACAAGCTCACGGAGCGAATCGTCGCGGGGAAGTGCCGGACGTTTTGAGCGTGGCCCGCCGCCTCCCCGACGGCCCGCCTGAGAATCTATTTATCGCCCGCTCCGCACTCCCGTCCCCGTGGACGAGCACCTCGCTTTCATCGAGGAGCAGGTGGACCGCCACCACGAGTGGTTCTCGAAGTCCCTCCCGATGATTGCGTCGGAGAACGTCATCAGTCCGCTCGCGCGGGAGAGGCTGCTCAGCGACTTCGGCGACCGGTACGCGGAGGGCCTCCCCGGGGAGCGCTACTACCAGGGGAACGTCTTCGTGGACGAGGTCGAACGGCGGGTCGTCACGCTCGCCGAAAAGCTCTTCCGCTGCCGCCTCGCGGACGTCCGGCCAATCAGCGGGACCGTCGCCAACCTCGCGGTGTACTACGCCCTCCTCGAGCCCGGGGACATCATGACCTCGGTGGCCCTCAGCCACGGCGCGCACATCAGCTCCGCGAAGTTCGGCGCTGCGGGGATGCGGGGCGTGAACAACGTGAACTACCCGTTCGACGTCGACCGGATGAACCTCGACGTGGACGGGACGGCGAGGCTGATCCGCCAAGTGAGACCGAAGGTCGCGGCGTTCGGCCAGAGCGTGTTCCTGTTCCCGACACCCCTCAAGGAACTCCGGGACGCGTTCCAGGAGACGGGGTGCCGAGTGTGGTACGACGGGGCCCACGTCATGGGGCTAATCGCCGGAGGTCAGTTCCAGGACCCGCTGCGGGAGGGCGCGGACGTGATCACCGGCAGCACGCACAAGACCCTGCCGGGCCCGCAGCACGGGATCCTCCTGTCGGATTCCGGGGACGAGAAGTTCGTGAAGCGGTTGATGAAGGGCGTGTTCCCAGGCGTGGTGTCGAACCACCACCTCCACGCGATGGCCGCCCTCGGCGTCACTCTCGCGGAGCACCTCGAGTTCGGGCGGGACTACGCCGCACAGGTCGTCCGCAACGCGAAAGCCCTCGGGCAGGCGCTCCACGAGCGGGGCTTCAAGGTCCTCGCAGAGAAGCACGGGTTCACGGAGAGCCACGCCCTCGCGATGGACGTGTCCGCCCTTGGCGGCGGGGCCCAGGTGTCCCTAGCGTTCGAGAAGGCGAACATCATCACGAACAAGAACCTACTCCCGTGGGACACGTCCTCCCTGAGGCCGAGCGGCGTGCGCGTGGGGACCCAGGAGCTGACCCGTCTCGGGATGCGCGAGGCCCAGATGCAGGAGGTCGCGGGGCTGATGGCCCGCGTCGCCATCAAGAAGGAGGACCCGCCGCGGGTGGCGAAGGACGTCGCGGGCCTCCGGCGGGACTTCAACACGGTGCACTATTGCTTCCACCCCGGGGTCCCGGCGCACGCGCGCCTCCGGCTCTTCCGGTAGCGGGCTCAGGGGAACGCGAAGGTCCACAGGTACGGCGAGCCGTCGACGCTGAGGGACCTCCGGCTCAGGACGACCGTCCCCCCGGACTCGATGACCAGGCTCGGGTGGAGCACGTCCCATCGGTCGACCTCCGCAGAGGTGTGGTCCCCAGCGGGCGGTTGCCAAAGGTGGACGGGGGTGCCGAGGACCGCGAACGCGCGATCGCCATCCGCGCCCGCGACGACGTAGGCTCCGTAGAGCGTGAGCCGGTACGTTC
>VBMI01000105.1 GCA_005878955.1 Methanobacteriota archaeon
TCTCTACCGGTCACTTCCGATGCGTCCGCGGGATGCAATCCACGCCGGCGCCGCGCTGGAGGCGGGAGAGGGGGAAATCCTCTCCGAGGACCGGGTGTTCGACCGGGTTCCCGGACTCGACCGCGTCTGGCCGCCCCCCTAGCCTGAGGACGACAGACCGGACTCACGTCTCGATCGGCTCGTTCGAGGCTCCCCCAGCGCTACAGCTTCGAGACCACCTTCGCCGTTTCGTCCTGCGTCCACGCCTTCAGCGTCGTCGTCCGGGTATTCCCGCCAGCCCCGATCGCGAAGGCGAGCTGCATGTACGTCTCGTCATTCGGAGCCTCTGCGAACGCGACGAAATCGTGCTGGCCCATCGTCCAGTACACGTCGAGCTTCGCGCCCAGCTTCGACGCGAGCCCCTTGACCTGCTCCGCGCGCTTCGTCGTCTCCTTCACAGTCCGGATTCCCTGGTCCGTCCAGTTCCCCAAGATGATGTAGTGCGGCATGTCGTTCGCCTCCCCCGACGGGGGAAAGCGGGTAGGCCCGGGGGCCGGAAAAACGTATGCCGACCCCGCCATACCCGCGTTCGATGGAGTTCTCCGAGGCGGAGCGCGCGACCTTGCGCCTCCTTGCGGACACGATCGTCCCTCGGACCGGCGATCCCGCCGAGCCCCTCGGCGCATCCGCCAGCGACCTCGGCGTCGACGCGCTCGCGGCCCAAGCGATCCGGGACTACCAGCCGCCGGACGTCCAGCGCCAGTTCCTCCAGCTCCTCCGCGCGGTCGAGAATCCGGCGGTGAACCTCCTCCTCACGGGCAGGCCCGCGAGGTTCAGCTCACTCAAGCCCGAGGGCCGCGAGGCGTACCTCCTGGCCTGGTCCCGCAGCCGCACCGCCGTGAAGCGGCGGGTCTTCCATTCGGTCAAGCGCCTCATCGTGTTCCTGTACTACGCGAGCCTCACGGGGGAGGGACGCAACCCGGCGTGGCCCGCGATTGGATACGAGCCTCCCGATGACGCGGCGCAAGGGACGCATCGTACGCCGCCCGACCTTGTCCTCCGCCCGATGCCCGTGGGAGGGGAGACCGTCGTCGAGACGGATCTCGCGGTGATCGGCTCGGGCGCGGGAGGGGCGGTGATCGCGGCCACCGCCGCGAAGGCGGGACACAAGGTCGTCGTGATCGAGGCGGGCTCCCTCCAGACTCCGGAAACGTTCACGCGGCGGGAGCTCCCCGGGACGGAGGGACTGCTCGAGCGCCACGGACTCATCACGTCCAGGGACTACGCGTTCAACATCCTCCACGGGCGCACCGCGGGCGGCGGGACCGTGGTCAACTGGATGACGTGCTTGCGGCCGCCGCTCTTCGTCCTCCAAGAGTGGGAGCGGGACTATGGCATCCCGGGCGTCGCGGGCCCAGCGTTCCAGGCGCACCTAGCCGAGGTGTGGGCCCGCCTCGGGGTGAACGTCGAGGAGGCCGTCCTCACGCCCACGAGCGACGTCCTCCGCCGGGGATGCGAGGCGCTCGGGTACCGCCTCGGCGTCGACTACCACATCACCCCGAAGAACGCCCGCGGGTGCGGGAACCGGTGCGACACCTGCAACTACGGATGCGTGTACTCCGCCAAGCAGTCCACCCTTGTAACGTACCTCCCGGACGCCCAGGCCCACGGGGCGAGGTTCCTCTTCGACACAGAGGTCCGGACGCTCGATGTGCGCGACGGGAGGGTCCGGAGCGTGGAGGCCGTCCACCGTGCGGGCGGGAGGGAGACTCCGGTCCACCTGAAGGCCCGCGCCGTGGTCCTCGCGGCGGGCGCGATCCAGACCCCCGCCGTCCTCCTGCGATCCGGGCTCCGGGAGCCGAACGTCGGCCGGGGAATGCGGTTCGACCCGACGACCGCGGTCGGCGGGGTCTACGCCCATCCGATCCGGATGTGGGCGGGCGTCCCGCAGACGGTCCACATCGACCGGTGGCTCACCCTCGATGAGAACCATGGGTTCTGGCTCGAGACCGTGCCCGCGCACCCTGGTCTCACCGCCCTCGGCTTCCCGTGGCGCGGGGGACGGGCCGCGAAGGAGCTGATGCGGGACTACCCCCGCATCGCCGCGAACATCATCCTCGTGCGGGACCGTGCGGCGGGGCGGGTCACGATCGACCGCGAGGGGGACCCGGTGGTCGACTACCGGATGACCCGCCGGGACCGGGAGGTGATGGTGCGGGGGATCATCGAATCCGCCCGCATCCACGTGGCGGCGGGCGCCCGGACGGTGTGGAGCCTGCACGCCGACCCGTGCGAGATCCCGCGGCGGGAGGGCCCCATCGCGCCCGCGGAGGTCGGCGCGTTCGCCGAGCGGGTCCGCAGACTTGGCGTGCGCCCGAACGCCCTCGCGTTGTTCACCGCCCACGCTATGGGGAGCGTCCCGATGGGCGCGTCGGAGCGGATGCCGACGAAGACGACGGGCGAACTGCGGGGCGTCCGCAACCTGTTCATCGGGGACGGCAGCGTGTTGCCGAGCCCGCCCGGCGTGAATCCGATGATCACGATCATGGCGATGGCGAGGCGGACGGCGGACTTCGTTCTCCAGGCATTGCGGCTCGAGTTCTAGGGCCGGACCTAGAGCTTCATCCTGCGGAAGGCCCACGTCCCGAGGAGCACCATGGCCGCGTCGAACAGGAGCATGATGCCGACGTCCAGCCAGAGGGGGAAGTGGCTCTGCCCGATCAACGCGCCCCGCAGCCCGTCGACCGCGTAGGTGACGGGATTCGCCTGCACCGCCGTGCCCAGCACCGGGTCCAGCCCCGAGATCGGGTACAGGGCCCCGGACAGGAAGAACAGCGGGAAGATCATGAACGTGATGATGACCTGGAATCCCTCCATGGACTCGAAGAACGCGCCGAGGGTCAGTCCGATCGAGACCATGCCGACGGCCAACAGCAGGGCGATGCCGAGACCGGCCACGACGCCGACGGGCGAGATGCCGACGAGCACGACCCCCAGGAGCAGGAGGATGAACACGGTGATCATCGCGTCCGTCGCGCCGCCGAGCACCTTGCCGAAGAACACGGTGATCCGCGAGATCGGGGCGACGAGGATCTCCTTGAGGACATCGATCTTCCGGTCCCACACGATGTAGAGCCCGTAGAACACGGTCCCGAACATCGTCGACATCGCGACGATGCCCGGGAACAGGAAGTGCTGGTAGTCCACATTGCCGATGCGGGAGGTGTCGATCGAGGCCCCGATCCCGCCGCCGAGGAGGAAGAGCCAGATAATCGGCTGGGCGATCGCGGAGACGACGCGGGACTTCTCCCGCTGGAACACCTTGAACTCGCGGAGCCAGATCCCGTACAGTCCTTCGAACTCGGACATGGTCCCTCCTACCGGTTCGTGGACGCGGTGTACTGCATCGCCGCGCCGAACCAGCCCTCCCCTCCGCCCTCCTCCGCCTGGCGGATCGCGCGCCCGGTGAGGCGGATGAAGACATCCTCGAGCGTCGGGCGCCGGACCTCGACCGTCGCGATCTCCCGCCCGCCAGCCGCCTGGATGACGTGGGCGAGGTTGGAGGTCGCCCGCTCCATGGAGAGCCACACCGCGCCGTCCCGCACGTCGACCTTCGACACGAAGGACAAGGCCCGGAACGCTTCGAGCGGCGGCTCCTTCATCGTGAGGACCACGGTGTCGCCCCCGAGGGAGTCCTTGAGCTCCTTCGGCGTGCCGAGCGCGACGATCTTCCCGCGGTCGATGATCGCGATCCGGTCGCAGAGCCGGTCCGCCTCTTCCATGTAGTGCGTCGTGAGCACGAACGTCGTCCGCATCTCCCGCCGGAGCCGCTCGATGTAGTCCCAGATGTGCTGCCGCGTCTGCGGGTCGAGCCCGAGGGTGGGCTCGTCGAGGAAGATGACCGGCGGGTGGTGGAGGAGCCCGCGGGCGATCTCGAGCCTCCGCTTCATGCCGCCGGAGAACGTCTTCACGACGGAGTCCTCCCGGTCCTTCAGGTCGACGAGCGCGAGGAGCTCTTCGATGCGCTCCCGGCGGATCGCCTTTGGCACGCCGTAGAGCCGCGCGTGGAGCTCGAGGTTCTCCCGCGCGGTGAGTGCGGTGTCGATCGAGGGCTCCTGGAACACGATCCCGCAGGAAGCGCGGACCTTCGCGGGCTGTCGGGCGACGTCGTACCCGTTCACGGTCGCGCGGCCCTCGGTGATCGGGCGGATCGTGATGAGCATCGAAATCGTCGTGGTCTTTCCCGCCCCGTTCGGACCGAGGAGCCCGAAGATCTCCCCCCGCCGGATCTCCAGCTCGATGTGGTCGACCGCGGTGAGGTCTCCGAAGCGCTTCGTGAGCCCTTGGGCTGCGATCATTACTCCATCGTTCGATCCCGCGGCCTCGACCACCATCGTCGTCGCCGGCGTGAGACGACTAGGACGTATAACGATTCGCACGCTGGCCCGGCGGGCGCTCCACAGGCGATTGTGCATTCGTCCATATCTACAGCGCTTACATGATTCAATCGTCCGATGTTAAAACGTTAATCAGGTCATACGTTGCAATTCCATCGCGCGCGGTATTTATAGAATCAGACGATAGCAGACCCGGAGATTCGCCCTTGAGGGTAGCAGGGGCGTCACGGCGGGGCACCGGATGGTTGTCACCTCCCTGAAGACGGTCGGCCTGGACGAGCTCAGGCCTCTGATGCCCTCGGACTCGGAGCCCGAGGGCGCGACCGCGAAGGCGCTCCGGAAGGTCCTGGGCCCGAAGGCCCGCATCATCTGGCGGGGGGCGGAGCTCGACCTCTACGCGCGGGACCAGGCGGACATCCCGGAGTCCCTGCGCCGGATGCTCGTCCGCACGACCCCCGACGCGGTCGTCCAACCGCAGAGCACCGAGGATGTCGCGAACGTCGTGTCCGCCGCCTACGACCTCGGGATCCCGATCACCCCGCGGGGCGCGGCTTCCTTCCCGCTCGGCGGGTCCGTGCCCACGATGGGCGGGATCGTCGTCGACCTGTCCGCGCTCCGGCGCGTCCTCGCGGTCGACAAGGAACGGATCGTCGCGGACGTCGAGGCGGGCGTCCGGTGGTCCACGCTGCAGGAGGTCCTGCGCGGCGACGGCCTCGCCCTCCGGACGTACCCGAGCTCCTGGTTCTCCACGATCGGCGGGTGGGTCGCCACGGGCGGGTACGGGATCAACAGCCTGAAGTTCGGCCACCTCTCGAGGAACGTCCAGGCCCTCCAGGTCGTCACGCCGACGGGCGGGATGGAGTGGGTCGACGAGAGACACCCGGACTTCAAGCTCTACTTCGGCACCGAGGGCCAACTCGGCCTCGTCACCCGCGTCGTCCTGAAGGTTCGCCTCCCGCCGAAGGCCTCCGAGCCGCTGCTCGTGCAGTTCGCGGAGGGGCGGGACGCGTTCGCCTACGCGAAGGAGCTGCTCGCGTCGGCGAGCCCGACCCACGTCCTGTACTTCGACCCGCACCGCATGCACACGTTCAACCGGCTCATGGAGGCCCCGTTCCTCCGGGAGGCCCATTCCCTCCTGATCCACACGGAGAACGGCGTGGGCGCGAAGGAGGCGATGGAGGTCGCCGCGTCGCGCGGCGCGTCGGTCGCCCCGAGGCACCACGGGAGCTACCTATGGCGGGAGCGGTTCTTCCCGCTCAAGCCCAAGCGGCTCGGGCCCGGCATCCTCGGGTGCGAGCTCACGTTCGACCACGCGACGGCGCCCGCCGCGTTCGAGCGGTGGCACGCGATGGCCGCGAAGGCGGGCCTCGACCCCGAGCTCGAGGCGCACTTCATCGACGGCGGGCGGGTCCTCGGGCTGTGCACGTGGCTCACGGACCCCCGCCAGACGCGGGCGTTCACCCTGCACGCGGCCCTCTCCGTGCGGATGGCCCTCGCGGGGATCCGGCTCGGCGGGATCCCGTACGGCACGGGAATCTGGCAGGCCCCGCTGATGCCGGACCGCTTCGGCAAGGAGTACGCCCGCACCCTCCGAGAGGAGAAGCGGCGGAGGGACCCGAAGGGCCTGCTCAACCCGGGCAAGTTTTTCGGCATCAAGTCGCGGTACGGGAACGTCCTCGGCCTCGCGATGTCCCCGCGGATGGCGAAGCTCGGGATGGCCCTGGCGGGGCCGATGATCCCGAGGCTCGCACGGAGGGCGTACAAGCCCCCGAAGGAGCACGGCGACACCCTCGACCGCTCCCGCCTCGAGTGCTCCGCGTGCGGCGCGTGCATCCCAGGTGGCGGCGCGGCTCCGGAGGGGCGAGCCCGTCAGCCCGGAGGACGCGCAGTCGATGTTCCTGTGCATCCACTGCGGCGCGTGCGAGCGGGTGTGCCAGAGCGAGCTCCCGCTCGTCGCGGCATACGACGAGCTCGAGGGGATCGTCGCGCAGCGGTTCGGCGTCCCGAAGGACCGCGTGGACGCGTTCTCGAAGCGGGTCCAGGACTCCGAGGAGTACCGGCAGCTCCTCGGGGCGGGCATGGTCCCGCCCGCGCACTACACGTACCAGGAGCGGACCGCGGGCGGGCCGCCCGCCGCGCCGCGAAGGAGGGTATCGAGTGACGTTCCGTCGGTACCACATCCCGACCGCCCCCGCCCCGAGCCGCCGCCCGTGGGCCCGCGTGAACGTGCACCGGGACCTGTCGAAGTGCCTGAACTGCGGCACGTGCATCGACTCCTGCCTGTACGGGGTCCACGAGCGCCGCGACGCGGACGCGCGGTTCATGGAGGAGCCGGAGGACCACCTGTGCCGCGTCTGTTTCCGGTGCGTCGCGGAGTGCCCGGTGAACGCGCTCAGCCTCGAGAGGAACTCGGAGTACGTGGAGGCGGGAAACGGGCTGTTCAAGCCCGAGGTGCTCCGGACCCTGGGCGGCGAGGCGGAGGCGGGCCGGATCCCGGTGACCGGGGCGTGCTACCGTGGCCCCTTCGGCGGACAGGGGTTCGACGGGATCTGGACGGACATGTCCGAGATCGTGCGGCCCACGCGGGACGGCATCCACGGGCGGGAATACATCTCCACGAGCGTCGACGTCGGCGCGCGGCCCACGTACCTGGACTTCCGGGCGGGCGGGCCGTGGACCCCGCCGCGGGAGCTGCCGATCCCGATGGTCCTCGACGCCGCGAACCCGGGGACCCCGCCCGCCGGCGTCCTCGCCGCGATCGCGGGCGCGGCGAAGGCCCTCGAGACATACGCGATCGTGCCCGCGGCGTTGTGGCCCTCCCTGAAAGAGGAGGTCCGCGACGGCGCAATCGTGCGCCTCGGGGATGGCGGGGCGGCGGGGTTCGAGCGCGCGGCGGGCGTCGAGGCGACGTACCGGCGGGGCGACGGGGCGGACCTCGTCGGCCTCCGGCGGACCCTCCCGCACTCGATCCTCTCCCTGCGGGTCCCGCTCGGCTCGTACGACCGCGACGCCGCGGACATGGCCCTCGAGGCGGGGGCGGACCTGATCCACCTCACGGCGGACTGGAAGGACGTCGACGGGATCGACGGCGTGAACGGGTACATCCGGACCCTGAGGGACCTCCACGCGTACCTCGTCGAGCTCGCGCGTCGGGATGCGATCACGGTCCTCGCGAGCGGGCCGATCGCGGCCGCGGAGCACGTCCCGAAGACGATCCTCCTCGGGGCCGACCTCGTGGGCGTGGACCTCGCGCTGTACGTCGTGATGGAGTGCGTCCCGCCGAACCACGCCCTCCACCTCGGCCGGTTCCCGGACGAGTTCCCGCTCAGCGACGTCCCGTGGGGGACCCAGCGGGTCGTGAACCTGATGAACGCCTGGCGGGACCAGCTCCTCGAGATCCTCGGCGCGATGGGGATGCGGGAGGTGCGGCGGCTCCGGGGCGACACGGGGCGCGCGATCTTCCAGGACGAGGCGGAGCGGGAGGCGTTCGCGGACATCCGCGTGCGGGCGCCCGCGAAGGAGGTGGTCGCGCGGTGATCACGCTCGACAAGGACCCGCCCCACGTCGAGGAGCTGAAGCGGCTCCTCCCCGGCCCCCAGGCGTACCGGTCGTACATCTCGAAGTGGCTCGTGAACGTGAACGACGCGTGCATCGACTGCGGGATCTGCGCGGAGGTGTGCCCCTTCGGCGTGCACGAGCGGAAGGAGGGCCACCTCCACCTCGCCGCCCCGAAGAGCCAGCGGTGCATCGGCGAGGCGTGCGAGACCCAGGACTTCTACTGCGTGAAGCACTGCCCCGTGGACGCGATCACGATCCAGCGGAACCCGCTCGCGGACGTCCTCGGGAACCCGCGGTGGACGAACGAGATGATCATGGCGACCTGGGTGATGGCGGAGACGGGGCGCCCGCCGGAGCGCGGCCTGGAGTACCGCATCGGCAAGGCGGGCGGCGGGTTCGACCTCCTCGACTTCGAGTTCCCGCCGTCGCGGCGGAGGTTCGACCCCGAGTCCCTCACGGGCATCGACACCTCGATCCCGCTGAACCGGCGCGGCACGGGGGCGAGGATCGACATCCCGATCCCGTGGTACGGCGGCGGGATGTCCTTCGGCTCCGTCTCCCTCCAGATCATGCTCGCCCGCGCGATCGCCGCGACCGCGTGGAACACGTTCACCTCGACGGGCGAGGGCGGATATCCCGACGACCTCGCGAAGTACAAGGACCACGTGATCACCCAGGTCGCCACGGGGATGTTCGGGGTGCGGGAGGAGACCGTGCAGCGGGCGCGCCTCGTGGAGATCAAGTACGCGCAGGGCGCGAAGCCCGGCCTCGGCGGCCACCTCCTCGGGGACAAGAACACGCCGGTCGTCGCGAAGATGCGCGAGACCGTCGCGGGCACCTCCCTCTTCTCGCCCTTCCCGTTCCACAGCGTGTACAGCGTGGAGGACCACCGGAAGCACGTCGACTGGATCCGGGCGATGAACCCGAAGGCCCTCGTCTCCGCGAAGGTCTCCACCCCGACGGACGTGGACATGGTCGCGGTGGGCTGCTACTACGCCGGGGTGAACATCGTCCACCTCGACGGCGGCTACGGCGGCACGGGCGCGGCCCCGGACATCTCGAAGAAGAACATCGCGATGCCGATCGAGTACGCGGTCCCGAAGGTCCACAAGTTCCTGGAGAAGGAGGGGATCCGGGACGAGGTCGTCCTGATGGCGAGCGGCGGGATCCGGACCGCGTGGGACGCCGCGAAGGCGATCGCCCTCGGCGCGGACGGCGTGATCCTGGGGACCGCGGACCTCATCGCCGTGGGGTGCGTCCTGTGCGGGAACTGCGAGTCCGGCCGCGGGTGCCCCTGGGGGATCACGACGACGGACCCGGAGCTCAGCCAGCTGATCCCGCCGGAGTGGGGGGCCCAGCGGATCTCGAACATGTACCGCGCGTGGCAGCTCCAGCTGCGAGAGGTCCTCGCCCGCCTGAACCTCGACTCCGTGCGGGACCTGCGGGGGCGGACGGACTTGCTGGTGCGGATCCCCGATGGCGCCTCGCCCGCGGGAGGGGTCGTGAAATGGTGAGCGACGCGGACCTCCTGCTCCGCTCGCGTACGGATCTGAGATCGCCCGTCGAGGGCCTGAAGGCGGAGGACGAGGGCGGGTGCGGGGTCGTCGGCCTCGCGGCCACGGTCCCCGTCCGCGGCTACCACATCCTGTGCCCGGTCGAGCAGATGCACAACCGCGGGAACGGGAAGGGCGGCGGCGTCGCGGCGGTCGGCCTCGTGCCCGAGCAGATGCGCGTCCCCGCGGAGGTCCTGAAGGACCACTACCTCCTCCAGGTCGCGTACCTCGACGAATCCGCGAGGCCGGACGTGGAGCGGGAGTTCGTCCACCCGCACTTCGACATCCACACCGCCTACCCGGTGGAGAGCCTCGTGGACCCCGCCTCCTTGGGGCTCGACGTGAAGCCGCCCCTCGTTTGGCGGTACTTCGCCCGCGTCAGGCCCGACGTCCTCCGTATTTTCGTGAAGGAGAAGCGGCTCGAGGGGCTCGACGCCCGCCAGGCGGAGGACGAGTTCGTCTTCCAGAACACGTACCGCCTGAACGCGAAGTTCTACGCCTCCCTCGGGGAGAAGCGGGCGTTCGTCCTGAGCCATGGGCGGAACATGTTCGTCTTCAAGATCGTGGGCTTCGCGGAGCAGTGCGCGCGGTACTACAAGCTCGAGGACGTCCGGGCCCACGTGTGGATCGGCCACCAGCGGTACCCGACGAAGGGGCGGGTGTGGCACCCGGGCGGGGCCCACCCGTTCATCGGGCTCGACGAGGCCCTCGTCCACAACGGGGACTTCGCGAACTACCACTCCGTCGTGGAGTACCTGAAGCAGCGGAACATCCACCCGCTTTTCCTGACGGACACGGAGGTCAGCGTCCTCCTGTTCGACCTCCTGAAGCGCGTGTACGGGTACCCGCTGGAGTACGTGATCGAGGCGATGGCCCCGACGACGGAGCGGGACTTCACGATGCTCCCGCCGGAGAAGCAGAACGTGTACCGGATGATCCAAGCCGTCCACATCCACGGCTCGCCGGACGGCCCGTGGTTCTTCATCATCGGGAGGAACGACCGCGAGGAGGGCGGGTACCAGCTCATCGGGATCACGGACACCTCGATGCTCCGCCCGCAGGTGTTCGCCCTCCAGGAGGGCGAGGCCTCCATCGGCCTCATCGCGTCGGAGAAGCAGGCGATCGACGCCACGCTCGCGAGCCTCTCCGCGGAGGACCCGCGGTTCCTCCCCGTCGCGGACCGGTACTGGAACGCCCGCGGCGGGAGCCACACGGACGGCGGCGCGTTCGTCTTCAGCGTGCACGAGTACGCGGGCGGCGCGTACCTGCGGTGCACGAACAAGTTCGGCGAGCCCGTGAGCTCCGGCGCTTCCCAGGAGAGCGGCGGGCCGGTGGGCGAGGAGGACGTCAACCTGGAGCCCGTCGGGGACGACCTCGCCGAGCGGATCGCGGCGGGGGACGCGATGGGGGCGTTCGGGGCCCTCGTCCCGGAGATTCCCGCGATCGGTGCGCAGGACCTGCAGGAGATCCTCGGCGACCTCCGCCGGCGGGCGCCCGCCGCGGGCCCCAAGGGCGTGCGGGCCCTCATCGAGATGACCACGCTCCTCCTGGACCGGACCTACCCGCTCGGGGGGAAGCGCAGGGCGCTCCTCCGGGCGATCCTCCAGGAGGAGCTTTTCGAGTTCCTCCGGTCCCTCCGCGGGTTCGGGGCCGGGTTCGCCCTCATGGGCTGGGAGGACCGCGGCCGCCTCCGGGAGCCGAGGTCCCCGGACGACGCCCTCGTCGTGGACGCCCGCGGGTTCCCGCCGGAGGGCGACGACGGCCTCCACGGGTTCGTCGTCCACGCGTACCGCAAGGGCTGGAAGCGGGTCCTCGCGTTCGACCTCACGGGCCAGCGGTTCCTCGGGTGCGGGCTCGGCACGGACAACCAGGGGTTCCGTCTGGACCTCTACGGGAGCCCGGGGGACTACCTCGCGTCCGGGCTCGACGGGGCCGAGGTGCACGTCCACGCGAACGGGCAGGACCAGATGGCGCAGATCATGAAGGCGGGCCGGCTCGTCGTCCACGGGGACCTCGGGCAGACGTTCATGTACGCCGCGAAGGGGGGCGAGGTGTTCGTCCGGGGGAGCGTGGCAGGCCGCCCGCTGATCAACGCGGTCGGGAAACCGCGGGTCGTGATCAACGGGACCGCCCTGGACTACCTCGCGGAGTCGTTCATGGCCGGGGACCCGCTCAAAGGGGGCGGGTTCGTCGTCGTGAACGGGATTCGCGTGCGGGACGACGGGACGCTCGAGGAGCTCGAGACCCCGTACGCGGGCGGGAACCTGTTCTCCCTCGCATCGGGCGGGGCGATCTACCTCCGGGACCCGCGGCGGCTCGTCGGGGCGGACCAGTTGAACGGCGGGACGTTCGACGAGGTGCGGGACGAGGACTGGAATCTGATCCGGCCGTACCTCGAGGAGAACGAGCGTCTTTTCGGGATCAGGGTGAAGGACCTCCTCACGGTGGACGGCGCGCGGCGGCCCCCCCACATCGTGTACCGGAAGGTGAAGGCGGTCCCACTGAAGGTCCTCGCGCACACGGGCCTCTGACCTGAGTTGGTCGAAGCGATCTAGAGTTCCCAAGTCTCAGGCACCGCGGATTCGTCGAGCGTACTGGGCGAGGCGGACGGACGCGACCGATCCAATAGCGGGAGCAACAAGCAACGCGATTGTTCCACCAACAAGGATTGGGGCGATGAGGCCCGGCGACGATTGTGGACTCAAGTCGTGGTAGAGCAGGAGGCCCGCAAATAGAACGACGCCCGTCATATTCAGAATCGAGTATGCCAAGAACATCGGCCCAAGCGGGCCCCCTACGCCCTCAATCCCACCGGTAGACGACCTGAGAAACGATGAGAGGATTGCCGCGCTGACGAGGAGAATAGTCGACGCAGTCACCCAAAGAATGAGCGTACTGTGGATGGCGTTCACGATGGCCGAGCCGGAGGATGGGGTCGAGAGGAGGAGGAAGGGCACAGCACTCGCCAGGACTCCATAGGACAGGAGCAGTG
>VBMI01000106.1:0-14582 GCA_005878955.1 Methanobacteriota archaeon
CGGTCGATGCCGAGGCATATTCCCAGATGGGGCTGCCGCCGTCCAAAATCCACGTGATCCCGCTGTGCGTGAACCTGAAACAGATCGACGCCGCGGCCACGCCCACGGGGGGTCAGAGTCCCCGTGGGGAACGCCCTACGATTTTGTTTTTCGGGAGCTTCGGGTACGAGCCGAACCGCGAGGCCTTGGTGTTCGTAAACGACGTGCTCGCGCCCGACCTCGAGCGACGGGGCATCGACTGCGAGATCCGAATCGCCGGTCGGGACATCCCCGAGATCCGGTTCCATCCCCTCATCCGCCCCCTGGGTTTCGTGCCCGACATCTACACCTGCATCCGTGACGCCGACCTGTGCATCGTCCCCGTCCGACGCGGCGTGGGAGTCCTCACGAAGGTCATCGACAGCATGGCCGTGGGGACCCCGCTCGTCGTCTTCGAGTTCGCGACGCGCGGTATCCCCGAGGTCCATCACGGCGTGCATGCGTACGTTGCGAAGACGAACGAGGAGTTCCTCGAGTACGTCGCGCGCTTGCTCGTCGATCCGGAGGCGGGCCACGCGATGCGGCGGGAGGCCCGACGCCTCGCCGAGCAGCGGTTCGATTGGGACGCGTACTCGCCCCAGCTCGACGCGATTGTCCGGGGGACTACCCGACCGTCCGGGGGGGCGGACCGATGAAGGTGGAGATCATCACGTCTAGCGCGGACCCGGACCACGGGGGTTTCGGAGCCCGAGTCCATGGTCTCGTCTCGATGTTCGCGAGCTTCGCGGACGTGCGGGTGCTCATGACCGACTGGTTCAACGGTCCGCGCGTCGCGGGCGTCGAGTACGCGAGCATGCCCATCCCCGACACGCTGCGCACGAGGCTCGGGCGGCTGAAGACGTACTACCGGCGCGACTTCCCGAAGCGGGACGGGGTCGACCCCCCCGACCTCGTCGTCGCCGAGTCGCTCGACCTTCTGGGCCTGCATCAGTACGGGCCCCGGGTCCCCCTGATCCTCGACGAGCACAACGTGTACTGGAACCTCCTTCCCTACGACATCGTCAACGCGCCGTTCTTCCGGGGGTGGGTCGGGCGGCGGTCCGCGGTCCGGCGCCGGCTGGTCCCGAAGCTGCTCGCGCGCGCGAAGCGCTTCGAGGTCCAGGCGATCCGCCGATCCGCTCGGACCCTGGTGACCTCGGATGAGGACCGGGCCGCGATTCTCGCGGAATGCCCGGAGGCGGCCCCCCGCGTACGCGTTCTCCCCAACTGCGTGGACCTCCAGCGGATCCCGCCCCTCCCGGACCCCGCGGAATCGAAGGATGTCGTGTTCGTGGGAGGCTTCGGGTACGTGCCGAACCAGGAGGCCGCTGAGTTCGTGCGTCGCTCCCTCGCCCCGAGTCTCCCGCATGTCCGGTTCCTCCTCGTGGGTCCGGACCCTCCTTCCGGAGCGATGGGCCCGAACGTCGTGGCGACGGGGCGCGTCCCGGACCTCCGTGACGTCCTGAAGGACGCCGCGGTATGCATCGCCCCGCTGTTCCACGGCAGCGGGACTCGTGTCAAGATCCTGACATACATGGCCGCCTCGAAGGCGGTCGTCGCGACCACGAAGGCCTGCGAAGGGCTGCCCGTGCGCGACGGCCGGGACCTCCTCATCCGGGACAGCCCCGAGGGGTTCCGGGATGCGGTGCAAGGACTCCTCGATGACCGCCGGAAGCGACGCGACCTCGGCGACGCCGGCCGCGCGCTGGTCGAATCGATGTTCGACTGGCGGGTGCACGTCGGGCGCCTCCGGGAGCTCTCGGACGAAGTCATCGCGGAAGTCGCGCGGTGAGCGGGTTAGTTGGGAGGGGCGTTTTCGGTTCTTGCTGTGGCATGCCGACGGAGAACCCGCCCCCACACCCCCGCAATGGACGCCCGTACGCTCCGCGCCATTGCCGTCCCGTTGAATCCGAACCGCTTGGCGTCAATGAGGGTGCGATTGCCGATGGAGGACAAGGTGTGGACCCCGTGCCGGAATCGGCCGTCGCGGAAGGGGCCGACCCTGGCGACGGGCTCCTCCCGGTACTCTTTAGTGCTGAGGGCGACGACCCGGTTGAGGACGACCGCGCCCCCATACGTGTGGGAGCAATCCTGGGAAGGCCGGTACAGCTCGCCGTCGACGAGGAACGGCGTCCCTGCGTTGCGGGCCGACGACCAGTCGTCCTTCACAGGGTTCGCGGGATGCGCCGTCCAAGGGCCGAGGAGGTCAGGGGCGTACCAGATCCGGAGCTTCGAGAACGGACCATCGTCCTGATCCGTGCAGAGCAACCAGAACATCCCGTCGCGCTCGAACACGGTGCTGTCGACCCCCGCGACACCGCGGACGAGGGTCCCGACCCTCGCCCATTGATCCGGAAACGCGACCGCACGGTAGAGAGAAATCTCGTGGCTCTGGGCGGTCTCCGGGACGCAGAACACTTCCCCCGATCGTTCGATGAGGAACGGGTACGAGGCGTGGAACGGGAGGGAGATCGCCACCCGCGGGCGGGTGAAATGGCCGTCTCCGTCCCCTCGGACCCATGAGATCACCCCCATGTCGGAGTGGAAATCGTACTCTTCGAACACGATCTCCGTACGACCTCCCCTCGAAATGCCGAACGGATCGGCATAGAACTTGCCCCGGTCCGGGAGCGGCAGCCAACGGACCTCCGGCTGCGCGTCGGGCTCCAAGAACGTTTCGATGGGCGCGTCCACGACCCCGATGTGCCAGTACTCGTGACGGAACGCGCGCTTGTATTCCTCCTGGAGGAAACCGCTCACTCTCTCGAGGCTGCCGGGGAAACGGTCCACGGGCGTCGGCCGGGCCCATGGCGGAAGGGGGATATCCCGAGTTCGGCGGACTCCGACGCATTCCGACTCATTCCGAACACACCCGGTGGCGTACGTGTCGCTCGAAACAATGAGGGTGCTGAGACTCTCCATCTACCGGTCGCAGTAATGGAAAGAAGCTCCCCCCGGATCCGAGTCGAAGAGCTCGGGCTGAATGAAGCGCTGAGGGAGTGCACCGACGAGTGGGGTCGGTTCTGCGAGCGGGCGGAACCAACGCCGTTCCTTCACCCGCAGTACCTTGCCGCGTGGGCGAGAGGTTTGGGAACGGAGACGGCGTGTCGATTCGTCATTGCGCGGCGGGAGGGCGAACTCGCGGGTGTCGGGCCGTTCATGCTCGCCTCCGATCCGTTCGGCCCGCTTTCCGTCCCCTCCTTGAAATTCATCGGGAACAACGTGGGCAACCCCGGTGACATCCTCTATAGCGAGATCGCGGCGGTTCCGCCGCGGACGGCCGCCGTGCGTGCGATCCTCGAGCGTCTCTCAGAATGGCGGGCACCGAAGTGGGACCTTGGATATCTCCCTCCGGACTCCGAAACGCGGGTGCTCGCGCCCGAACTCCTCGGCCCGCCGAGCAACGGCGTCGTCCCTGAGCGCGTCCCCTATGTGAGCTTGCCGCTCCCAAGGGACTGGGACGAGTCGAACGGGAACCGGACGCGGTCCGGCGAACCGTCCGCGAACTCGTTCGCAACCACCGAAGGTGGTGGGAGGGGACGGACCGGGCCGCCTGGTTCGGGGACGAGCGGGTGGGACGGTTTCTCGAAGACTCATCCGCGCTCCTTGCGGCCCAGGGAAAGTTCCTCGCCTTCCGCCTCGAGGTCGCGGGGCAATCGATCGCGTGGAACGTGGGGGCGGTCGATCGCGGGCGGTACTTCGAGCAGTTCATCTCGTTCGATCGGGAGTACACCGCGTACTCGCCCGGGGTCCTCCTCGCGATTCTGATGGCACGAGACCTGATCGACTCGGGGGCAACGGAGATCGAGCTCGGACCGGGCATCAACGATCGAAAGCGTGACCTCGGGGGGAAACCGGCCGTGTACGACCGACTTCGCGGATATCGCGGGTGGTTCCGCGCAATCGCCGCGCTCCACGCCTCGTGGGAAGGGAGGGCGGCATGAAGCTCGCCGTCGTGGGGCTCGACAGCGCGGACTGGACCCTCCTGGACCAGTGGCTCCACCACCTTCCGCACATCGCCGCTATCCGGAGGGAAGGCGTCTCGGGCCCCCTGGAGAGCTGCCGGCCGCCGGTCACGATCCCGGCGTGGAAGTGCTACGCGACGGGCAAGAACCCGGGGAAACTGGGCCTCTACTGGTTTGCCCACCCGAATTTCGAGAAGAGACAGTTGGACCTGAACCTGCCCGGCGACATGCCGGGGAGTCTGTGGGAACTGCTTCCCAGGTCCCTGGTCGTGAACACTCCGGGGACGTTCCCGCCGCGAACGATCGACGGCGTGATGGTCTCCGGATTCCCCTGTCCAGACGGCGAGGCGTTCGCGAGCCCGCCGTGGATCGTTCCCCGGCTGCAAGGGTATCGGGTGAACACGCGGGTCCCGCCACGCCACCCGGACTTCCCGCGGGAGGCGATGGAGCTCATGAAGCTCCAGCTGGAGACGTTCGAGCGCCTCGCGCCCCGGTTCCGGTTCGGCCAGGTGACCGTGTTCCACATCGACGAGCTGCATCACCTCTACGGGTCCGACTCGATCGTCCTCGACGCTTGGCGGATGATCGACGAGGCGATCGGTCGGATCATGGACCTCGCGGACAACGTCGTGTTGGTGAGCGACCATGGATCGGGACCGATGAAGGAGTTCGTGAACGTCGTACCGTTCCTGCAGGGAGCCGGTCTCCTCCGCCTCCGGAGGGACTGGGCGAAGGCGCCCCTCCGGGCGCTGCAGGGGCTCGCGCGGGTCGTTCCCCGCCGGTGGCGCGCGGGTCTGCGGAACCGGTGGATCCTGCCGCGGGTCGCCGACGCGATCCAGATGCGAGTCGAGCCCCTGCACGAGTGGCTGCCGGCGGCCTCGAACCAGTTGCGCCACCGGGTCGACTGGATGTCCCCGGTGATGCCGCTCAACCAAGGGCTCTTCTTCAGGAACCCCGCCGCGAACGGAAACGGAAGGGCGCTCGAAGACCTCCGGGACTGCGTGTCGGAGATCCCCGGGGTCGCGCGGGTGTGGACGCGGGACGAGATCTACTCGGGCGCGCACACCGGTCTCGCCCCGGACGTCTGGGCCGAGGCGGTCCCGGGGGTGGAGCTCTCCGCGCGGTTCGGGGAGACATGGGAACGGCGACCGCCCGAGAAGGGCGCGGGATGGATCGTGAACCACCGGCAGCACGGAATCTTCGCGTTCTACGGCCGCGACGTCGACGGGCACACGGTGGACGCCGCTCGCATCTACGACATGTGTCCGACGATCCTGTCCTTCTTCAACGTGCCCCCGCCACCGGACATCGACGGGCATGTGTTGCCCGTCCGCGCGGAGCGGTCCGAACCCCCCAGGCAGCCCCCGCGGCAGGGCGGGCGACCTCGATGAACGCTCGCCCGCGGATCGCGGTCCTCACTCCCTTCGCGGCGTCGCAGCAGGTCGGAGGCGTGGAGGTCTTCAACGAGTGCCTCCGCGCGGCTCTGGGGGATTTCGAGACCTTCGCCGACGGGCGCCCCGAGGCAGGGGCGCCCTACGGCGACCTCCGCCGCGTCGGTCTCCAGCAGCCCGTCGGCGCCCTCCGCGCCGCCCGCGGCCTCCTGCGGCGACACCGACAGGAGCCCTTCGACCTCATCCTGAGCAACGGTGTGTACGGGTGGCCTCTGACCCTCGCGAAGCCGGACGTACCCCTCGTGCAGGTCTATCACTTTACGATGGCGGGGCTCGCTCGACACGCCCTAACCCTCCGGGGGGACCGCTGGACGACCGGGCATGTCACCGCCTTCTTCGACCGGGTCGCGGGGATTGGGAAGCACGTCGTCGCAATCAGCCCTCGGGTCCTGCGGGAGGTCGAGGCCTTCTACGGGCTGAGGGGGCGGCTCATCCCGCACGCCGTCGACACGAACGCCTTCCGACCCGTGGACCGCGCGACCGCGCGGGAGTCCCTCGATCTGCCGAGGGACCGGGCCATCGGGCTCTTCGTGGGTCGCCCGGACGCTACGAAGGGCTATGACGTTCTCCTCCGGGTGGCCCGCGCGATGCCCGAAGTCTTGTTCCTCGTCGCCGGGGCGCCCGCCGCGAGGGATGACAACGTCTGGTCGATCGGGCAGATCGCCCACGACGACATGCCGCGCTGGTACTCGGCATCGGACTTCTTCTTCTTCCCCTCCCGATATGAAGGGTTCGGACTAGCGCTGCTCGAGGCGTTGTCCTGCGACCTTCCCGCGATCGTGAGCAAGTCCGCATGGCCGTTCGCCGAGGGCCCCGAGCAGTGTGGCATCGTGGTGGATGGAAACTCCGAGGGGGGCTTCGTGCGGGCGATCCGGTCCGTGCTCTCGAATCGTAGGAACTTCTCCCCTCGGGACTTCGTCCTCCCCCGGTACGATCGCGAAGTCTTCGCCGATAGGTGGCGGGCGTTCATCCAGGGCGTCCTCGAGGCGAACTGACCGCGGACCCGCCGCGGAACGCCGGTGACCGCCGATCGCCCTCCGGAAGGTGAGGCTCGGAATCGGTCAGTTCTCGCCCGATCGGCGGGCGAGGCCTCGATACAGGGCGACGTACCTTGGCGCAATCTCAGTCCAGGAATAGGCGGCGACGTCGATCGCATTGGCTTTCGCCATCTCCGCGCGAAGGCCTGGCGCGCGGATGAGCTCCAGGATCCCGTCCGCAATCGCGCCCGCCTCTGGGGGGACGAGGACCGCGTTGCGGCCCGCCGACACCACCGACGGGATGCCCCCGACCGAGGTCGCGACGAGGGGCTTCCCCGCCGCCATCGCCTCGAGCACGACGAGGCCGAACGACTCGTAGCGGGAGGGGACCACGACGATGTCCGCCCATTCGTAGAGGGGCAGGACCGCGTCGTGCGGGATCGACCCATGGAACGTCACTCTCTGGCCTGGGAGTCGGCCGGCCTGCTCCCGAAGCTCCGCCTCGAGGGATCCCCCTCCGGCGAGGGAGAGATCGACGGAGACCCCCTGGCGGCCGAGCCGCTCGAGCGCGGAAAGGAGCAGGTCTGGCCCCTTGACCCGTTCCAGTTTTCCGACGAAGAGGAGCCTCACGGGACCTCCCCGGTCCACCGCGGGCGGCGTGGGCTGCGGCGGGACATCCACTCCATTCGGGATCAGATGGATCCGCCCCGGGTCGAAGTTCTCAAGATCGACGGCGCGGGTCGCGTGCGCCTCGCTGTTCGCCACCACCGCCGACCAGTGCGGGGCCATCCACCGGTACAGGCGCACGACCAGGGAAACCAAGGAGGAAGGCGCCCGGACGGTCACCTCGCGGCCGCCCGATTGGATCCGGAGCGGATAGTCCGGGCCGAGGAAGGTCCCCGCCTCCTCGGAAAGGAGCCCGTGGAGGGAGAACACGGTCCGGATGCCCGTCACCTTCGCGAGCAGCACGTATCCGAGGTGACGCAGCGGGAACTCGTTGAAGTGGAGCAGGTCCGAGGTCCGGAAGGCCCGAAAGACCCTCCTGACGGAGCGCAGGTCGCTGGGGGACGGGAAGTAACCGAGACGGATGACGCCGAGCCCCGACGGGTCCCCCAGCATCCTCCGGACGTCCCGCTCCTCGGAGTCCGTCTGGACGACGAGGGTCAGTTCGAGGGAATCCGACCGGACGAATTCGCGCGCGAGGCGGTACGCGACCTCGACCGGACCTCCTGTCTCCGTCGGAGGGAACCCCTTCGCGTACAACACTACACGGACCCTGGGAGCGACCCCCCTACGCCCCCTTACTGGAGGAGCGGAGCCCGGATCCTGAACCGACCGTCGGGAGTCCGCCACCCTCGCACGATGGAGGCCCGCGCACTTAACACGCGCGCCCGCCAGCCTCCGACAGGGCATGCCACAAAGATATCACAAGTGCAACCAAACGTCACCTTCCATCGCATGGCACTTTAATACCGCCAAGAAAGTCCGTTCCCCGGGGAGATTGCCCAATGAGCACTCTGAAGACCGAGCAGACCGCAGTCCCTGCGTTCGTGCCCGCGCGGGACGGCCTGTCGTTGGAAGCGAAGGGCAGGATCGCGTCGATCGTTGTCGAGGACGCCCTGAACCAGTTCGAGCGTCCCGTCGTGATGTGGACCGCGGGGAAGGACAGCACCCTCACCCTCGCCTTCGTGCGGTCGACATGCGACGAGTTGGGCCTCCCGTACCCGCCCATCTTGTTCATCGACCATGGCACGCACTTCGACGAGACATGGAAGCTCTTCGACCAGGTCGTGGCGGAGTGGAAGCTGCAATCGATCGTCGCTCGGAACGAGGGCGCACGGGGTACCGCGAGCGGACGTTCCCCTTCGCCCTCGGAAACCTGGTCGCGAACCATCTCCTCAAGACGGTCCCCATGAACGACGCGATCCGAGCCCACGGGTTCGATTGCGTCGTCACGGGGATCCGCTGGGACGAGGACGAGGCCCGCTCTCGAGAGCGCTTCGTCAGCCCGCGATCGGATCCGCCGCACGTGCGCGTGCACCCGATCCTGCACTTCGCGGAGCGGGAGGTGTGGGCCGAGACCCTCCGCCTCGGCCTCCCGCGGCATCCGCTCTACGACCGGGGCTTCCGGTCCTTCGACGGGAAGTTCGACTCCCGCAAGGTGGGCGAGGCCCCCGCATGGGAACAGGACCTCGACAACACCCCGGAGCGGGCGGGCCGCGCGCAGGACAAGGAGCAGATCATGGAACGACTCCGAGAGCTCGGGTACATGTGATCGCGAGTCCCCTACTTCGCGAGGACGGGACACGCCGCAGTTCCGGGGGCCGACTCGGCGTGACGTTCGCGGGGGTCTCAGAGCACCTTCCGACGGGGAGCCCGGAAATCTCGCGGGCCGGCCTCGTCCTCGCGTACGACATGAGGACGCTCACGCCACGGGGCGCCTTGAAGGACCTGTCCGGGAGGGGGAACGACGGGACGCTCATGGGCACGGAACTCGTCGAAGGCCCGTTCGGGCTCGCCCGGGGGTTCCGCGATGCATCGGACTACGTCGGGCTCCCGTTCGACCGGAAGCTCCACATCCGGGGTCCGATCTCCCTCGCGGCGTGGGTCCGATTCGCCCAGCTAGGGGTGCACCAGCACATCGTCGCGTACGACGACCTGTACACGCTGTGGATCGACGAGAACGACCGCTTCCGATTCTCGGATACCCGCGGGGACGCGTTCGAGTCGGACCCGCGCGTGGTCCCCGTCGGGGAGTGGGCGGCCCTCGTCGCGACGTTCTCCGGGCGGCGGGGGACGCCCCTAGACGTCCGGAACATCTCGATCTACGTCAACGGCGCCCGCGCTCCCGGTCGGGCGTTCGGCGTCTGGAACCCGGGCACACCGATTGAAGGGTATGTTGGCAAGGAGTCGCACGAAGGTCAGTTCCACCTCCCCTTCCTCGGGGAGATTGCCGCGGTACTCGTCTTCCGTCGTCCGCTCTCGGCCCGCGAGGCCCTAGCGTTTGCGGGAGGGGGTTCCGCACGCGCGCCTGGCGGCGCCGCCGCTTGGGAGAGAGCGGGGCGGGCTCTGTGGGGGCCAAACCGCCCGGCACAGCATCCTCCCGACCGGTGGTCGGCGGGCGAACCCGACGGACCTCGCACCCCCGCCCTGGAGACAGACCCCCGTCCGCCCGCGCCGGTTCCTCGGGTGGGGGAGATAGCGCGGACCGGCGTCGACTCCGAGATCGGCGGCGGCCCGTGGACGTCGGGACCGCCCTGGGGAGCTGGGCCATGGGCGCCCCCCCGCGTGGTCCGGATCACGAACATCCTGGCCCCGTATCGTCTGCCGACCCTCGAGATCCTCCAAGGGTCCCCGCTCATCCACTTCGAGCAGTGGCTCATGACGACGATGGAGCGGAACCGGAAGTGGGACCCCCCGCGTCACACCCCCGATGTCCGGATCTTCCGGGACTGGGGCTTGGACCTATCCCACCATGAGATTGCCACCGCGCACTTCAACCCGGGGATGGTCTGGAGGCTCTCCCGGCAACCGCCCGACTTCGCGATCCTCGGCGGGTACGAGCAGCCCACGTGCCTCGCGGCGGGCCTGGCCCTCACGGGGAGCGGGGTCCCGTACCTCCTGAGCTCGGAGAGCATTTCCCTCGGAGACTCCCTCATCGGGAGACGCGTGCCGTTCCTCGCGAGGAAGCTCGTCCAGAGGTCCGAGGGGGTGATCGTCCCTGGCCGGGCGTCGCGGGACCACTTCCTGGCGCTGGGGGTCCCGCGGGATCGCATCTTCCTCGCCCCGAACTCCGTCGACGTGAACCGCTTCGCCCCTCCCCGCTCCCCCGAGGAGAAGCGGGCGGCGAGGACGGCCCTCGGCCTCCCGGACAAGGTCCTGTGCCTCTACGTCGGGCGGCTCACGTACATGAAGGGCATCACGGACCTCGTCGGCGCGTTCCGGGCCCTGGACCCCGCGCGGCGGAACGCGCACCTCCTGATCCTCGGAGAGGGCCCGCTGAGGGACACCTTGGACGAAAGGATCGCCCGCGAGCCTTCCTTGAGCGGGAGCGTATCGATCGCCGGCTACGCGCCGGACGACCGTCTGCCCGAATACTACAGGGCCGCGGACATCTTCGTCTTCCCGACCCGCCGGGACATCTGGGGGCTCGTCCTGAACGAGGCGATGAGCGCGGGACTTCCGGTCGTCGCGTCGGATGGGGCGGCGGGGGCGCCCGACCTGATCGAGCCCGGGGTCTCGGGGATCATCGTGCCGCGGGCCCACCCCGACGAGCTCCGGGATGCGCTCGTCCGGTTGATCGAGGACCCGGGACTTCGGGACCGGATGGGGCGGGCGGCACGCGCCCGCATCCTCAACGGCTTCACGCCGATGGACCAAGCGATGGGATTCCTCGCTGCGATCCTGACGACGCTCCGCCGCCTCGGGCGCATCCCGACCGGTGAGGGACGGCTGGAGGCGCCCGCGTGAACGTCGGAGGCGAGGGAGCTCGGGCGGATGGCCGGTCGACCGTCGGCGGCGCGTGGCCGATGAAGAGCGATGCGCACCGGTTCGGTCGGAACTTCGGGTCTACCGCACTGTCGCAGCTGATCGCTCAGGTCCTCACCCTCGCCGCGTCCGTCGTCCTGTTCCGGAAGCTGGGCGTCGCTGGGTACGGGATGTACGTTTTCGGGTTCGCGTTCCCGAGCTGGTTCCTGCTCCTGATGACCCTCGGGCTCGATGAGGCGATCGCAACACAGGTCGCCGCCGACCGTTCGAAGGCGAGCCGGTACCTCACGCTCGTCTCGCTGTTCCGCGTGTTCCTCGCCGTCGTCGCCTTCGTGGGGTTGTGGGGCGCGACCCAGCTCGTCTTGGACGACCCGTTCGCGAGGACGGTCACCCTGATCCTGGGAGCCTCGACGGTCGTCACGAGCTACGCGGGCACCTTCACGGCCATCTTCCGAGCGTTCGAGCGGCTCGAATACGCCGCCCTCGTCACGGTCGTCGAACGGTCCATCACGATCGGAGTGGTCCTCCTGGCCCTCTGGTTCGGGTACGGTCTGCTGGAGGTCTCCCTGGTGTTCCTCGGGGGGAGCCTCATCGCGCTTGCCCTCTCGATCATCGTCGCAAGGCGCAGGTTCGTCTGGTTCACTCGAAACGTCGATCTCAGGGAGTTGCGCCAGATCCTGAGGATCGCGATGCCCTTCGGATTGTTCAACGCCGTGGGGACGTTCACGTACACCGCGGGCGTCGTTCTCCTGACCCTCTTGCAGAGCGAGGAGTCCACCGGACTGTTCAACGCCGCGTTCACGCTATTGCTCGCGATGTTCTCCTTCCTGAGCATCGTCAGCCTCGCGGCCCTGCCGATGATGTCCCGCATGGGCTCGGAGTCCCGGGAGAAACTCTCCTCCGCACTCCATCGAATCCAGAGACTGTCGTTCGTGTTCGGGGTGCCGCTCGCGTTCGGCGGTTGGTTCTATGCGGATGCGATCCTCACGACGTTCTATGGAGCGGCGGGGGAGGCGTCGGCGAACATTTTCCGCGTCCTCGTCCTGAGCTTCGCGGTCGAGACTGCCGCGATGGGGATCGGACCCGCCCTCGCAGCGACGGGCCACGCCGTCCAGAAGCTGTACATCGGCACCGCCGGTGCCGCGGTCACAATCGCTCTCTGCATCGTGTTGATTCCGAGCCTCGGACCGATGGGCGTCGCGTATGCGTTCCTCGTGTCTCGGATCCTCACCGCGAGTCTCGGCGGGCTCGCCGTCCGGCACTACGTCGCCCCGTTGGGGGCCTGGGATGCGATGGTCAAGTCCACCCTTTCTGCGAGCCTGATGTTCCTGGTACTGTTCGCGATCCCCGGGCTGTCCCTGTGGACGGGGGTCCTCTTGGGGGCGGGTGTGTACTTCGGGGCCCTGTGGGGCATCCGTGGAATGTCACGGGAGGACCGGCTCGTGGTCTGGAACGCGCTGAGAGGGGCCCTGTTCCGCTAAAAATCTCCGAGTGCGGGCAAAAAAATGCGGCGGGTTCTCAGAGCCGCCAAATCGTGGTCTGCCGAAGGTTCCGCTGGAACGGGGTGAGCCCGATGAAATCGGTCCGGCGAAACCGGTCGAGGTACGTCACCGCTTCCCGATACTTCTTCAGGTCCGTGTCGTCGAACATCAAGTATCCACCAGGGCGCACCTTGGGGATCGCGCGGGCGACGCAGGAGAACCGCGCGTACCCGTCGACGAGGACGAGGTCGAGCGAGCGATTGGGCTGCCCGTCGATCGCCCGCGCGTACCTCTCGAAGCGGAGACCCCTCGCCCCCGGCGTCAAGGAGCTGAAGCTCGCGGGTCCATACGGCACCTCCGCCGCGGAGGGGTCGGGTTCCGCCTCGACGAGTCGAAGGTCACAGTTTGTGACGCGCTCGGCGTTCAGGGCGTCGGCCACGAGCCCATGCCAATGGCGGTCGTGCTCGATCGAGGTCATCCTCCGGACGCGCCGCGCGACGAATAGCGTCGAACCTCCGGCTCCGAACTCGAACGTGTCCATGTCCGACCGGAGGTACGAATCCAGCCACCGAATCGCGCGGAAATTCATCCACGGGAGCCGGTCCTCGAGCGGGCCGTGGCGGGGGAGCAAGGACCAGAACCACTGGGGAAGGAACTGGACTCCGAGGGGATCGCCCCGGAGGCTCCCAAGCATCTCTTCCATCATCTTCCCCTTCTCGCTCAACGGCGTTTCGCGCCTCCGGTGAACGCGTCTCTCGGGCGAAAAGGGATTGACGGGCAGATTCCGGTCCTCGATCTCCAAACCACTGGGGGATTCGGACATCTCACTCGGCGGCACGCTGGCGCATCGGTGCGCGGTCGCTGCGGACCTTGCGGGAGATGCTGTACATGTGCGGCGACAGCCACCGGTTCGGCACCCGGAAGTGACCATCGAGATGGTCGGCGACGCGGACGAGGGACCCGCTCATGGATCCCCGCAACCCCACGGCGGCCTCCGGTCGCGTCCAGAAGCCGATGTTCCGGTAGTACCCCTCGCGGACGACCTCCATTCCGTTTCGCTCGAGCACCCTCCGCCAGCGCGCGAGGTCCATCGTCTCCACGACGTGGGCGCGCAGATCCTTGGAGTCGAACACCCGGTGGAATACGAACTGCAACTTCCGGAAGTTCGGACACGAAAGGAACAGAGTCCCGCCTTCTTTGACGAGCGCGATGTGCTTCTCGATTATCTGCTCCAAGTTCCAGAAATGCTCGATGAAACCGAGAGAGTACACCACGTCGAACTGCCGGTCGGACTCGAACTTCTCGAAGTCCTCGTTGTAGAACTGTCCGACCTTCACCCCGTGCCGCCGGAGGAACTCCGGGGTCACCGTTTGGACCTCCGGGACCCAATCGATCCCGTTGACGGTGTACCCGAACTTCTTGCCCATGTAGATCAGATGCCGCCCGGGATAGCAGCCCACCTCGAAGCAGGTGCCCCCTCGCGGGAGGTACCGCTCGTACAGATCCTGGAAGCCGATCGCCGTCTCGTCGAATTTCGGGAGGACCCCCTCGTACCGGCCGTCCCAGTATTCCTGGCTCGCGGCGGACGTCAACGAAGCGCACCCCCGGGTTGGGCTTCCCCGATAACCATGTCGCGGGAGCCACCCAGGCCCGGGGGTTAAGTATTGCGCACCGGATGTAACACCTTCCGACACAACTCTTTTTACGTCCCGGACACTGGGCTCGGAAGGATGAGACTGGGGTTCCGCGCCCGGCCGGGCGACCTTTTCGTCGTGGCGGGCCTGGCCGCCGTGCTGACCCCGGTCGCCCTCCTGGGCATCGGGGGGATTGCGGGGTTCGTCGCGAGCGTCGTCCTCGTGCTCTTCCTTCCGGGATATGCCCTAGTCGCGGTCCTGTTCCCCGGGAACGGCGGCATTGGCTGGCTCCAGCGGACGACCCTGAGCCTCGGGCTGGGCCTTGCGGTCGTCGCCCTCGTGGGGGTCCTCTCCAACTACGCCCCATGGGGAATCCGCATCGGACCCGTGCTCGCCCTCCTCGACCTCATCGCCATTGGCGGGTGTGCCCTCGCCTATGTCCGGCGGAACGCGCTGCCGCCCGACCGGCGTTTACGGCTGGAGGTCGAACTCTCGCCCCTCCGCTGGCGGGGCCTTTCCAGCCTCGAGCGGGCTCTCGTTGCGTGCCTCGGGATCGCCCTCGTCGTTG
>VBMI01000106.1:14674-17122 GCA_005878955.1 Methanobacteriota archaeon
ATGAATCGGGGGGGATCGACTACACGATCACAATCGTGAACGCGACCATCAACGGGGGCATCGAGACCGGCAATCTGACGCTCGCGACGGTCCCGTTGCACGTCGACGCCGGATCCGAATCGAGGTACTCCTTCCCGTTCCGCATCGATCAACCCGGCGAGTACGCGCTCAAATTCCTCCTGCATGTCGGCCCGCCGGGGGGGAGCCCATATCGATTCCTCCGGCTGCGAGTCACGGTGACCTGATCGGTCGTGAGACCCCCTGCGCCGGAACTAAGATGACCTCATCGGGTGACGAGAACGTGAACCCGGTGCCACGCGTTGTTCGCGTACCCCTTCGGGTTCCAAACGTCCGAGACCCGCTCGGGTTGCATCGCGCCGCTGGAGTCGATCGCCCGCGCAACCAACTCGCACGATCCCGGCTCAAGCTCGAACTCGCAGCTCCATCGACGCCACGCCCACTGGGAGGGCGCGTCCAGAAATCGTGCAGGTATGAACGACCGTCCCCCGTCAGCGCTGACCTCGACGCACACGACGTGTCGCCCGCCACCCGCGTACGCGTACCCGCGAACCTCGGTCGCCCCCGGGGGGACCCTCGACGACTCGTCCGGCACGCAAATCGCGCTCGTCACCCCCAGGTCCCCGAGGGGTCCAGCAGGGGAGCGCCCCATGATCGACCGGTCCCCGCCGTTTGCCGGGACCTTGTAGGCGACGGCTTGAAACGGGTTCGACGAGGGCTCCACGAGGACCTCGACCCGGGACAGCCACTTCACGCTCCGGGCACCGACGTACCCGGGCACGACCGCCCGGAGCGGCCCGCCATGAACCGGCGGCAAGAGTTCCCCGTTCATCTCGTACGCGAGAAGGACCTCCGGAGACAGCGCCTTCCGGATTGGAATCGAGGCGCCGAACGGGACGCGCGCATCGTCGATTGTCGCAACGCCGAGGCTGGTGAAGCCAACGTGCGCGGCGTCCGGGTCCGGCGATGCCCACTCGAGGACATCCTTTCGCGAACTCCCGCCTCCGGTTCCCGGCGCATTGCAGCGTCGCGGTCACGGTGCGTTCGGGGAAGAGCCGGCGGAGGTCGTCCAGGGGGAGGTCGATCGATCGACCGACGCGCCCGCCGACAGACAGCCGGAAGTCCTCGCGGTCGATCTTCGGGAGCGCGCCGTGGTTCCGCGAGAAGAAGAGCCAGTTCGGGGTCGTGAACCTCTGCACGAGGGACCGAAGGGGAGGGCCGGCGTTGAAGGGCTCCCGCTGCTGGATGGTCAGCTCTGGCGGCTCCAGGGCGAGCGCCACCGAACCCGTTCTCCCGCCGCGGCAGCGGCGTCTCCTCCGGCCATGCGGGTCGGGGGGAAAACGGGGGCGGTTCGCGCTGCACCAAGTGTGTGCGGGCGTACACCAGGCCTTGATGTGCAAGTCCAGGGGCTTCCGAGGACTTGGCGGGGATCCCCTGGGCTCGGGGGCCGCCCGGACGTCCCGCCCGGTCAGAACGACGACGATTGGTTCATATCGGACCGTGCTCCTCCCGCGGTTCGGTGCCCATGGCAAAGGATCCCGTGTGCGGAATGAACGTCGATGAGAAGGCCGCCAAGTTCACGTCCTCCAGCGGGGGAAAGACGTGGCATTTCTGCTCCGCGGGCTGCAAGGCGACGTTCGACAAGAACCCTGCCCGATTCGCGATGTGATGGGCGGGCAGAAAACGCACGATCCCTAGTTCGATACGTCCTGCAAAAGCTTCATTACGCCGGGCCGGACTTATCGCCGCGTGACCGGACTTCGCCTGATTTGGTCGAAGATGCGGTGGAGTCGGTCCCTCCTCGTCCTCTTCGCCCTCACGGCCTTCTGGACGGTTTCCCTGTTCATCGCGCCCCTGACGATCGCGCCCAGGACGTTTGAGTTCACCACGGGCGGGGCGAATGTAGTGGACCACTGGTCGATGTATCAGACCCCGGCCTTCAACTGGTATGCGAAGGTCATCTACACGGTGGGGGACGCGCAGTGCCACCAGCTCTGGTCCCGCTCCCTGTGGATCAACGGGAACCAGATGCCGATCGACGCCCGCATGACGAGCCTCTACCTCTTCGGAATCTTCGGCCTGTTCTGGGCGATGATGACCCCGCCCGCCTCGACCGCGAGCGGCGGCATCGCGAACGCGTTCCCCCGGGGGATCCAGCGGTGGGCGCGGCGGATCGGGCCCGAGAAGTTCGCGATCCTGGTCGTGCTCCTGGGCCTGCTCCCGATCGCCGTGGACGGAACGACCCAGCTATTTGCGAGCGTCACCCACTACGAGAGCACGAACGCCACTCGCATCCTCACGGGGGTCCCGGGGGGGCTCGTCGCGGGGCTCCTCCTCGGGATGATGGTGAAGGCGATCAAGCAGTTCGACATCGAGTTCGAGGCGATTCGCGCCGCGCGTGCCGCGGAGTCCGTGAACAAAGGGTAATAA
>VBMI01000046.1 GCA_005878955.1 Methanobacteriota archaeon
GTTCGCGACGTTGCCGATCTTCTCCTGGACGCGGTAGATCTCCTGGCGGGCCCGCTGGATCTCCTGGCTGTACAGGTTCCGCGAGACCTCCTCGAGCCGCCCGAGGAGCGGAGGCATCGCGACGACGTCGTTCGTCCGGAACGCCCGCTTCGCGTCGAGGAGCAGCGCGGCGGCCTCGTCCACCTCGCGGCCCGCCTTCCCGCAGTCCTCGATGAGCCGCTGGCACGAGAGGATCGCGTACGCCCACGAGGACCGCAGGAGCGACTCCGCGTTCGACCGGATCAGGGCCGCGGCCTCGTCCGCGGCGGTCGTCGCCCGCTCGAAGTTCCGCTCCTCGAACCGCATCCTCGCCTGGTCCAGGAGGTCCTCGGACCGGCCGAGGTCGACCTCCGCGTTCTTGCTCGCGTAGAGCTGGATGTCCGCCTCGGGGTCCTCCATGGGGGGAAGCGTGGGCTTCGGCGGGGGCACCGCCGCGACGGCCTCGAGCTGCGGCCGGACTTCGTCGTAGATCGACTGGGCGGCGGGGCTCGTCACGAGCGCCCCTGCGACCTGCTTCTTCTTCCGGAGCTTGGACACCTCCACCGCATGGCGCGCCGCGAGGTCGCGCAGGTCCTTGAGCTTCATCACGCTGAGGAGCCGCTCGAGGCTCGGGGGCTTCGGCGCGACGCCGTTCTTCGCGAGGGCCTCGACGAGGTCCTCCTTCGTCTGGAGGGCGGTCGCATCCACTTTCGTCGAGTCCGCGAGCTCCCGCAGCTCGTCGATGGACAACGCGGAGAGCTGGACCTTGAGGTCGATCGCCACGGACCGGGCACCTCTTCAAGAGGCGAGGGATGGAGTCCATGCGAGGGCCTCGGCATAAGAATATCGGCGCCCGCATCGGGACCGGGACGATCGGGTCAGCGGGGGTCCCGGTCCGCCCGGTACTCCTCCGGCGGGCGATACCTCCGGAGGACCTCGACCGCCCATTGGACCCGTCGGAACGCCTCGGGGTCCCCGCCCGCGTCGGGGTGGTGCCGCTTCACGAGCTTCCGGTACCGGCGCTCGACCTCCTCCCGCGGGGGCCACCCGCGGCCGAACCGCGGCGGGTGGATCTCGACCCCGCGGAACCCCAGGATCCGGAACGCCGCGTCGACCCCCTTCGTCTGGAGATCGAACTCCCGGATGTGGGCCTGGACCGCGGACGTGGACGCGTCCGCGTCGATGTCGAACCGGCGGTGCCCGCGGCCGGTCACGGACGCCGTCTGGTGGCGGCGGAGGCACGCGTAGCAGAAGTACGTGTCCGGCGCCGCCATCGCGGCGGCGATGGAGCCGCCCGCCAAAGCTTTATTCGCGTTCCCTCGTATCAACGCGAGATGAGCTTCCGGACGGGGCCCTCCGTGTTCAAGGACCGGGCGAAGGTCTCGTTCGACTACGTCCCGGACAAGCTCCCGCACCGGGACGCGCAGATGCAGCGGCTGTTCTCGATGTTCCGCCCCGTCGGGGACAGCGGGATCGCGGCGAACGCGTTCCTGTACGGCCCCGTCGGGACGGGGAAGACCCACACCGCGAAGCGGTTCTTAGAGGACTTCCGGGTGTACGCGAACAAGCACGGGCGCGGGCTCGACCACGTGCATGTGAACTGCCGGCAGAAGATGGGGGACGACGCCGTGCTCCTCCACATCCTCAAGCACTTCGACGCGAGGTTCCCGGACCGCGGGTTCTCGATCCCCGAGAAGCTCGACTCCCTCCGGAAGTGGATCGAGAAGCAGCAGGTCCACCTGGTCGTCATCCTCGACGAGGTCGACGTCCTCCTCAAGAAGAGCGGGTCCGAGCTCGTGTACACATTCTCGCGGTTCGGCGAGGAGGCGGGGAAGGGCAACGTCTCCCTGGTCCTGATCTCCCAGCGGCGGGAGGCGCTCGACCTCCTCGACGCGGCCGCGATGAGCACGTTCCGCCGGACGAACGCGGTCGAGTTCCCGAAGTACTCCGACGGGGAGCTGCGGGACATCCTGAAGATCCGGGTGGGCCTCGCGTTCCACCCGGGGACCGTGGACGACTCCGTCGTGGAGCTGATCGCGGACATCGCCTCCGACTTCGGGGACGCGCGGTACGCGATCGACATCCTCGAGCGGGCGGGGAGCCTCGCGGACGAGGAGCTCGCGGGCGAGGTGACGCCGGAGAACGTGCGCACCGCGAAGGCGGGGGTGACCCAGAGCGACCTCCAGGAGCGCCTGAACGAGCTCGACAAGCCGCAGCGCCTCGTGCTCCTCGGGATCGCCCGGAAGATCCGGAGGAAGACGTACATCACGACGGGCGACGCGGAGGAGGCGTACGGTCTCGTGTGCGAGGAGTTCCACGAGAAACGGCGGGCCCACACGCAGTTCTGGAAGTACCTGCAGGACCTGGACGCGATGGGCCTCATCGACGCGAAGAAGAGCGGCGAGGGCGTCGTCGGGAAGACGACGATGATCTCCCTACCCGGGATTCCCGCGAAGGTCCTTTCTGATAATATTGAGACAACGCTAAAAAGACGTAAGGCGATGTAGGGTAGCGGGATGGGAACCCGGGCGAGGCCGAGGGGCAGCATGGGGTCGACGGTGGAGAGCATGAGCAACAGCCCCGCTGCCGTACCGCTCGCGCCGGGCTCGTGCTACCTGATCAAGGAGAAGAAGCCGGACCTCAGCTACCGGCTGTTCGCGATGCTCACGCGGGGCGGCACCCCCGGGCTCATCATCACCCGCCAGTACCCGGAGCGCGTCCGGAGGGAGCGGGGGATCCAGGACGGGCGGATCATCTGGCTCAGCCACACCCCCGGCGAGGACTACCACAACCCCACCGCGATCGGCTCCCTCGCGAAGCTGATCTCTGGCTTCGTCGAGGAGAACCAGGGCGTCGCGGCCGTCCTGCTCGACGGGCTCGAGTACCTCTCGATCAACAACGGGTTCCTCCAGACGCTCATGTTCGTCGAGCACGTGAACGAGTTCGTGATGCAGCGGAAGGCGATCGTGCTCCTGCCCGTGTCGCCGGACGCCCTCGAGGAGAAGGAGCTCGCCCTGCTCGAGCGGAACATCGAGGTGGTCGAGTCCCCCGTCGTGAAGATGGACCTCGAGACCCGCGAGGTGTCGAAGCTCCTCGACGGGTACTAGCCGCGGGGGGAGTCAGGCGCACCAGGACATCCGCGACGCCACGGGGCGGGCGGACCTGGATAAGGTGCGGGCGGCCTACGACGCGGTCGAGGCCGCGTACGCGAAGGCGGGCCACGCCCCGACCTGGCCCGTGAGCCTCGTCGTCGAGCCGATGCCGATCATGGGCGCGACCCAGTCCCGCGCGGGGCGGGGTCACCTGATCCACGTCTCGTTGCAGGCGGCGGAGAGCGCGATGGCCTCGGGTCTCATCGCCCACGAGATGGGCCACATCGTCCGCACGGAGGCGGGCCATCCGTCCCACGACAGGACCGTCCACGACCGGGCCCTCGCCCGCGTCACGGTGCCCCGCGCGTTCGCGAGGGGCTTCCCGCGGGTCGCCCGATCCGCGATCGGCCACGTCGAGGACATCTACGCGGACGACTACGCGATCCCGTTGATGGTCGGCGCGCGGAGCCGAGAGTTCTTCGGCGAATGGGCCCGCAACGCGACGCGGACCGCGGGCGACCGCTGGGACGAGGTCTTCGGGGCGCTCGACATCGCGTTCTCCATCGGGAACCTCGACCGCCATCGCCTCCTCGAAGGGGACGATCCGCTGCGGGGGCTCGCGTCGGACTTCGCCGCGGGCCACGGGATTCGGTCTCTCGGCGAGCTCACGACGATCTACCGGGACCTCCCCGACCCGACCTCCAGCGAGGCGTGCGAGGACCTCCTGGCGGGGCTCGTGCGGACGGTGCTCGGCGAACTGCGGGCCCGGCCCGCCTAGGCCTCCGGCTTGGGGGCGAGCTGCCGGCCCACGGTCTCGTCCACGAGCGTGAGGAACTTCTCCTCCTTCCCCTTGGGGACGGTGGCCCCGCTCGCGATGTTGTGCCCGCCCCCCTCGCCGCCGACCTCGCGCGCGGCCTCCCGCAGCGCCACCGCGAGGTCGAGCCCTCTCGCGACCAAGGGCTTCGTGGCCCTTGCGGAGACCTTCGTGCTCCGGTCCATCACGCTGAGCCCCAGGGTCGGCTTCAGCGGGTCGAGGAAGTAGTTCATCCCGATCTGGGCGACCGAGCCCGCGAGGGACGCCTCGTCCGTGTAGAAGAACTGGATGTGCTTCTTCGCGAACGGCCCCTCCGCCTCGAGCTTGTGGAGGTACGCGAAGAGGCGGTCGTCGAACTCCTTCCGGATCGCCTCCGCCCGGGCGAACGCCTCCTTGTCCCCCAGGCACAGGGAGAGCCCGAGCCCCTCGTACCCGAGGCGGGCGCAGCCGTCCACGTACGCGCTGAGGTCGTCCGCGAACACGTCGTCGGGCGTCGCCCAGTACCGCTCCTTCACGAGGGCCTCCACGGCCTCCGCGTCCGCGCCCTGCTTCAGGAGCTGGAGGGCGAGGGCGGACGTGAGCCGCCGGCGCTCCTCCGGGACGAGCTCCGCGAGCGGGACCTGGGGATCGATCTTCAGCTCCTCGAGGAACCGCCGCCCGCCCTCCGGGCGCCCCGAGACCCCGACGAAGTACGGGACGATGCACCGGGCGAGCGCCTCCCCGACGGGCGCCGAGACGAGGGCGAGCCCGCGCTCCCGCGAGAGCACCTTGCGCGCGAGGGCCTCCTCGAACAGGGCCGCGTTCATCCCGGCGAAGCCCCCGAGGTGCTGCATGTCCCCGATCGCGCCCGCCATCGCGACGCCCGCGAGGTCCCAGTTCCGTTCGTCCAGGGCGAGGGCGAGGAGCCAGGTGGTCGTGGCCCCGCACGCCTCCCGCGTCCCGTCGATGCCGAAGAGCGCGGGGTTCACGTGGACGACCTTCTCCGAGTCCCGCGGGGGCGCGTGGTGGTCGAGGACGATCGCGGGACAGGGCAGGCCCTCGACGCGGTCGAGCTGGTTCGAGCCCATGTCGCTGAGGATCACGAGCTCGTTCGTCTCCTCCTTCAGGCGCGCCACGAGGCGCTCGTCGATCACCGTGGAGGTGGAGGCGTGGAACGCCTTCCCCGCCCGGGTCATCGCCCGCGCGAGGACCGCGGCGGAGGTCGTGCCGTCCGGGTCGTAGTGGCCCAGGATGCGGACGTGGGAGACGCCCTCGACGAGGGCGACGCCCTTGCGGACGCGGTCGAGGAGTTCCTTCGGGACGAAGTCCGCCAGGCTCCGCGCCATGGCCCCCGCCTCACTTCACCTGGAGCTCCGCGAGGGTGCGGGAGTAGTCCCAGTCCGCGGGGAGGACCCCCTCGTTCTTGTAGTACCGCGAGAGCCGGCGGATCCGGGCCT
>VBMI01000127.1 GCA_005878955.1 Methanobacteriota archaeon
CGATGCGGAATGCGACGCCCACCGAATCGAGCGACGTCTGGACCGTCGCGCTCGGCGCGGCGTTTGCAATCGGGAGTGTCGTCTCCACTGAGTCGACGCCGCTGTCGTCATCCTTTGCGGACACCGCCACCGCGTAGGCCCCATCGTCTCCCAAGATCCCCGCCAAGCGGTCTCGGATCCTCGTGGGTGAGGTGCCCGTGAAGAAGGTGTGGACGGCGGACCCCAACCCCTCCGATGTCCACTCCACCGTAATCACGTCTGCACCGGGGTCGTCCACGCGGATGTCGACGCCGTGCGAGCCGCCTTCGAACAATGGAATGGCCGGCAGTGGCTCGACGGTGATCTTGGGGGGCACGTTGACGACACTCACCGACGCGACCGCCGTCGCGGAGAGCTCGCCGTCCGAGACCCTCAGCGTGACGGACCCGACGAAGTCGTCCGTCCACAGGTGCTGGACCGTCGCCGAGGACGTGTCCTCATCGAACACGCCGTCTCCGTCCCAGTCCCACGAGTACGTCAACGCATCCCCGTCGGGGTCGGACGAGCCGCCCGCGTCGAAGGTGACCGGGGAACCCTCGGTCCCCGAATAGGGACCGCCCGCCACCGCCGTGGGGGAGGCGTTGCACGCCCGGGCCAGTTCCACACTTTTCGCCATGTCGAGAGCGAAGTCAGTCCCCGGTCCATCCACCACTCGCCACGCTTGCATCGGGTCCGGGCCTCCCCAGGTCGCGGTGATCGTGAAGTCCCACTCCGCCCCCGTGGGGAACGGCCCGACCACTCCACCGTCCGTGTTGAGGAAGAACTCCCACTGCCCCTCGACTGCGCGGCCGAGGCGGAACTCCCCGGGATCGTCCGAGAGGACCGCGTTGACGCCGGAGGGTAGAGGAGAGAAATCGAAGGTGACCGCCGCGTCCGGCGAGCCGCCGTCGTCGATGTTATGATGGAAGAACAAGTAGAGCCTCCCGTCCAGCGTGTTCGTGTAGAAGTACAGCTTGCTCACGTATGCTTCCACGAAATCCGTGTGCGCGCTCACGCTGAAGTAGTCGTAGTAGTCGGTAGGATCCTTCGCGCGTCCCACCGCAGTAATCGAGGTCCACGCGCCGCCTGGTTGACGGAACTTCAGAGTGCAGGTGGGCGAAGCCGGGCTCGGTGCGGTCCCAAACGCGTCCGGGTGAAGCCCCGCGACCCCGGCCAAGACGACGCCCACGAGCACCATTGCTGCGACGCGAGACCCCATTCCCCTCTCCCCTCGCCCCGAAACGAAATGGATCGGGAGCCGGAAAACGCTTCCGGCCCCCGAATGGAGCTCAGCCCCGCACCGCGCGGACCTCGACCTGGTTCCCGCCGCCCGCGTCGAACGTGTGGTCCCCGATCAGCTCCCGCAGCGTGAACACGTGGGTGAACGACCCCGCGTGGAGGGTGAAGTACGTGTCGTCGACGTGGTCCAGCGGCAGGTACGCGACGACGGCGAGGCCGTCCCAGCCCGTGGTGGTGGCGCTGTCCCATTCGACGGTCACGCGGTTGTCTCTCGGCAGGACGGCGTCCCCCCGCTCGAAGGAGAGGACCCGCTCCACCGCGAGCCCACCATACGTGACCTGCGCGAAGCCGTCCCATGTCGTTACGTCGCTGGCGGGATCGTCGGTGCCGTTCGAGGACAGGTTGCCCCAACGCATCCCGACCTGGATCCGCGCGTAGTCGACCGCGGGGGGCCGACCGATGAGGAAGCCCGCGGCTTCGATCGCGTGTCCCGCATCGTCAACGCGCTCGCGGACGCGAAGGCCGATGAGCTCTCTGAGGGTCCATTCGAAGCTCGCGGGGGTGGTCGTGAGAGTGACATTCGCCACCGAACCCTGCGGGATCCGCAGGACGAAGATGATCCCGTCCCAGTTCACGGTTGTTGTGGAGTTCCACGCAACCGTCTGACGGTCCGTCCTCGGGAGGATTTCGTCTCCGCGCTCGAATCGGACCGTCGTCAGGACCCGGACCACTCCATCCGTCGTGTGGAGGGAGCCGTCCCAGTCGACGGGGTCGATGCTCGGGGCCGCGACCGCTCGGCCTCGGAAGCTACCGCCATCCTCGCCGACCTGAATCCAGTCCCCCGCGAGGGCGCCGCCAATCCGCGTGCCGGTCGCGTTCCACCGCCCGTCAATCGACCCGTGGGTCGCGTTCGTGCGAACCCACTCGCCCCACAGGGACCCGCCCATGCGGGTGCCGTCGATCGTCCATGTCCCGCGGAACTGGCCGTTCCCATCAGCGGGCAGCGTGAACCGGCCCTCGATGGGCCCGCCGATCCGCCGGAAGAGGAAGTGCCATCGAGCGACGAAAGTCCCGCCGGTCTTCGTGTCGTTGAATTGCCAACGGCCCTCGAGTCCCAACACCGCAGGGTCGTCGAGGTATCCCCAGCGCACCGCCAGGCCGATCGTCACGTTCCCGCCGTCGTCCGGATACTCGCGCGCGATTTGGGTCGACAACGCATCCGTCGTCGGCCAGGGCTCCATCGAGATGTCCGAGCTCGTCCCCATGTCCTGGGTCGGGGTGGGGGCCTTGGTCGACCCGCCCAGGCCGACCGCCGCCGCGCCCGCAATCAGGCTGAGCGTCAACCCCAGCGTCAGCGCCCACGCCATTCCACCGAACTGCCTCATCGTTCCTACCTCCTCGACTTGATGCCCGAAACTATCGCGACCCGCTCCCGCGCCCCCGTCACTCGTTCACCTCCAAACAAGAAAGGGGAGGCGGGTCACTGCGCCCGCCGTCCCTTCGCCCGCACCAGGATCGCGGCCCCCATGGCGATCGCCGCGACGATGGCCTGGATAGCGAGCACGGTGAATGGAGTGAGGTTCAGGGCCGACGGGAGGTTCCACAGGTCCGCGACCGCGTCGAGGCCAGGATCGTGCTCGATCCTCGCGCCCGCGGGGTAGATGTACGCACCGATGACTGCGAACCCCTGGAAGAGCGTCCCGTCATAGCCGCCGCGGAACAGCTCCCCGCCCTGGACCTGGAACAGCATCGTCTCCGCGCGCCCATCGACCGTCACGTCGCTCCGCCACACGAGGCGGCCCACGATGTCCGTCGCCCGGTCCCACTCGTCGTTGAAGTATACGTAGTCGCGAGTGAGGAGCCGGGGGTCGGGCGCAATCGTGTCGTTCGCCCGCTGGCGGTACGTGCCGTTGTCCGTCGCCTCCGAGCGGTACGCGGCGTGAATGAACTGCGCGACCGCCGCGAAGTCCCACCCCTCGATCAGGTGATCGTACTTCGCGCCCATCGCCACCGCGGACCCGCTGTAGTTGCGCGTTCCCTCGTAGAGGACGTCGGAGATCGTTCGCGCCGTCCCGTCGCTGACGGACACGCGGAACCACGGGACCTCGCCCGAGACCTCTCGGACATCCACCTTCAGGTGGAAGGTGAAGTTGAGGCGGTCGAGGGCGCCGTCGGCCGGCGTCCCCCGCCGCGGGAGGGAGGTGGCCCCGTCCCACACGAGGTCATAGGGGAGGTCGGGGGTCCCGACGGTGAAGTTGACGTACGTCGTGTTGCCGGCGGGCTCGACCGACGGAACGGTGGCGGTCCACGCCCGCACGAGGCCGGTCGCCTTCACAGGCTGGTCTCCCGCGGTCGTGTCGTTCCGGCCGTAGCGGTACAGGTTGAACAGGGAGTCGTTGTTCGTGTCCTGGAACTCTATGAGATGGTCGAAACTCTGCCCGAACACCACGTACACCGGGATTCCTCGGGTCTGCAGGTAGTTGCCCCGGCTGTCGTAGATGTCGGCGCCGCCGAGGAACCGCTTGTATTCCGCGAAAACGTAGAGCTTGTTCGGGTGGCCGACGGTTCCGTAGACGACTCCGACCCGCGCGTCCCCCGCCCGGACGCTGATCCAATCCCCGCCGCCGAGGCGGTCCGTCGAGCCGGTCTCCACGACGGGGACAAGGCTCCTGGGCTGGCCCGCGCTCGCAAGTCCCGCAAGTGCGACCGAGGCACCCAACATCGCGAGCACCGCAACGACTGCCATCATGCCCTTCATCCGAACACCGTCCGTTCGCCCAGTTTGCATAGGCTTGCGATGGACATAGTAACACTATGTATTAAAGGCATCGGCCGGGTTCCCGTCCCCGGTGGCGCGGCACGCCTTGGACGACGTACGCAAAGGAGAAGGCCCTCGAGGCCGTTCCGCGAGGGAATGCGGGCCGTGGTCCTCGACGCGAACGCGCTCATGCTCCCGTTCCAGTTCCGTGTGAACCTGGAGGCGGAGCTCCGTCGTCTCCTGGGCGACACCGAGATCTTCGTCCCGTCGCCCGTCGTGGATGAACTCCGGGGGCTGTCCAAGAGCACGCGCGAAGCGCGCGGGGCACAGAAGCTCGCGGAGCGATTCCGGACATTCGAGGTCTCCGGGGAGGCGGACGACGCGATCCTCGAGGCGGCGAACCAGTTGAACGCGGCTGTGGTCACGAACGACGCGGCCCTCCTGAGGCGGCTCCGCGAGGCGCGCGTCCCCCGGATCTTCCTCCGCTCGCGGTCCCACCTCGTCATCGAGGAACTTTGAAAAGGTTATGGGACGTCGTCGGCATGCCCGGGGCGTTGAAGCCGTACCACATCGACACGCTCAAGCACATCGCGCTCCGCGGCGGGGCGAAGGACTTCGTCTCGATGTCGTCGCGGGAGTTCGGGGAGGCCCTCGGCGTGAGCCAGCAGAGCGCGTCCCAGCGGATCCTGGAGCTCCTCAACGAGGGCCTGATCCAGCGAGACCTCGCGACCCGGAGGCAGCGGGTGAAGATCTCCGCGAAGGGTCTCGAAGCCCTCCAGCGGGAGTACGCGGACTACCTCCGGATCTTTGAGACGCGGGACCGGATGGCGATCACGGGGAAGGCGATGAGCGGACTTGGCGAGGGCGCCTTCTACATGAAGCAGAAGGGATACAAGGACCAGTTCCGCCGGAAGCTGGGGTTCGAACCGTACGAGGGCACGCTCAACCTCAAGGTCTCCGGCGCGGACCTGTCGAAGCTGATGATCCTCCACGGCGAGCGGGGGACGCCCATCGACGGTTTCGAGGCGGGCGGTCGTACGTTCGGCGGGGCGAAGGTGTTCAAAGCCCGGCTGAAGGGGGTCGATTGCGCCGTGATCCTCCCGATTCGGACGCACCACACGGATGTGCTCGAGGTCATCTCGAAGGAGTTCCTCCGGGCGAAGTTCAACATCGTGGACGGGGACGCCGTGGAGCTTCACATGGACCTGTGATGGGGCGCGGGGTATGGGGAAGGGAGGCCTCGCGGAAGTTTGAAATAGAGTCCCCCGCAATATGTTCACCTCGAGTTTCTTCAGCGACCGGGGGGTCAGGACGATGCGGGGGAGTTCTTCCGTCGTAATGAGTGCACTATCAGTGGCAATCGCCGCGGTGATGACCTTCAGTGCGTTCTCGGGGGCAATCCGCCCCACATCGCATGCCGCCCCGACGGCGGGCGTGCAGTCCGCCCCCGGCCCACAACCCACGTTCGCCGGGACCGGCCTCCCCTCGCTCGATCCGGACGACGGGAAGTTCTTCGGTGTGGCGGGCTCCGACTCGCAGACCCTCGAGGGCGTCACCATCGTCCTCTACGTGGGCGTACCCGCGGGAGGCGCGACGTTCAGCGTTGGGATCTTCGATGGGGACGTGGGCGCGTCGTGGGACGATGGGTCCGCAGCGTTCAGCTACCGGCTCTTCAAGGACCCGCTGAAGAACGGGACGACTGCGAAGCCCCTCGACACGATCACGAGCGCGCAGTGCATCAATGACGACTGGTACGAGAAGTCGTACTCCACCGACAACGACTCGAAGGCCCCCTCCGGGAACTACTTTTACCGCCTCGAGGCGGGGTGGGCCTCCGGTGTACCGGTGGCGCAATTCAACAACTTCAAGGTGCGGACCTCCGGCCAGATCAGCGTGGGGGCGGACCAGGACTTCGGGTTCGCTGCCGGACCGCAGAACGGCGGAGACCCGGTCGTGGGGAGCGGCGACCCGAACCCGGGGGACCACAACGACCCGGGAGCGAACTCGTACAACGGCCAATTCACGTACTATTTCTACGTCCCGGCGAAGCGTCCGTCAATCACGTTCTGGGATGGAGACAACGACCGCGCCGACGACACGAACGACCCGAACACGCCCGACACCGACCCGGACGGGCCCGGGCCCGCGGTCGCAGAGGGCGTGAACCCGGGCGCGCCCGCGGACGACAGCAGTGACGCGGACGTCCGTGTCTCGCCCTCGATCTTCTACGACATCCTCGACCCGCAGTCCCACCTGTTCACGAACAACAATCCTTCGGGGAACCGGGAGTGGGAGCAGTTCGTGATCGGGGACGCCGCGAGCAACCCCGACATCCTCGTGACGTACGAGCTCCAGCCGGGGCTCTGGCGGTACCGTGCGCAGGGCATGGATGCCCACAACCTCAACGTCCTCCGGTCGACGTACGAGATCTACAGCACGACGGACCTCCCGCTCACCGTGAGTCCCGCCCCCGAGGTGTTCCCCGACCACACTCTGCACACGCACGACAACCAGACGATCTACTACAGCCACACCGTGAAGAACAACGGGGCGATGGACGACTTCTCCCTCCAGTCGCAGTCCGCCCACGGGTGGGCGACCGCGATCTACGCGGACTCGAATGGCAACGGGGTACTGGACCCCGGCGAGCCTGAGATCACGCAGACCGGGCCGATGGCGCCCGGACAGGAGCTTCCGATCCTCCTCGAGTTGCAGATTCCCGACCTCCCCTCGGGTGCGACGGATCTGGCGACGATCACCGCGTCCTCGACGACCGAGTGGGCCCTGCAGGGGTCCGCGACGGACACGACGACCACGAACAGCCCGCCGAACGCGATCCTCTCGGCCCCTGCGACGGTCCCCGAGGGCACGCCCGTCGTCCTGAATGCGAGCGCCTCGACCGATCCCGATGGTGACGCGCTCCAGTACCGCTGGGACTTCGAAGGGGACGGGACCTGGGACATGGACTGGGGCCCCGACGCGGTCGTGACCCACACGTGGGGAGACGATTTCGTGGCCGACCCGGTCGTGGAGGTGCGGGACGGCGAGTTCACCTCGACCGCCACGGCCCATGTCATCGTGTACAACGTCGCGCCCTCCGCCGAGGTGACGATCCAACTCGCCGGAGATGAAGGGGTTACCGGCGGGATCGCGTACTCGATCCACATCACGGACCCCGGAAGCGACGAGATCGATTTCCACATGACGTTCGGAGACGGCACCGGCGAGACGTCCTTCGTCGATTGCCACCCCATCTGCCCCGACCCGTATCCGAGCCCCGATGTCGACCCCGCAGACACCGTCGCGAGCGGCACGAAGTACTACGGGGACAACGGCGTCTTCGAGATCCACATTCTAATCACGGACGACGACGGCGGGGTCTGGGAGGCCACGTACGATGCGGACATCGCCAACGTGATTCCGAGCGTCTCGCTGAAGGATGCCGGCTCGTACACGTTCGACGAGGGAAACGGAATCGCCCTCGAGGCGAGCGCGACGGACCCGGGCAGCGATGACCTTACGTTCGCGTGGGACTTCGGCGACGGGACGACCGCCACGCACACGTTCTACAACGACGGGATCGGCCCCGACCCGGCGATGAGCCCCGGCGGGACTTTCCCCTTCACCGCGATGGACACGGCGGAGCACGTTTATGGGGACGACGGCCACTTCACCGTCTCGCTCACGATCACGGACGACGACGGAGGGAGCGTCCGCATCGAGCGCTCGGTCGATGTCCTCAACGTGCCGCCCCGCATCGACGCCTATGACGCCTTCGCGGCTGCCTCCTTCAAGCTCCGCGTGGCGGGAGAGAAGTGGCACGATGTGCGCCTCTCCGTCGAAGGCCGGGACGGCGAGCTCGCGGGTGTCGGCGTAACTCGCTATCCCGGAAGCCCCGATGATCAGTCCGCCACGATCCCGCTCACCCGGATCAGCCTGCTCTCCGGGGTCCGAGTCGTCCTCTACTACACCCCCGACGACGACCCCGTGAACGGACAACGTAATGGGGCGAATCCGGTGTGGGTGGTCATCGGCCTCCCCGACGGCCGCGAGCTTCGACTGCACCACACGTTCAACGTCCGTCATCCGACGACATGGACCTGGGAGCCGGGAGCGGTGATGCCATTCCTCTCAAGCGGCGGGGTGACCGTCGAGGCGACGGCGAGCGACCCTGGGAGCGATGACCTCACGTTCCGGTTCGAGTACGGCGACGGCTCCATGACGGAACAGACGATCTTCAACAACGGCGTCTCGCCCGACCCTCACCCCAGCACCGAGGTGAACCCGATCACGGCCACCGTCCGCGAAACGCACACATACGCGCCGGGGACGTACACCCTGATCATCACCGTGATGGATGACGACGGCGGGGTCGTCCAGGTGTCCGTGAGCCTCTCGTTCTAGAACTTCCGAGAGACGTAGTCGAGGACGCTCTGGAACACGAGCGCCCCGTCGCCGAGGCCGTCCCCACCGTCCTCGCGGGTCCAATCCGGATGCAAGTATCGGAAGAAGCAGCGCTCCGGATGAGGCTGGATCCCGAACACGTTTCCGTCGCGGTTGCACAAGGCGGCGATGTTGTACGTGGCTCCGCTCGGGCACCACGGGTACCCGGCGTATCGACCTCGGTCGTCGACATAGCGGAATACGATCTGGTCGTTCCGGATGAGTTCCTTGAGGATTTTCTTCTCGCGGTCCCGTGGGAACAGGATCTTCCCTTCCGCGTGGGCGGAGATCACCTTCAGGACGCGTCCCCGGGGAATTTTGGAGACGAACGCGCAGACGCCGCGGTTCTCCTGCTTGAGGAGGCTCGGGCGGCACTCGTAATGGCTCGAATCGTTGATCGCGAGCACGGCCTCCGGCGTCTCCAACAGGGTCCCGCCAAGGGCCGGGAGAAGGCCCATCTCAACGAGGACCTGGAATCCGTTGCACACGCCGAAAATGGGCTTGCCCGCCTCAACGAACTCAACGATTCCGTCTTGGAGCTTCCACTTGATTCGGGCGGCAAAGATGGTGCCCGCCCGGACGTAGTCCCCCGCCGCGAATCCCCCGGGGATCATCAGGATGTCATAGTCCTCCAGGCGGCGCCGCATCTCCCGCGGGACGTCGCCCGTGAGCTGCTTGAGATGGACCTTCTCTGCGCGCGCCCCGAGTACGCGGAAGTACGCGACAGACTCGTCCTCACAGTTCGTGCCCTCGATGAACAGTACGCCCACCCGGATGTCGGAGACCTTCAGGAGACCACCGCCAATTTCGGAATCGCCTCCGTCCAAGCCCTGCGGATCGCGGGAAGGGCCGCCCGGACCGCCTCCCCCCCTCGGACGAGTGCCACCTCTTGCCCGCCCACCGTGCCCACCTTCGCGACCGAGACGCCCGCCATCCCTTCCAGGAACTCTGCGTCCCTCCCCTGGCGGACCTCGACGAGCCACCGTCCGTTGCTCTCGGAGAACAGGGCGATGTCGAACCGCAAGTCGGACTTCGCCAGTCGGAGGCGGGCGCCGACGTCCCCGCCAAGCGCCATCTCCGCAGCGGCGATCGCGAGCCCGCCGTGCGATAGGTCGTGACAGGCTGCGACGGTCCCGTTCCGCATCGCGCGCAGGAGGCCCTCCATCGAGTCCCGGGCCGCTCGAAGGTCGACGGAAGGCGGGGCGCCGCCGTCGATCCCGAGGGCGCGATAGTACTCGGAACCTCCGAGGTCCACCCGCGTCGTCCCCACCAGGTAGAGCGGGTCTCCTGCCCGCTTGAGGTCCGACGTGACGCACCTCCGGAGATCCTCCACGATCCCGACCCCGAGAATCGCGGGCGTCGGGAGAACGGGCCCCGCCGCGCTTTCGTTGTACAAGGACACGTTGCCGGAGGGGATCGCGACCCCCAACGCCGCCGCGGCCTCGCCGATCCCGCGCACCGCCTCCCGGAGGAACCACAGACGGTCGGGTCGCTCGGGGTTCCCGAAGTTCAGGCAGTTCGAGATCGCATGGGGCCGCGCGCCCACCGCCACGAGGTTCCGGCACGTCTCCTCGACCGCTGTCGCCCCGCCGCGGTACGGATCGAGGGCCGTGTACGCTCCGGTGGATGCGGTGGCGATCGCGAGTGCCCTCCAGGAGTCGACGAGCGGCTTGACGACCGCCGCGTCCCCATGGGCCGCCTTGCCGATCACGCCTTGGAGCGGCCGGACCACGGTGGACGCGCGGACCTCGTGGTCGTACTGCCGGATCACCGACTCCTTCGACGCGATGTTCGGGGACCGTAGGAGTTCGAGGAACGTCGCCCGTAGATCTCGCGGCATCCGCGGGAGGTCCGCGGCTTTCGTCGGGACCGGCAGCTCCTGCACCGGCCGCCGGTACTCGGGCCCGACCGTGTAGAACTCGAGGTCCATCTCGACGACCGTCTCCCCCCGGTACCGGACGCGGCACAATTTCTCCCGAATCACCCGGCCGATGGGGCTTGCGGGGACATCGTAGAGTTCGAAGATCCCGAGGACGCGCTCGATGTTTTCCGGAGGGACGACGAGCATCATCCGCTCCTGGGATTCGCTCACCCAGATCTCCCATGGCTCGAGGCCCGCCTCCTTCAGCGGGACCGCTTCCAGGTCCACCTCCGCGCCGAAACCTCCGTTCAGCGCGAGCTCCCCGACGACGCAGGAGAGCCCACCGCCGCCGAGGTCCTTCAGGCCGTGGAGGAGGCCCGCCTTCGCCGACTCGATCACGGCGTGGATCAGTGGCTCCTTCATGATCGGGTCCCCCAACTGGACGGCACCCGCCTCCCATTCGCCGACCGCTTCCTCCGTGAGGTCGACGCTCGCGAACGTCACGCCATGGATCCCGTCGCGGCCGGTCCGGCCCCCGCAGAGGACGAAGACATCACCCGCTTCGCGCACGCGGTTCCTCTGGAGCTGGGCACGGTCCCCGAATCCCACGCACCCGACGTTCACGACGATGTTCCCGAGGTACCCCTCGTCGAACACCACGCAGCCGGCGACGGTCGGGATCCCGAGTCGGTTCCCGTAGTCGCGAATCCCCGCCACGACCCCGCCGAACAGGTACTTCGGATGCTTGAGTCCGGGCGCGAGTCTCACGTACGGGACGTCGAGGGGGCCGAAGTGGAGCGGGTCCACGAGGGCGATCGGTTGCGCCCCCATCGCGAGCACGTCCCGGATGATCCCACCGATGCCCGTCGCCGCCCCGCCGTACGGGACGACCGCGCTCGGGTGGTTGTGGCTCTCGATCCGAAGCGCGTACGCGTGGCCCTCGTCGAACGCCATCACACCGGCGTCCCCGCGGTCGATCACGTCCGGCGTCTGGACGGGGAAGATGAACTCCTTCAGGAAAACCTTCGAGGACTTGTAGCAACAGTGCTCGGACCACGCCTGCCCCAGGCTCTGCAGCTCGACATCCGTCGGGTCGCGCTTGTGGCCCCGAAAGTACTCCCGGACCCGCTTCATTTCGTCGACGCTGAGGGCGAGGCCCATGTCTTGGCTGATGGATCCGAGCTCCCGGTCGGACGCTTCGAGGAGCCGCACCTCATGGAGGGGGAACGGCAACCGCCGGCGCACATACCGTTCTCCCACCTCTTCGCCTCGGTTGGAAATACTCCTCGTTACATTACCTTTTCCCGGCTTGCGAGGGACGCCATCGCCGGGCTATCTTGAGCCTGTCGTCTCAACCTTAAATAGCGCGGACACGATAGCTCTGCTCTGCCGGGTGACTGGTGCGCCCGGCTTCGCCTGCGTGCACCGGATGGGGTACTGACATGGGCGAGAAGGACAAGTGGATTGTGAAATGCCCGAAGTGCGGGCGGATCAACCAGTCCTGCCAGCACGTCTCACGCCAGGACGTCGAGAGGATCGTCCAGCTCCTGAAGGCGGGCGTCGAGGTGTACGAGTCCGAGGAGGAGATGGAGCACCTCGAGGAGCACCTCCACGAGCGCCCCGACCGCGGGAAGCTCTACGCCCTGGTCCAGCCCCGCTTCGACCTCGATGACGTCGTGATGTCACCGAAGACGAAGGAGGCGATCGATGACGCCCTGGTCGAGATCCGGCACAAGGGACTGATCTTCCAGCGGTGGGGGATGCGGAAGGTGATCCGGAAGAACAAGGGCCTCTCCCTCCTCTTCGCGGGTCCGCCCGGCACGGGGAAGACGATGACCGCCGAAGGGATTGCGCGGGTCCTCCAGAAGCCTCTGATGATCGTGAACTACGCGCAGCTCGAGAACATGTGGGTCGGGGAGACGGAGAAGAACATCGAGGCCGTGTTCCAAGAGGCCGCGAAGAACGGGGCGGTGCTGTTCTTCGACGAGGCAGACGCCGTCTTCCACCGGCGCGGGATGACGCTCGCCCCGTGGACCAACCGGGACGTGAACGTACTGCTGAACCACCTCGAGAACCACGCCGGGGTCTGCATCCTCGCGACGAACCTCGCACGGGTGATGGACCGCGCGCTCGACCGGCGGATCGACATCGCCGTGGAGTTCGAGATGCCGGAGGCCGATGCCCGGAAGGAGATCTGGCGCAAGCTCGTCCCCAAGGAGGCGCCCATGGGCAGGGACGTGGACCTCGATGCCTTGGCGAAGAAGTACGCGTTGAGCGGCGGATCCATCCTGAACGTCGTCCGACAGGCGATGCGGAGTTCCCTGAAGCGGGGGAAGCGGCACCGCATCACGCAGGACGACTTCGTGAAGGCCGCGGAGCGGGAGATGAAGAAGTCCGACCTGATGTCCAGGGACCACATGTCCACGTGGAAGGTGGAGCCCCGCCAACGCCTCGGCGGCTACGCATGACCTCCTTTGGATGAATTCTCGCCCAACGCTCGCCGAAATTCTCAGCAACCTTTATGAAGCCACAGGAGGCTCCCGCATCCGGAGGGCGAGCATGTCTCGGAACCTTCCGACGAACGTGTCCCTCGGGTTGGCAGCCGCCGTTGTGGCGGCGATCTTTTGCCTGACCGCCGTGTCCCCGGTCGTCGAGGCTGCGGTGGGGCCGAACCCCGTTGATCCCAGCGGTACCTTTCCGACGAACGGGCGGCTGGTATTCCGCAATCCCCGGGGGCTGCAACAGCACTACGCCTTTTTCCTGTCCGCCGCCAGTGGCAATTGGGTATACCGATCCTCTCCCGATGGTTCCACATGGTCGGACGCGCAGGTTGTGATCGATACCGGAATTGGGTCCGCAAGCCTTTGGATCAGTGACATCGGAACTCTCCTCGTTGTCTATTTCGTGGCGAACAGCCCCGCCTCCCTCGGGAACGTTCGGTACCGACGGGGTACCATTCCCGATTCTTCCGTGACGATCATGTGGAGCCCAGCCCAAACGATTGAGCAGACCACCTACGCCAATTACTTTGGACTCAGCATCACGCGGACGGACAACGGTCGACCGGTGATTACAGCGGTCTCAGAGCTGGTCGGGGGGGATGGCACGTACAGCTATGAGGTCCGCGCCTGGGGCGCCGACCAGGACACCTCGGCCCCGGTCTGGACTCGCATCTCGCTGATGGCTCCCTACAGGAGTTTGGGCCAACCAAAGATTGGCGGTTACACCAGCGTTTACTCCGCCGGATTAGGGAATTACATATTTGTCGGGGCGTCGGCCGCACGGGGCTATAACCCGGAACCTTTGCCGTGGGACGTGAGCTGGCTAGCCGCGATCTGGGACGGGAATTCGTGGGTGAAGGGATCGATAAGCATATTGTCGCATTCCGAGTCGGCCGCTCGACCGATCACGGTCGTGGTGGACGAGAACCATTGGGCCCACGCTTTGGTTGTCTATCCGACGAATGGTAACCGGCCGCCGCTTTCCCACTATCATGCTTACAGCGTCGATGGATCGATGTGGCAAATATACACAGTGTCCACGGATGCCGTGACGTCCGCTACCCTTACAATAGACCTCTCTTCGGAGACGAAGAACCTGAGGGCGATGTACCACTACGGCACGAGGGACATCCGATGGAAAACGACACCGATTGGCACGATATCATGGAGTTCGGAAAACACGATCCCGTGGTCGCAAGACGCGACGGATTTCTCATCCTCTCAGCGGGATTTCGTCGGGCGAATGCACGCGCTCGTGGAGAGTTCGGGAGGGGTATTCTACCTCGGGCTCTAGGCCGGGAGCGACGATAACCGACGCGGGTAACTCGTCCCCTCTCTAGAGTAAGATCCGATAGTCGTGGATCACCGGGTTCGCGAGGAGCTTGCGGCACATCTCCTCGACCGACGCGCGTGCCTTCTGCGCGGTCCGCGCCGCGACCTCAATCTCGAAGACCTTGATCGAGCGGACCCCGGTGACGTCGGGAAACCCCAGTAGCTTCAGGGCCTTCAGGACGTTGTCCCCCTCCGGGTCCGCGACCCCCTTTTTGAGGTGGATTTCGACCCGAACCCGCACCGCAGATAGTCCCCGCGCCGCGCATCCGTGTCCGCTACTTAAGGGATTCGAGCAGCGCGCGTTGGTGATCGCTGAGGACACGTTCACCGGTGCGGTACCGAGATCCGTGAAGGGTCGGCGACGTGAGGGCCGTCACGGCGCGGCGTCTGTCAACCAGCGGGCGAGGGGAGGAAGGTCACGGCGACGAACGTGCCCCCGTACCGGTCCGCCCGTAGTCGGACTTGGCCGAAACCGGGGACGACCAGATTGAAACCGCCCTCACGGACGGCCTGGAGCCATCCGTGGGCTTCCAGCCTGTCTCCCTCCAGAGCAAGCCGGGTCAGATCGCCCCCACGTTCCTCGAGCCTCAGCCGGAAGTGGCCCGTCACACGGGCACGCACAGACACGTAGATGGCCGGGTGATCCTCGAAGAGAACGGTGCGCCTCCCTTCGGTCGCCATCTCGCCTTCCTCCGGAGGACCGAGGACCTGGAGAAGATTGGAGCTTCTCTGAAACCGTCCGACTTGCATACATACCGTCAGAAGAGCGTGCGCGTGAACCACGCGACCTCCCGGTTGGGGAACGCGACCGCGACCCCCGCGCGGATCGTCATCGACAGCAACCCCTGGGCGTGAAGGCGGGCGACGGAAGATCGGACGGACGCCTCCCCATGGCCCAGCGCGACCAGGCGGGCCACGAGCGCCGACACCGGGACGGGCCTGCGAAGGGAAGAGAGCACGGCCCGCTCCGTTGCCGTGAAGGCATCGGAGAACGTGACGCCCTTCAGCACCGGGAGTCGGACGGGCCGGTCCTCGCAGTGCCAGGCCTCGACCCCCTCCTGGAACGCCGCCAGGAGCGCCGCGTCCGCGAGGATCTTCGTCCCCCCGCTCACGTTCACGCGAACCTCGTGGCCCGCCTTGCGGTGCCGCCGAATCGCCCCCACGGCCGCCTCGAAGCAGGCCCGAAGGTCGAACGGGTCCACGCGCACGACCTCGAGTCCCGCGCCCGCCGCGCGTTCCGCGGCCTCGATCCTGCGGAGGCCCGGGTCTTTGAGGGACTTCCCGCCGACCAGGAGGGTCAGCCGGTCGTACCCGATCCACCGCAGGGAACGGAGGATCTTCTCCGCGTCGAATCCGAACGTGGATATCAGGACTCGATCCGGCATGGGGCTCAGCCCACGATGAGCTCCGCGCCGGGCGCCGCCCGGATCAGGTGGGCGCGGGAGTCCTTCGGGTCCGGGAGCACGACGACGACGCCCTTCGCGACGAGCTCCTTGACGTGATGGTTCATCGTGCTCTTGTGGACCCCGAGGGCCTTTGCGAGCCCCGTCTCGTTCGGCGGGCGCTCCCGGTGGGCGACGAGGAACCGGAGGATCTCCTTCTGCTTCGCGGACAGGTGGTCCGAGTAGTTCATCCGGAGGAGGGGCAGCTGGACCTCCTCGTACGTGTCGTCGTGGACGTACGTCGTGGGAATCCCCTCGAGGATGCACACGAGCAGGGCCGCGCTCGACATCAGGCGGGTGCCTCCAGCGATGTTGAACCGGATCGGCGCGCCTTCCTTGCGGGCATTCACCACGTCAGCCCGGATCCGGCCCGCAATCTCAAACAGGTTGAACGCGTCGCTCAACTCGACCGCGGCGGCGGGGACCCCGAGGGTGCTGCAATACTCCATCACCTTCCCGCGAGCGGTCCGAGACTTCTCGTGCGCACTGTGATAGAACACGACCCGGTCTAGATCCTCCGTCGACTTCACCGACGGGATCAGGCTCTGAGGCCTCCAGCCGAGGGTTCCGAACAGGACGGTCACGCGGGTCACCCCTCCTCCGATACGGTCCGAAGGGACGTCGGACTATATGAACGAGTGGCGTGGGTCGTGGCCCTGGGAACGCCGTCGATACATTCTTGAGACCGTCCCTGCATCGTTCGTGGGTCCCGATGCAGACCTCCGAGACGACCCTGCTCTCCCTGCGCCCCTCCCGCGTCGTCGTCCTTGGGCACTACGTCGCAATCGTCCTCCTCCTGCTCCTCACGGTGGCCTTCTGGTTCTTCAACTATCTCGTGCCCGCGGTTCCGATCCAGCGGGGGCTCTTCGCCACCGGCGTGTCCGCGTTCCTCATCTTCCTCGCCTTCGTCCTCTGGATTCGGGCGGAACTCAAGCGCGCGTCGACGAAGTACCTGATCACGGACTTCCGCGTGATCCGGAAGGACGGGATCCTGCGCCGCACCGAGACGATCGTGCCGTACCGCCAGCTCGAGCGGGTGCAGGTCACCCAGGGCATTCTGGACCGCGTCCTGGGCATCGGGACGCTCGTGATCGACACGGGCGAGGACAAGATGCTGATCTCCTCCGTGCGAAACCCAGAGAAGGTCGAGCGCGCGATCATGGGGCGCATGCAGCCGCTGCAGACTCGCTAGCGGGGCTCGAACCAGGGCGCATGGAGGCGCGCCTCGTCCCGGCCCGCGAGCTCGAAGGCCCCGGGCCGACCATTGCGCTGGCAGTAAACCCAGTACCCGGCCATCGTGATGTCGAACCCGACGTTCGGCTTGAGAACAACACGGGCGCCGAGCTTCCGGGGGTAGTGGGAGAGGCTCCATCGGATCTCCCGCGGCCGGCGGTACTCCCGGCGGCGAATCGCCAGGACGAGTTCCAGCCAGCGGTCGTTCACAGGGTCCGTCATCCCGCGGTTCATCGCGTGGAACTCGTCAAGGATATAGTCGAGATCGAGGGGCGAGAGACCGGCGCGGGCGTCGGACCCCGTGTGGCTGTGGTACCCCCCGAGCAGGTCGAGGCCGCCCTTCGCGTTCGCGACCGCACGGCGGGCCCGCTCGAACGCTCGGCCGTTCCCGTTCGACACCCAGTTCACCTTCCGGTCCGCGGTCTGGAGCGGGTATGCCGCCTTCAGCACGGCGACGTCCTGGGGGGCCCGCCGAATCTTGCGGGCCCGCTCCGCGCCGATGAGGAACCCGTGCGTCTCGCGATTATAAGCCTCGACGGCGGAGGTAACGAGCCCGATGAAACAGGCCGGGTCGATTACGACGTTCTCCATAGGAACACCCCCCGCGGGGGAACGGGGCTCGCTCAACGAGGAGGCGAGTATAATAAGTTTGGCGGACGATGGTTCGTGTTGACATCGGACGGTTGGAAGGACACCTTATCCCCCTGGGACTCGGTATCACGGACCGGGGAGTGAGGCTATCTCTCAGGCACGATGGCCCGCGTCCGGGTCGGAGGGAACTGTGGTGGTTCCGCCAGCGGTGTCGCCGCACAGGAATCAAGATCTGCAACGCCGCCGGGGGGAATGTAGGGGCCGGCGGCGGGAGGAGGCCGACGGCAACCGAGAAATAAGGACCCCAAGATACGGGGCGGGGGAGGCCCCCATTGAAGTTGTTCGCGACGGAGCTCAAGGGGAAGACCGTGATGACGGAGGACGGCCAGATCCTCGGGGTCCTCGAGGACTTCATCATGGACACGCGGAGCGGGAAGATCGGGTCGATCCTCGTGAATCCCGCCGAGACCGTGGAGGCTCGCCTGTTCAAGACGGACGCCCAGGGCCGACTGATGCTCGGCTTCCGGACGATGCGGGCGGTGAGGGACGTGATTGTGACGGAGATCGAGCCGCAGCACTGAGCCCCGCCGTAGGGGCCGGGAGGGGATGGGCGTGACGAAGATCACCTGCTACGGAGGGGTCGCCCAGATCGGCGGGAACAAGATTCTCGTCGAGGACCGGGACGCCCGGATCTGGCTCGACATGGGAGCGACGTTCGGCTTCGGATCCGAATTCTTCGTGGAGTACCTCACGGCCAGGAAGCGGTTCGGGCTCCGGGACTATTTCGCCTTGGGCCTGCTACCGAAGCTCCCCGGTCTCTACTCTCCCGAGATGCTCGCACCTGCATCGTTCGATTACGAACCCCCGCGCTTCTCCGGCGTCTTCATCTCCCACATCCACTTCGACCACACGAACCACCTCCAGTTCCTGGACCCCTCGATCCCGGTGCACCTCGGGGCCGGCACGAAGATCATCCTGGACTCGTGGCAGACGACCGCGACCCAGATGGACTTGGGCGATCACGATTATCGTCCGTTCCGGACCGGGCAGAGCGTGAGCGCGGACGGCGTGGACACGGAGCCGGTGCACGTTGACCACTCCGCGCCCGCGGCGTACGGGTTTCTCCTGCACACATCCGATGGCGCGATTGCGTACACGGGGGACCTCCGCCAACATGGCCCGCACGCGGAGATGACGAGGGACTTCATCGCCGCGGCCGCCGCGGCCAAACCCGTCTGCCTGATCACGGAAGGCACCCGCGTGGCCCCGGTGGATCCTCGGAAGAATCTCTCCGAAGCGCAGGTGAAGGAACGGAGCATCGCGACCGCGCAGCGGGCGAAGGGGAAGATTGTGATCGCGACCTTCTATCCGAGGGATGTGGACAGGATGCGGACGTTCCTCGAAGTCGCGAAGGAGGTCGAGCGCAAGGTCGTCCTCCAGCCGAAAGCCGCCCATCTGCTCCTCTCCCTCGCCGCGGACCGCCGCATCCAGATCCCCGACGTCCTCCGGGACCCGGAGATTCTCGTCTACGACCGCCAGATGATCGCCCCGAAAGTGTGGGAGCGAAATCTCCTCGCCCAGCTCCGCTCGAAGGTCGTGACGTCGGAATACGTGCACCAGCACCAGGGAGAAATTCTCGTCCAGCTGGACTTCGAGACGCTACCGGAGCTCATCGACATCAAGCCGGCCCCCGGCAGCCCGTTCATCCATTCGAAGAGCGAACCGATCGAGGAGAACGATGAGGTGGAGGCGACCCTGCGGAACTGGATCCGGTTCTTCCAACTCCGACGCCACCAGTTCCACGCGAGCGGCCACATGTCCGAGCGTGAGATCGCGGACATGGTGAAGGAAATCGCGCCCAAGATCGTCATCCCCGTCCACACCGAGCATCCCGAGCGGTTCACCCGATTCGCGCCCCACGTCGTCCAGCCCGTGCGGGAGGCGCCGATTCCGCTCACGGGGTGAAGTAGAGCTGGATCGCGCCCTGGATGCCCAAGATCACGAACTGGACCGCGATCGCCGCGAGGATCAGGCCCATGATGCGCGAGGTCGCGTAGAGTCCCATCCGCCCGATCCGCTTGAAGATCCGGTCCGCCCGTGAAAGCATCACGAAGGACACGGCCATCGTGAGGAGGATGGACACGACGATGATCGAGACCTTCACGGGGTCAACAGGGGATGCCGCGTCCGCCATGAGGACCATCACGGTCGTGATCGCGCCGGGGCCTGCGAACATCGGGATGCCCAGAGGGACGACGCCCACGGCCTCCTTCTGCAGGGCTTCCTCGTGGTCCTGCGCGCTCAGCTGGCTCTTCGGACTCTCCCCCTGGAGCATCGAGAACGCGATGCTGAACAGCAAGACCCCTCCCGCGATCCGGAACGCCGGGATCGACGTGCCGAAGAACAGGAAGATGTAGTTCCCGATGAACGCGAACACGAGGAGGGTGAGGGTCGCGGCAAGGACAGCCTTGTCAATTACCCGCCGCTTCAGCCGCTTGTGGTACCCCTTCGTGAGGGCGACGAAGAACGTCGTCGCGCCAATCGGGTTCACGATCGCAAAGATCGCGACGAACGTCCCAATCGAGAACGCGAGGAGGTCGTCCACCATGGCGGGCGGCCCGAAGGGAGGGCCTCACAAGAACTTGTCGAGCGCCTTGCGCGCCGTCGTGATGTACCCCGTGTGGCCCAAGGGCGCGAAGGAGGGCTTGGTCCCCGTGTCCCGTACTTCGAGTTCCCGCTCGATGATCTCCACCGTCCGCACGTCGACGAACCGGAGTGTCTGCAGGGCCTCGACGGTCTGGCGGACCTGCTCCACGTTCGGCAGGAAGGTCGCAAGGTGGCCGCCCACCCGGAGGGCCTCCCAGGCGGCCTTCGCGACCGTCCATGGGTCGGGGAGGTCGAGGAGAACCGCGTCGACGTCCCGGTCCGGGATCCCGGCGGACACGTCCGCGACCCGGATCTCGACTCGGTCCGCAACCCCCGCGCGCGTGACGTTCGCCCGCGCGAGGGAGGCGAAGTCCTCCCGCTCCTCGAACGAGATGACCCGCCCCTGCGGGCCCACCGCGAGGGCGAGGGCCACCGTGAGCCAGGCGGACCCAGCGCCGGCCTCGACAACCGTTGCGCCGGGCAGCACGTCCGCCTGGAACAGGATCGCGGAGGCGTCCTTCGGTCCGATCACCTGCGCGCGACGCTCGAGTGTCTCCATGCGGTCCCGGCGCGACGCGGGGAGGACGAGGACCGACCTGCCGCCGACCGTCAATCGGCGGCCCAAGGCCGCCCGGACCTTCTCAATGGACAGGACCCCGAGCCCCGCGACCCGGGCCATCGGCTCTGCGGACGAGACGAGGTAGCGCTCGCCCCGCTCGTCGATGAGGACGTAGACCTCCGGCTCCACCATCCCGGAGGCGACCGCCCGAGCCCCCTTAGGCTTTTCCCTCACATGCCGGGGACGATCCAGATCGACGAGCCGCCGACCTTCACCCAGTACGTCGCGCCGGCCTGGAGGACCGTGCTGTCGGCGAGGGCCACGGTGTACCCGGGCGCCGTTGGGGAGAAGCCGAGGACCGACGAGGCCCCGGTCTCCACTCGAAGCTGGGCGACCGTGTACCCCGCGCGCACGCTCGGGTTGCCGACGAGGTTCCAGCCCCGGCACAGAGAGATCGCGGTCGTCCCCGGGACCAGCCCCGCGACCGCGAAGGTCCCCGCAGAAGCCGCGTCGATCACGAGGCCCATCTGATGAGTGGCGGTCCGCAGGGAGTTCTGCCCCGCGGGCCTCAGGGCGGACCACGAGGGCCACGTGCCGGACAGGCAGTCGTACGTCCACGCGCCGCGCAACGTTACGGTCTGGAAGACGGTCAGGAGCGAGTCGTCCGCCTGGACGAAGGGCACGGAGACATAGTTGATCCCGGACGTGACCGCGAACTGCGTTCGGGCCGCCAGCTGCGTGCTGTTCGCCATCAGGCCCACGCCGTCGATGGACCGCACGTAGTAGAAGAACGTGTTCGGCGCGACCCCGGGGTCCACAAAGTTGTACTGTGGGAACCCGACGCCGGTGACGTCGAGCCCTGCCTGCGCGTACGGACCGCCCGGGCTGGAGGCGCGGAACACCTGGTACTTCACGGTGCCCCCGAGGAAGCCCTCGTCGGGCGCCGCCCGCCAGGTGATCGTGACGTCCGCGAAGCCCGCCCCGCTGAGCCGCGCGGCGGTGATCGTCGCAGGCTGCGGCGGCGTCGTGTCCGGGCCGGAGTTGCCCGTGATGCACACCTGCGTCGAGCTCGCGGGCCCCCAGTTCCCCGCCGCGTCCTGTCCGCGGATGTAGATCACGTGACAGGAGGGCGAGGTCCAGTTCACGTCGACGCCCGCGAGGGTCTGGACGCCCTCGGTGGGCGAGTCGAACGCCCCATCCGACGCGATCATGGGCTTGCCCGTCCCCGGGGCTCCGAGGACATCGAAGAAGTACTCGGCCTGCGCGATCGTGCTGTTCCCGGTGGACATGTCGTTCACGTTCGCGGCGATGCGCATCGCGTTCGCCTGCGTCAGGTTCACGAGGGAGGGCACGGAGGCGGGGTCCAGGACGAGGGGGCCCTGCGTGTCCGCCGCGGCCTCCCAGTTCCGGCTGTAGATCGCGAGGTAGATCTGGTAGTCCACCGCGGTCTCGGGCGTCCGGCTCGCGTGGTACACCTCGTAGAGCCGGGCGAGGCTGCCCGTCGTCAGGGTGTCCGTCATCTGGTGGCCCTTCGCATACCCGTCCGACGTGATCTTCGTCAGGCTGGGGGCCTTCGCGGCCCAGTTCCCCTCGGTCCCGTAGAACGTGTACATGTTCGGCGTTCCGTACGGGTTGTTGTTCTCCATGTACGGGAGCCATACGTACGTGTTCGCGCCCTCAACGGTGCGGACGAGGTTCAGGATCGGCCGACGATTGTAGTTCGCATTCGAGGCAGACAGTCCGAACCCGCCGAGGGGCACCGCGAAGTCCTGGGAAATCGTGCATCCCGTGCCGCACGGCTGCCCGCCGGGGAAGGCGGGTCGCGGCACGCGGGACGAGGACCAGGCGGGGGCCGTCCCGTTCACGTACGTGACCCAGAGCTTGAGGTCCACGGCGAGGTTGTCGCGGGTCACCGCGACGTAGACGCGGTTGGCGTTGGGGCCCTCCGCGGTGGAAAGGACCGCGGGCCACTGGATATTGTCCGTCGTGTCCCAGACCACCGGGGCCGTCGGCGACCACGCGCCGTCATAGAGCCGCACGGCAAGGTCCCGGTCGTTGCCCGTCGGGGTCCGGAAGTACGCAAAGATCCATGCGACGTCGTTCTGGTCCACGGCGCCGTGGGGGAAGAAGTAGAAGTTCGTGTCCGTGCCCGAGACGGGGAACACGCGAAGCCCCGCGGGCCACGAATTCCCGCCGTCGGTCGAGATCGTGACGTGGGTCTGGACCCGAACAGGGTTCCCTGCCAGGCTGGTGTAATCGAGGTGCTCCCACACCCACATCAGCTCTCCCGCACCCCCGCCCGCGCGGCGGAAGAGCGGGAAGCTCACGCGGGCAACGTTGAAATTGGAGCTCCCCACGTTTGTCTCCATTACCCGGAGGTTCCACGTCGAATACGGGGCGTCGGCGTACGCGATCCGCCCGTACGAAGCCGCATCGGGGTTCGTGACGTTCGGGTCCGTCCCCGTCCACGTGATCACGACGCGATCCTGGAAGGTGCCGCTCGGGATCCGCAGCAGACGCAGATCGTTCGGGAGGTCGTTCGCGCTCGACACGGAGGCCTGCTGGAACGGCAAGATCGGCATCCCGCTATTGTCCAGCGTCGTGTGGGCCACCCAGATGTTCACCCCGCCAAGCTTGCCACCAACGGCGACAGGCAGGGTCTTGCGATACGCCACGAAGATGTGGCGGACGCCCGCGGTCGAATTGAAGACGAGCACGGACGGGTCGAGCTCGTCCGTCGTTCCGTTGGCGACGATCGTCTCGGACGTTCCCTGCACGTTGAAGCAGTACAGGCCGGGCGCCACGCCGGCCGCGACCTGCATCGTCGCGAGGACATCGTCCCCCGCCGACCGCGGGATGGCCAAGGGCCCTGTCGGGGCGAACCGGACGCTCAATCCGGAGGGGGCGCCCGGGGACGAGAGCACGACGCTGTCCGAGACCGTGCCGAAGTTTGTGACGCGGAACGGGAGGTTCGCGGACCCGCCGGGCGCCACGGAGAACGTCGTGGAGGCGCTCGTCGATAGATCCACCCGGTACTGGCTCGTCGGGCCGATGTCCGCGGACACGACCACAGCGAACTTGGCGGTGTTCGGGACGGCGAACCCGTTGACCGCGACGGACCACACCCCCGCCGCGGGGGTCTGCACTTCGACCTGCTCAACGTTGTTCACCTGGTCCCAGCCGTTCCCGTCCGAGTCCCACGTCGAGTTCCCGGCGCCACAGCTGGGGCCGGCGAAGGAGCGGGACCATCCGTTCGCATAGTTGTTCCCGCAATAGACGAGCCCGCTCGGGCTTGTGACCTTGAGGTTCAGGTCCCGGACGAGGGCGGATCCGGGCGCATCGATCCAGACAAGCGTGACCTTGAGGGGCACCGCTCCGGACACGAGGTTGAGGTTGATCCCTGACGGGCTCCAAGTCCCGCCCGTCGTGGAGATGGACCCCTCCTCGAACTGGACCGTCTTCGGCGGGCTCGGGAACAAGGCGTTCGGGATGTCGATCCGACCCCACCCCTGGTCCCAGCCCGGGTACGCGTAGAGGTCCGGGTCCATCCGGACCGCGCCGTTGATGAGAAGGGCCTTCACGAGTTGGGAGTTCGGGTTTGCGATCCCCCTCACTTCCCGCAAATACTCTCTGGCCAAGAGATAGAGCCCCGCCGCCATCGGTCCCGACATCGACGTCCCCTGGAGGTAGCGGTAGTCCGGAATCCCATCCGACCCGGGCCGAAGGTTGATGGCGTCGTACTTGTCGACGGAAAGGATGTAGTCGGGCTGGGGGACCTGGCCGACAGCGTCCCACTCTCCCCGCGCGAACGTCGAAATCACCGCGGTGCCGATGGCAACGAGGTCCGGCTTGATCCGTCCCAAGCCCTGGTTCGGCCCTCCGCGAGAGCTGAACGATGCCATGAGATCAGGGTTGTCTGCCTCGAACTGATCCGGTCTGAAATTCTCGGAAGCCCCGACCGAGAGCCCGTTCTTGAGGTTCGCCTGCGCGCCGAGGGAGTTTAGCTGGGGGCCGTCGTTGCCCGCGGA
>VBMI01000128.1:0-20122 GCA_005878955.1 Methanobacteriota archaeon
ACTCGTCCGCCCCGTTCACCTTGTAGTTGACCCCGTCCCGTCGGATGTCCGTGCCCTCCGCGTTCACTTGGAACTGCAGGTCCGGGTTCGGCACCTGCTTCAGGCACACGACGAGGTTCAGCGCCACGGCGGGGGCGGGAGATGCCGACGATACTTCAAGGTTCTCCATCCCTTGGTGGGAGGGGCCGAACGATTCCGGAAGGCTCATCCCCCGGAGGGAGTTCTAGGACCGATGAGGACCCTCGTCGCGTTCGCGATCGTCGCGTCCGCCCTGTTCGTCGTGGGTGTGGCCGCGGCGGCGATCCTCGAACCGAAGCGGGACCTCTTCCTCCCGCCGCCTGCGAGGGCGTACTGCGAGGACGCGTACTTCCTCCGCGCGAAGGGGACGCTCACCTGGCTGACCCTCGAGGGCGGGATGTGGGCGTTCAGGACCGGCGGGGAATCCTACGACCTTGAGGGAGTCGGACGGCTCCTCTCCGCGGAGCGGATCGCGTGGCTTCAGGGGCACGAGGGGACGGGCGTGCCGGCCGGGGTCGAAGGGGTCGCGGAGCCGTGCCTGGCGACGTTCCACATGAACGGGGTCGTCGTTCGGCTGACCGCGCTGGACGCGTGAGCCGGGCCTACGGGAAGATCCCGCGGTACTTGTACGCCTCGACGACCCGCGCGATCGCGACCATGTACGCGGCCTGGCGCATGTCGATCTTCTCCTTCTCGTGGGTCGCCCAGACGGAGTCGAACGCCTTCACCATGTGGGACTCCAGCTTCGAGTCCACCTCCGCCTTCGTCCAGAAGAACTCCTGCAGGTTCTGGACCCACTCGAAGTACGACACGGTCACGCCGCCGCCGTTCGCGAGGATGTCCGGGAGCACGGTCGTCCCGCGCTTGAACAGGATGTCGTCCGCCTCCGGCGTCGTCGGGCCGTTCGCGCCCTCCGCGACGATCTTCGCCTTGATCCGCCCCGCGTTCGCGGACGTGATCTGGTTCTCGAGCGCGCACGGCGCGAGGACCTCGACGTCGAGCTCGAGGAGGTCCTCGTTCGTGACCTTCGTCGTGCCGGGGAACCCCTGGACGCTCCCCGTCTTCTCCTTGAACGCGAGGACCTTGACCGGGTCGAGCCCGTCCGCGCTGTGGACCCCGCCCGTGGAGTCGGAGACCGCGACGATCTTCGACCCCTGCTCCGCATGCATCAGGCGGGCGTAGTGAGATCCGACGTTCCCGAACCCTTCGACCGCGACCGTCGCGCCCTTCAGCTTCACGCCGAGATGCTTCGCCGCCTCGCGGGTCGCGTACATCAGGCCGCGGGAGGTCGCCTCGTCCCGGCCCAGGGACCCGCCGATCGCGACGGGCTTCCCCGTGACGACGCCCGGGACCGCGTATCCCACGTTCATCGAGATCGTGTCCATGATCCACGCCATCGTCTGGCCGTCCGTGTACACGTCCGGCGCCGGGATGTCCTTCTCCGGCCCGATGATGATCGAGATCGCGGACGCGTACCGCCGGGTCATCCGCTCGTTCTCGCCGCGGGACATCTCCTTCGGGTTGCAGATCACGCCGCCCTTGGCACCGCCATACGGGATCCCCATCACGGAACACTTCCACGTCATCCAGCACGAGAGCGCCCGGACCTCGTCGAGGGTCACGTTCCAGTGGTACCGGATCCCGCCCTTGAACGGGCCGAGCGCGTCGTTGTACTGGACGCGGTACCCCGTGTACACGCGGATCGAGCCGTCGTCCATCCGCACGGGGAAGTTCACGGTGAGCTCACGTTTCGGGTGCTTCAGGACCTCGAGCAAGCCGGGGTCGAGCTTCAGGCGCTTCCCGACGCGGTCGATCTGTCGCTGGGCCACCTCGAACGGGTTGAGGGTCTCCTTCGGTTTCTCGGCCATCGCGGACACGACTCCTTGGTTCAACGCTTACCCGACGTCCTATGGAGGGTAAGCCGCGCGTAGGAGGGAACGGCTCTTAAAGGTTTAGACACGATTTTCGAGGGCCTCGGGGGCGCTCACGCCGCGGTCCGGGTGCGGGCGCCAGGGTTGGCCTTGAGTAAGGGTAACCGCACCCCCCGACCCTTGGCGCCGTCCACCGGAAGGTCGACGGCTCAGCCCTCCTCGAACGCGTACTCCTCCCGGTCCACGACGTTCCGCGGGGGCTCGCCCCGGAGGAAGCGCGCGACGTTCGCGAGGGCCGCCTCGAGGGACCACCCGGACTGCTCCGGGATCGCCCACGCGACGTGGGGCGTCATCACGACGTTCGGGAGCTCCTGGAACGGCTCCGTGAACGGGAACCCGTCCCCCCGCGGGTACTGCCACCACACGTCGAGGGCCGCGACGAACGAGGGGTTCGCCTTCAGGTGCTCGTACAGGTCCCGCTCCCGCACGAGCTTCCCGCGGGCGACGTTCACCAGGATCGCGTCCGCCTTCATGAGCCCGAGCTCCCGCGCGCCGATCATCCCGAGGGTGCGGCGGGTGAGGGGGATCGAGAGGAGGACGACGTCGCTCTCCCGCAGCAGCCGGTCGAGGTCGTCCATCGTCCCGACCCACTCGGCGGGCGCATCGCTCGCGCCGCGGCGGTTGATCCCGACCACCCGCATCCCGAGGCCCGTCGCCAGGCGGGCGGCCTCCCCGCCGATCCCGCCGAGGCCGATCACGCCCAGGGTCTTCCCGCGGACGGACTTCCCCATGAGGTCCTGCGGGAACCGGCCCGCGCGAACCGCCTCCGTGTGGCGCACGACGTTCTTCGCGGCGGCGAGGAGCAGCGCCGTCGCGTGCTCCGCGATCGACACGCGGTGGGCCCCCGCGTTGCTGCAGACCGTGACCCCGGCGGGGATCCGGTCGAACGGCAGGTGGTCCACGCCCGCCGCGACGGTCTGCAGGAGCCGCAGGCGGGCCATCCGCGGCCACAGCTCCGCGGGGATGTCCCGCGGGAACCCGCCCGTCACGAGGACGTCGACCTCGGGCCCGCGGCGGGCGAGCTCGCGGTCGTCGAGGTCCGCGCGGGCGAGGACCTCCGCGAGGCCCCCGAGGACCTCCTGCGCAATCCGGCGGCGGTCCTCCGGCATCGGGACCGCGAGCAGGACGAGGGGGCGCTCCATGGACCCCGCCTCACCCCGGCCCCCGCCCGGCGGGCGGCCGGCGCCTCCGCTCCCGCAAGAGCACGAGCACGGCGAGGACCGCGACGGTGGCGACGCCGATCAGCACGAGCGGCAGCGCGAGGGAGGGCGTCCCCCTCGACCCGCCCCCGTTCAACGGCCCGGCCGTCCCGTTCACCCGGTAGATCGTGTCCATCGTGGAGTAGTAGAGGTACCCGTCCGGCCCGTCCTCGACGTCCAGGACGCCGCCGCGGCCCAGCGAACCTACGGAGTCCACGGTCTCGTTCCCGAGGATCGCTCGGTACGGCGGCCCCCCGAGGCCGAGGCGGTGGAGGTCCCCGTAGTTCCAGTCCCCGAGGAACAGGGACCCCTGCCACGTTGGGGACGCGGCGCCGGTGTAGAACGCGAGCCCGGTCGGCGCGACGACCGCCGCGAACGTGAAGGCGGGGTCCACGAACCGCGGGTCCCCCGCGGGCCCGGTGACGACGGGCCACCCGTAGTTCTTCCCGGGCTCGAGGATGTTGACCTCGTCGTTCTCAGCGGGCCCGTTCTCGCTCACGAACGCCTCCCCCGTGACGGGGTGGAACGCGAGCCCGAAGACGTTCCGGTGGCCGAGCGTGTACACGGGGGACCCGGGGATCGGGTTGTCCGCGGGGATCGTGCCGTCCCGCGCGATCCGGAGGACCTTCCCCGCGAGGCTCGCGTTGTCCTGCGCGGCCGCGGAGTCCCCGGCGTCCCCCGTCGTCACGAACAGCGTGCCGCCCGGGGCGAAGCCGAGGATCCCGCCGTTGTGGTAGAAGCTCGCGGGGATCGCGTCGAGGAGCACCTCCTCCGTCGGCTGGCCCGGGATGCCGGGGGTGCCGAGCCACAGCCGCGACACGCGGTTCTCGGTACCGTTCCACGTCGCGTTCCAGTACGTGTAGTAGACGTACGCCCACGGAGACGTGGCGTAGTCCGGGTCGAGGGCGAGGCCGAGGAGGCCCTGCTCGTACATCGAGTACACGGTCACGTTCGCGAGGCGCCCGAGGGGCTGCCCGCCCGCGACCACGGTCACGTTCCCGGAGAGCCGCTCGTCGTACAGGATCGTGTCCCGCGGCGCCCGCAGCGGGCCGAGAGGCGCGCCCTCCGGGACGAACGCGAAGCTCACCGGCCACTCGAGCCCGGTCGCGACGGCCACGCGCGTGGCCACGCCGCGGACCGTGGGGGTCGACGGCGCCGCGAGGACGCCCAAGCAGGCGACCGCGGCGAGCCCGAGGGCGAGCGCCCGGCGGTGGGGCATCGCCCGCCCTAACCCCGCCGGGGCCTAAAGCGTTGCGCGGCCCCTCAGCACTCCGAGTACCCGCAGTACCGGCACTTCGCGCATCCCTCCTCGAGGACGAGGGTGCGCCCGCACTCCGGGCACTCCGGGTTCAGCCCGCGCCGCACGAGGTCCGTGGTCTGGGCCTCCTTCTCGAGCTCGTCGTCCACGTGGACGCCTGCGGCCTCGGCATCGTACGAGTCGATCGGGGCCATCACGCCGGTCTTCTGCATCCCGATGTGCCGCTTGATCGCCTTCGCGATCGCGTCCGGGATCGAGAAGATCCGCTCCCCGTGGTCGAGGGCGAGCCGCGGGCTCCGGATCCCCTCGAGCTGGTCGATGATCTCGTCGACGGGGACGCCGGAGCGGAGGCACAGAGAGACCAGCCGGCCGATCCCCTCCGAGAACGAGGCGGTGTACCCGCCGCCGCGGCCGATCTGCGCGAACAGCTCGAAGAGCCCCTTGTCGTCCTCGTTGATCGTGACGTACAGCGGGCCGTACCCCGTGAGGATCTTCTGCGTCTGGCCCTGGATCGTGTCCGGCCTCGGACGGGGCCGCGTGACGACGGGGCCCGCGACGGCCTCCGCCCTGGCGGCGAGCTTCCTCTCCGCCTCCGAGACGCCGACGTTCAGCACCTGGTCGTCCCTCGAGCCGTCCCGGTATACGGTGATCCCCTTGCACTTCAGGGCGAACGCGAGGAGGTACGCCTTCTTCACGTCCTCCACGGTCGCCTCCCGCGGCAGGTTACAGGTTTTCGAGATCGCCGCGTCGCAGTGGTCCTGATAGGCGGCCTGCATCCGGACGTGCCACTCCGGGGAGACGTCGAAGGAGACCGCGAAGACCTTCTGCCACTTCTCCGGCACGCCCTTCAGCCCGCGGGCGCGGCCCTGGTTCTCCTGGATCCGCTTCACGAGGTCCGGGGTCCAGAACCCCTCCCGCTTCGCGACCTCCTCGAAGTACTCCAGGAAGTACGGGAGCTCCGTGCCGTCCATCACCCGCTTGAACCAGAGGAGGCTGAACTCGGGCTCGCACCCGCCGGACGTGTCCGCGATCATCGACAGCGTCCCGGTCGGGGCGACCGTCGTGACGTACGAGTTCCGGACCTTCTTCCCCGCCTTCCAGTGCTGGGAGCCCTCCCACGCGGGGTACGGGCCGCGCTCCTCGGCGAGCTTCGCGCTCTCGTCGTACCCGATCTCCTCGACGAACTTCATCACCCGCTTCCCCCACGCGACGCCTTCCGGGCTGTCGTACGGGACCTCGAGCATGAAGAGCATCCGCGCGAACCCCATGATGCCGAGGCCGATCTTCCGCGTGGCCTTCGTCATCTCCTCGATCTGCTTCACGGGGTAGTTGTTCATGTCCACGACGTTGTCGAGCATGCGGGCCGCGGTGCGGCAGGTCCGCTCGAGCTTCTTCCAGTCCAGGTTCCAGGTGCCGTCCTTGCCGCGGACCATGTGCTTTTCTAGGTTAACCGACCCAAGGTTGCACGACTCATATGGCAAAAGTGGCTGTTCCCCACAATTGTGAATTATGTAGCAATTGCCCACGAAAGAGTGAGTGGTCGGCTCCTCCAGATCGAACACCTCTTCGACCCCCGCGGGCTCGATTGCGATGACCTCGTCCTCGAAGGTCTCCGAGTGATACTCGTGCTGGAGCAGCGCATCTCTCTTCTCTGCTGAGAACCAGTCCCCCACGAGAGCGAGGGTCCGGGGGACGTTCGACCGTGACACGCTCACCTCGAACAATTCGTGCTGGGACCGATAGGTGCGCTCCTCTCCACCGACGGTCGTGTAGTGGAAGACGCTCGGCTTGGATTTCGTGCGAAGATAGACCGTGGATCGGATCCCGAAGTGAATGAGCAACTTCTGGACGTCGTCGGCGAGGTCACGCGAGGTAGACGTCAGCCGAACGTACGCGTTCGAGCCCGGGGTGAAGTTCGCGGTCCCATCGGCTCCGAAGAGGCCGCGGAGGAACCCGACCGCCGCTTCCCGTGGCGCCCGGAGGATCGCCGCGGGGACGCGCTTTTCGTGACTCTGCCACGCGCCAACCCCCAAGCTCTGGAAAAACTCGACGATATGCTGCGCGTGAAACGAGAGGTGGTACACCCCGTTCGGCCGACGGACCGACCGGAGACGGCGGCCGACGATTTTTGCCATGAACTGCTCGACCTTCTCCATCGCCTCGCGGTCTTCCGCTGCGAATGTGAATCCGACGCGACAGTTCTTGTCGCCCGATCTGAGCCATCCGTCGCCCACGAGCCAGCCGAGAGCGAAACCCAGCTCCTCGGACCAGGCGCGCGGGAACTCGACGAGGTGTCCTCGGGTCGCCGCCTGAGCGGCAATCTCCTCGACGGCGGGCGGTAGCCTTCCCCCTTCTGGGAACAGGCCTTCTCCGGACTGCAGTAGTACCCGGTCCCCCGGGGCAAGGGAGCCGAGGGCCCTCCAACCGTCTAATGTGAGGAACCTGTGATCCTCGGTCGCCTTGATCGAGAATCCCGAGCGTGTGGCGAGCCGCCACACGGGTTTCACCCCGGTCTTCCACACCCGGGTTGCACGGGCTCGTAGGGTCCCGAGCTGCAACAGGCCGTTCGTACCACCCGACACTCGAGCGTCGACGACGATGTCCGCGCTCCCCCGTTCCGCGAGCTCGCGGATCGGGACGAGCCCCTCCGCGGTCGACACCAGCGTGTCCCCCGCCACGCAGGGGTTCGTGGCCTCCATGTCCCCGATGTGGTTGCACGACTGTCGGCGGTTCGTCTCGTCGATGAAGAACAGCCCGGGCTCGCCGTTCTTCCACGCCTGGTGCGCGATCTTCTCGAACACCTCGCGGGCGTCGAGCTGCTTCACTACCTTCCCCGTGCGCGGGCTGACGAGGTCGTACTTCTCGCCCTTCGCGACGGCCTCCATGAAGCGGTCCGTCACCGCCACGGAGATGTTGAAGTTCGTGATCTCCCGGATGTCGTCCTTGCACGTGATGAAATCGAGGATGTCGGGGTGGTCCACGCGGAGGATCCCCATGTTCGCGCCGCGTCTCTTGTTGTGGACCAAGACGCCGTTCGCGACAAAGCTCGCGGCGCCGGGGACCTCGAGATCCGCCGTGTGCGCGCGGGCCTGACGAATCGCCTTTACCTTCGAGTACACGTGGACGGGGTTCGCCATCTCCCGCAGGTGCGCGTTCGCCGCGAGCTCGGGAAACTTCTCCATGAGCCCGACCAGCCGCTTGCGCGGGAGCTCCCTCGGGTGCCGGTCGCTGATGTAGTGCATCAGGGCGCGATACAGACGGCGGTCAGCGCCCCGCTTCGACCGACCGGTCCCGGTTCCGCGCCCCACGTAGCGGTACAGGGAGCGGAGGACCGCTCTCTGATTGGGGACGATATCGGAGGTGTTCACGGCCGGGCGCGGCGCGTTCTCGAGGCGATCTTGCTTCCGGTCTCCGATGAAACCGATGTCCTTGAGGAAGGTTCGAACGCTGTCCTCATCCACAACGGTCAACGTGAACACCTGGCGGCCGCTGAGGGCGCCCCTGTCACCCTTGATGATGCCGCGATGAGCTGCGACCCCTAAGGCGAGAAGGAGTTGCTGCGTTTCTTCCGCCAGCCGGGGCGAGGTCGTGCTGAGGGTGGGGTAGCCGCTCGTGGAGTGCAGGTGCCCGTCGCCCTCGAAGAGTCCTCGGAGGAACGCCCGGGCGGTGTCCGCGGACCCCGACAGGATCTGCGAAGGGATGAACGCCTCCGGGGATGAGGGCTTGACGAATGCTGCACGTTCCATCCAACGAACGAGATCGAGCGACTGGAACTGGATGTCGACGTACGCCCCGCCGTCCTTCCCCGGCGTGATCCGGTTCGGTGAGAGGGCGAAGCACTGTTTCGCGAGATACTGAAAGCGATCGGCGACCTCGAGGTCGATCGTCCCGACGGTGAAGATGAGACGTCCGCCGGTGCTCGTGCAACCGTCCGCCATGTACAGGCCCAGAAGCTCGGCGAGCTCGGGGTTCATGCGGTCAGGGACGCGGATCGGGGTCGCATTAGGGTGCTGAGGCCCCACATGCGGGAGGGGCTGGTCCATCCCTAGGTGGCCGCCCTTGACCATGACCAACCAGTCTCCTTCTCTCAGGAGCGACGCCTCGCGCCACGCGATGTCCCCCGCCTGATTGACGACCGCCACCGCGTGGTTGTACGTTGCCTGTAGGGTGATCCCCAGCTCCGTCTCGATCTCGCGGACTTCCGCGGGGCCGTTGTCCTGCGCGACGAGCGCATGCGAATAGCCCGCGCCGTCGAATACTTGGTCGCGAGTGAAGTTCTCGCCCAACGGCGGTGCGTTGAGGAGCTGACCCAACGGTCGCAATCCCTGCGTCGTACGCAGGAGACTTGCGGTGGAGATGCAACCTCCTTGCTTGATCTCCTGCGTCGCGGCATCGAAAATCTTCATGAACGAAACAGGGCCGGAAGCGACCCCAGTGGTCGACCGCACGAAGTCGCCCTTTGGCCGCAGCCGGGAGAAGGAAAATCCGGTTCCTCCGCCCGATTGGTGAATTGCAGCCGATTCCTTTAATGTCTGAAAAATCCCAGCAAGGCTGTCCTCTATGGGAAGGACGAAACAGTTGTGGACGACGACACCGTTCGCGACGTACGTGTTGTCCTCCTCCACTTCGAGGTTGTGCACCGCGACAACGCCCTCGACGGCTTCGACGGATTCAACGAGGTAGGCGCCGTCCCGGACATACATCGGCCTGCCACCGATCGTGATGGACCACGGACGCGCGGTCGCGTTCGCAGGCATGTACTCCGCCTTCATTGCCGGGGTCTGGCCTAGTCCGATTGCGAGCTCGAAGAGCTGTCGCACGAGCGGCTCGTTCGAGAGGGTGATCCTCGTCTGGTTCACGTTCACATGCGTTCCGTCCCCATCCGCCACGCCCTGGAGCACGCCCGCTCGGAACTCGGCGGGGCTTTCGTGAATCCAGTCCGGCAGTCTCTTCGAAGCGAAACCTCGGTCGAACTCCCCCGCAAGCCATTCGCAGAAGATCTTGCTGTGGACGCGGACCGAGATCCAAGACGTGGGTGCGTCGACGACGTGCGTGATCTCTGAGTCGAGCGCGAAGCGGTTTCTCAGGATCGCCGCGATCCGCTCTGCAGTCGCTTCCTCGTGGAGGCCCAGGGTGAACCTCGCGGCCCGTAGTTTGGGGTTAATCTCGCCTTCCGCGAGATACATCCCGAAGAACCAGCCAATCTCCTCGTCGAGCTGGACCCGGGCCTTCACGGGCTTGACTTGGAGGCTCCGGCTGCCGAGAACGCGATGCCGTGCAATGGACATCTCGGAACGTCCCGTCTTCTGACGGTACACGAGGTCCCCGTCGACCTCACCTTCGAACTCGATCTCCGTACGCGTAACCGTCGAGGCGGGGCCCCCGACGCGAACATGCCGCCCTGCGAGGTTGCCGGCCGGTACCCAGCCCTCCGGGGTGAGAAACGGGTGGTCCTCCGTCGCGAACATCGCGGGGAGGCGGTGAATCTTGATTCGTCGCACGGCCGCCTCCCGCCGCATCGTGGCAACGACGCGACGGTAGCGCCCCAAGTGGGTCAGGACGAGGTCCCCGGACTGGACGTCCTCGATCGGTTTCGGCCCTTCCTTGGTACTGATCGAGGTCCCCGCCGCAAAGCACGCGCTGAGCTGCTGCAGCTCCAGTCCGGCGTTCATGAGCGTCGGGGAGTTCGGCAGGAACTCGAGCGCCGCGAGCATCCGGTAGAAGGACTTCGCCCGCTGGACGACTTGGTCCTCGGTCGCCCCGTAGAACCGGTCCGCCTGGGCGAGGTTCCAGGCCACCCGCCAGAACAGCTCCCGCGGGGTCTCGATCACCTTCCCGGTCTCGTCCTTCTTCAGGTACCGCTTCTCGAGCACTCGCAGGGCGTTCTCCGAGAGGTGCGGCTCGGGCTCACCGGTGATTAGGGCGATGGACGGCTCCAGGTTCAGCATGGGGATCTCCTCTTCCAGGGCGTCACGGGCCCCGAGTAGCAATTGCTACAGGCCCGTGCGGGGGGTGGGCGGGCGCAAGAGGGCCGGTTGTTAAGTGCCTTTTTGCAGCACGTATGTTACCATACGGTCGGGGGATTGTTACCATATGTGCTATCAGTCAGGAAAATCGCGCCCGCCTTATCTCCGTTGCCATGGGGTCGCCGGATCGCTCTCGGAGGCGCCACTAAAATCCAGTGGCACGCTATAAAAATGGGGGTTTCACGACCTCCGCGGCCTTCCGCTCCCCCCGGACCTCCACCGCGAGGCGGGTGCCGGGCGCGTCGGAGCCGGGGTCGAGGTACGCGAGGGCGACCCCGACCTTCAGGGAGGGGGAGAGCGTGCCGCTCGTGACGAGGCCCACCTCGCGGTCCCCGGAGAGGACGCGGCAGCCGTGGCGGGGGACCCCGCGCTCGAGGAATCGGAGGCCGGTGAGGCGGCGATAGCCGCCCCGTGCCTTCTGCGCGACCAGGGCCTCCCTCCCTACGAACTCGTGGTCCCATTTGACGAGCCACTCCGAGTTCGTCTCGAGGCTCGTCTCCCGCCCCGTGAAGTCCGTGCCGGAGAGGAGGTAGCCCTTCTCGAGCCGCAGCGTGTCCCGGGCGCCGAGGCCGACGGGACGGAGGCCGAGGTCCGCGCCCGCGTCGAGGAGGCCCGTCCACACGGGGACCGCGGCGGCGCTCGGGGGGAACAGCTCGAGCCCGTCCTCCCCCGTGTAGCCGGTGCGCGTGATCAGGGTCGTGCCCGGCTCCGAGAGCCCGGTCGGCGGGGACCCCCGCCCCACCGTTTCCGGTGGAGCCCCGCCCGGCATCCGGAGGTCGACGTGGGCCGCGCGGAAGGGCTTCAGGGAGGTGAGGTCGTGGGCCGTGAGCCGCCCGAGGACCTCCGCGGCCCGCGGGCCCTGGAGGGCGAGGCAGAGGTGGTCCATCGTGAGGTCCCGGAAGGCGGGCCCGCGGAGGTGCGCCCGGATCCACTCGACGACGCGGGGGCGGGGGCCCGCGTTGCACACGCACAGGTACCGGTCGGGCCCGAGGCAGGTGAAGATCACGTCGTCGAGGATCCGGCCCCCCTCGTCGAGGAGGTGCGTGTACCGGCAGCGGCCCGGAGACGCGGGGATGTCGTTCGTGGAGAGGCGGTTCACGGCCTCCGCGGTCCCGGGCCCCTCGAGGAGAAGCTTCCCCATGTGGCTGACGTCGAAGAGGCCCGCCGCGCGGCGGACCGCGAGGTGCTCCTCGACGATCCCCGTGTACTGGAGGGGCATCTCCCACCCGCCGAACTCGATCGGCCGCGCGCCGGCGGCGGCGTGCCACGCGAAGAGCGGGGTGCGGAGGGGCGGCATATCTGGGTCCCGCGGCCGCACCGCGGAGGGCGAATAAAGCTTTTTAACCCCGGGCTCTTCGCGCGCGACGTGAAGCGGTACCGGAAGGGGCTCGGGGGCCTCCTCGCGGACCTCCACCAGGACTTCCGGTTCGAGATCGCCGGGGCGCTCTTCGTCCTGGGGCTCTTCCTCGTGATCATCGCCGCGCTCGGGTACGTGCCCCAGGCCCGGTCGTGGGTCGAGGGCGTGGCGGTCCTCGGGAACATCGTGACGGGGCTCGGGCCGTGGATTTTCTGGGAGACGATCATCGCGTCCGTCGTGATGCTCATCGGCGGGCTCGACTTCGCGGACACGATCAAGAAGTCCCGGGAGTTCGAGAAGCTGATCAACACGACCTCGAAGGAGGTCTTCCTGAAGAACCGGAAGCGGATCGTGGCGCTCGCGACGGAGGCGCTCCCGGAGCGGTACTGGCGGCGCATGGAGCGGAAGCGGCTCGAGCTCAAGGTGCGGGACTGAGACCCCGGCGCACCCCTCGGGGCGGGCGGGATTCACGGAGGAGCGAGCGGGGCATCCCGGTTGACCTTAGATAAGGGTAACTCGGGCCCGGCCTCCCCCGTGTTCACGTCCCGTCGACGCTCGCCCGGGACACGATCCTCCCCATCGCACCGATCCGCTCCGCGTCGTCCGCGCGGCAGCGGACGCGGACCTCGGTGTACCGCGGGCCGTAGTCCACCTGGAGGACCTCGCCGTTCGCGTACAGCCAGCCCATCGCGGCCGCCCCCTCCGGGCCCGCGGGGAGGCGGAGGACGAGCTCGAGGGGGAACGCGAACCGCGCGGCGATCGCGTCGAGGAGCTCGCGGAGCCCCTGCCCCGTCTCCGTGGAGGTGGCGACCGGGCGCGCGTGGAACTCCGAGTCCCCGAGGAGCCGCGCGGTCTCCTCGAGCCGGTCCGGGGACACGAGGTCCGCCTTCGTGAGGACGGGCAGGATCGCGGCCCCCTCCACCCGCGGCAGGAGGGTGCGGGCGGCGAGGCGGACCTTCCGCAGGATCTCGGTCGCGGCGTCCGAGGCGTCGACGAGGAGGAGGATGAGGTCGCTCTCGTAGATCTCCTCGAACGTCGAGTTGAACGCCTCGACCATCCAGAACGGGACCTGGTCGACGAACCCGACCGTGTCCGTGAGGAGGACCCGTCGCCGGCCCGGGAGGGCCCGGGTCGTCGTGGACAGGGTCGAGAACATCCGCTCCTCCACGAGGACCCGCTCGCCGGTGAGCGCGTTGAGCATCGAGCTCTTCCCCGCGTTCGCGTACCCGGCGAGGGAGACGAGGTGGAACCCGCGGTCCTTCCGCGCGGCCCGCCGGCGGCCCCGCTCCCGCCGCACGACCTCGAGGTCCTCCTCGATCCGGCGCATCCGCCGCTTCACGGTCTCCAGGTACACGTCGACGCGGTACTCGCCCCCCGCCATGAACCCCGGCCGCTCTCCGACCGCGGCGCTGTGGATCCACTCCCGGAGGATCGGCACCTCGTAGTGGAGGAGGGCGAGCTCGACCTGGAGCTTCGCCTCCCGCCCGTGGGCCCGCTCCGCGAAGATCTCGAGGATGAGCCGGAGCCGGTCGTAGCACTCGCGCTTCAGGTCCTTCTCGAGGTGGTAGTGCTGGGAGGGATGGAGCTCGCCGTTGAACAGGACGAGGCCGACGTCGTCGCGGTCCTCGAGGGACTTCGCGAGCTCCTCGAGCTTCCCCTTGCCGACGAACGTCCGGCGGTCGGGGGCGTCCCGCACCTGGACGACCGTGTCGGCGAGCTCGTGGCCCGCGCTGCGGACGAGGGCCGTGATCTCGGAGACGTCCCGCGTGAGGCTCACGAGGAGGAGCTTCAACCACCCCGCGGACGGGGGCCGTTCCCATAAGCGTTTGCAACGGAAACGGTGGGGTGGGGGTCGCACCCCGACTCCATCGGAAGGGGAGGGGTGCGTCGGGGCCCGTGGCGCCCCGTTTCGCCCATCCCCGAGTTACCCTTAAGTAAGGGTAACTCGTCCCCCTCCCCATGGAGCTCGGTTGCGGGGTCCGCGTGAAGCCGATCAAAGGCCACGACTACCTCTATGTGTGGCACTACGAGCGGGACGGGGCGCGGCGGCGCCAGGTGTACGACTACATCGGGCCCGCCGCGGACTCGGAGGTGCGGAGGCGGGCGATCGACGCCCTCGAGGCCCACGCCCGCCGGGCGATCGAGGAGGCCCGTCGGCGGATCGAGGCGGGGCGGTCCCTCGCGGGGTCCGCGGGCCGCTGACCCTTACCCTCCGATAAGGCCAACCCGCGCGCGCGAAACCCTTATGGCCGCGCCTCCACCTCGGAGACCGGCGATGCATGTCACTGTGAAGCTCTTCGCGACGTACCGCGAGATCGCGGGCGCGAAGGAGCTGAGCATCCGCCTCGCGGACGGGGCCACCGTGCGCGCCCTCCTCGACGCGGTCTACGCGAAGCACCCGCGGCTCCAGGGCCACGAGGACGCGATGATTCTCGCGGTGAACCACGAGTTCGCGGAGCCGACGGCGGCCCTCCGGGAGGGCGACGAGGTCGCGCTGATGCCTCCGGTGAGCGGGGGCGCCCCGCCCCTCATCGAGATCCAGCGGAAGGCGATCGACGCCAGGGCCGTCGTGGACTCCGTGCGGCGGGACGACGCGGGGGCGATCGTCCTGTTCCTGGGGAGCGTGCGGTCCGACCCCGGCGTCCAGGCCCTCGACTACGAGGTGTACCGCCCGATGGCCCTGAAGAAGATGCACGAGATCGTCGAGGGCTCGAAGAAGAAGTTCGGGATCCTCGACATGTCGATCGTCCACCGGCTCGGCAGGATTCGGATTGGCGGGGACAGCGTCGCGATCGCCGTCTCCGCGGCCCACCGCGGGGAAGCGTTCGACGCGGCCTCGTGGGCGATGGACGAGATGAAGAAGGTCGTCCCGATCTGGAAGGCGGAGGCGTAGCCCGGGGACGGAGGCGGGGCCAGCCCGCGAACATCTTAAATACGAGATGTACCATCTTACATTGGACATGCGAATCGTCCAGACGGAGCTCACGGAGACGGAGCACGCACTCCTCGAGGCATACGTGCGGGCCCGCAGGACCACCATCAAGGAGGCGGTCCGCGAGGCGATCCGGACACTCACCGTGCGGGACCAGGTCGACCCGGACGACCCGATTTTCAAAATGTTCCCTCTCACGAGAGCGAAGGGGAAGCTCAAGAATCTCTCCGAAGAGCACGACCAGTACCTGTACGGGGACCGCCGATGATCTTCGTTGACACGGGGGCCTGGGCCGCGCTGGCGGCCCCGGACGACCCCCGCGCGGCGGAGGCCCGTCGGTTCCACGCGGGGCTCTCCAGGGGAGGGCACGGCGCCCTCGTCACCACGGATTTCGTGCTCGATGAGACGGCCACGCTGATCCGGATGCACCGCGACGTCTCGACGGCTGCGCGCCTCGTCCGGGGGCTCCTCTCCTCGCCGGGCGTGACCCTCGTGCAAGTCGACCGGGATCATCTCCAGAAGGCCCTCGAACTCTTCGAAGCGCACCCGGACAAGCGGTGGAGCTTCACGGACTGCACGAGCTTCGTCGCGATGCGGGACCTCGGGATCACGCGCGCCTTCGCGTTCGATCGGAATTTCGAGCAGGCGGGGTTCGAGCGGCTCCCGTGATGCCCATCCACCGGTAAGCGTGCCGGGCTCTGTGGAGACCGGGTCCCGACCTCTTGGACTCGCCGTCCCCCAGGGGACGCCGCGCGGCCGGTGACCGCCGCCTCCCGCACCCAGTCAATATGGTCCGGGACCGCGATGGGGGTTGCGGGTTGAGACGATGGCGGAGAGAATGACAATCTTGGTGGCGGGGGCGACGGGACAGCAGGGCGGGTCCGTGGCGCGGGCCCTGGTGAGGCGGGGGCACCGAGTGCGTGGGCTCACCCGCAGCGCGGAGAAGATCAAGGATCTGAAGGCCCTCGGGATTGAGGGGGTCCGCGGGGACCTCACGGACAAGGCGAGCCTCGCGCCCGCGTTGCGGGGCGTGGACGCGTTCTTCTTCATGACGACACCGTTCGGCCCGGACTTCTCCGTCGACGTGGAGAAGGAGGTCCTCCAGGGGACGACGGCGATCGACGCCGCGGTGGGCGCCCACGTGCCCCACGTCGTGATGTCCTCCGTCGCCTCCGCGGACGGGGGCACGGGGATCCCGCACTTCGAGTCGAAGGCCGAGGTGGAGCGGCACCTCAAGGCCTCGGGCCTCCGGTACACGGTCACGCGCCCCGTCGCGTTCATGGAGATGTACGGGAGCCCGTGGATGCTCCCCCAGCTCCAGGCGGGGGTCCTCGCCCAGCCGATGCCGGCGAGCACCCGGCAGCAGATCGTCGCCGTCCGGGACATCGGGGAGATCGCCGCGCGCGCGATCGAGAACCCCTCGAAGGCCGCGGGGAAGACCGTGGAGCTCGCGGGAGACGCGCTCACGATGACGGACATCGCCGCGCGCCTCTCCGCGAAGCTCGGCCGCCCCGTCCGGTACGTCGAGCAGCCCGACGAGGAGGTCCTCCAGCGGATGGGCGAGGACGGGATGCGCATGTTCCGGTTCTTCCGCGAGAAGGGATACCGCGTGGACATCCCGGCCCTCGAGCGGGAGTGGGGGTACCGGATGACCCGGTTCGACGAGTACCTGAAGGACGCCCGCCTCGAGCCCCGCCCGGGCCCCGCGTGGGGCTAGCGGCCCGGGTACATCCCCGGCGGGGGGCCCATCGGGGGCCGCCGGCGGCCGAGATAGAGGAACCCGCCCGCGATCGCGAACAGGACCGCGGCCCCGAGGTACACGCCCGCGGACCACCCGTACGCCTCGTCCTCCCCGAGGAAGAACGCGACGATCGCGGCGATGACCGCAAGGACGACGAAGACGAATCCGACGATCGTCATCATCGTCGGCGTCGCGGGCGCGGCCGCCATCGGGGCCGCGGGCGGAGCCGCGTACCCGTACGCGGGCGGCGGGGTGGCCCGAGCGGGAGGGGGCTGCCATGCGGGCGCGGCGGACGGCGGAGCGGGAGCCGGGGGCGGGGTCGCGGGGGCGAGCACGGCGCCGCATCGCGCGCAGAACTTCGGCGTCCCGTCCATGCGGGCCCCGCAGGTCGGACAGAACATCGCGTCTCCCCTCTCCCCGTCCCCAGAGGGCGGGACCTGTCAAGTACGTTTCGACGGAGGCCGTCCCGCTACGTCCGCGCTTTGTAAAGTTCGAGCCACACGCCGTCCGGATCCTTCGCGAACCCGACGATGTATTTCTCGCGGACCTCCGTCGCCCGCGTCCGCTTCGCGCCGAACTTCACGAGCCGCTCGATCTCCGCGTCCACGTCCGCGTCCCCGACGTCGAACGCGAGGTGGTCGAGCTCGCTCCCCGACCGGTAGCGACGGCGGGGGTACCAGTTCAGCTCGAGGATCTGCTCGGACCCTTTCGACCTCAACGCCGCCACCTCCCCCTTCGTCGCGGGGATCTCGTGGCGGTCGAGGAGGTCCATCCCCAGCCCCTCCGTGTAGAACCGGATCGCGCGGTCCAGGTCCCGCACCTCGATGCCCGTGTACGTGTACTTCATCGGCCCACCGCGGACAGGAGCCCGTGGCGGGCCATCAAGGTTCCCGAGCGAGTTACCCTTGGGTAAGGCCAACTCCGGGCCGGGGGGCCGTCCCGGGTAACACGCTCGCTGTTCTTCCGACCGGCCCCGCCAACGTTTATGGCCCGCGTCCCCGGTGGCCCACGGGCCATGGCGAAGATGGTGGACATCACGAGGAAGCCTGATGTCGCACGGCGGGCCACAGCGACCGGCGAGATCCTCCTACGGCCCGCCACGATTCGAGCGATCCGCGCGGGCCACATCGAGAAGGGGGACCCGGTGCGCACCGCGGAGGTCGCCGCCCTCCAGGCGATGAAGCGGGTGTGGGAGGCCCTCCCGCACGCGCACCCGATCCCGATCACCGCCGCATCGGCGGACTTCGTGGTGAGGCGGGACCGCGTCGTCGCGACGTGCTCGGTGTCCGCGACGTACAAGACGGGCGTGGAGATGGAGGCGCTGTACGGCGTGGCGGTCGCCCTCCTCACGGTGTGGGACATGGTGAAGTCCCTGGAGAAGGACGATGCGGGCCAGTACCCACGCACGCGGATCGCTGGCGTGCGCGTCGTGTCAAAGGAGAAGGGAGCCGCCCGCCGCGTTCGTGCGAACGGTTCTTGAACCCGCCCCGCGTATCCGTGCCCGCGATGGGCGCGGTCGAGGAGCACAGGGCCCACGCCCCGGCGAGCGTGAAGTGCGGCGTGGTCACGGTCAGCGACTCCCGCACGGAGGCGACGGACGAGTCCGGGAAGGTCCTCAAGCAGCTCCTCCTCGCCGCGGGCCACAAGGTCCTCTTCTACGCGGTCGTCAAGGACGACGCGAAGGCGATCGCGGACGCGGTGGAGCAGGCGTCGTGGACGTGCGACGCGATCGTCACGAACGGCGGGACCGGCCTCGGGAAGCGGGACGTCACGATCGAGACGCTGCAGCCCCACCTGGACAAGGTGCTCCCCGGGTTCGGGGAGCTGTTCCGGGTCCTGAGCTACCGGGAGATCGGGAGCGCGGCGATGCTCAGCGGCGCGCTCGCGGGGGTGTACAAGACGCGCCTCCTGTTCTGCCTCCCCGGGTCTCCCGCCGCGTGCACCCTCGCGATGGAGAAGCTGATCCTCCCGGAGCTCGGCCACGCGATCGGGGTGATGGGCAAGTGAGGCCCGCCCGCCACACGCGCCGCGGCCACGACGACCACGACGCGCGGGAGCACCGCGGCCGCGGGATGCGCCCGCTGCGGGCCCTCGTCTCCCTGGACGACGCCCTCCGGATGCTCGACGCGCTCGCGCGGCCGATCGAGCGGCGGGACGGCGTGCGTCTCCTCGAGGCCCTCCACCGCGTCGCGGCGCGCGACGTCGTCTCGCGAATCCACGTGCCCCTCGTGGACCGCGCGGCGATGGACGGCTACGCGGTTCGGGCCTCCGACACGTACCGCGCGGGGAAGTTCCGGCCCGCCGCGCTCCGCCGGGTCGAGACCCTGTACGCGGACTCTGTCCCCCGGAAATCCGTCGCGCGGGGGACATGCACGGAGCTCGCGACGGGCTCCACCCTCCCGCGGGGCGCGGACGCGGTCGTCATGGTGGAGGACACGGAGCGCGAGGGCGGCCTCGTGAAGGTGTACGCGCCCGTCCACCCCGGGGAGAACGTCTCCCGCCAGGGGGAGGACATCCGGAAGGGCGAGGCCGTCGTGCGCGCGGGCGAGTTCCTCACCCCCGCGAAGATTGGCGCGATCGCCGCGGTCGGGCAGGCGGACGTCGAGGTGTACGCGAGGCCCCAGGTCGCGATCCTGACGACGGGGGACGAGGTGATCCCTCCTGGGAAATCGATTCGGCCGGGCCAGGTGTACGACATCAACGCGCACACGATGGCGACCGTCGTCGAGGAGGCGGGGGGCGAGCCCGCGCTCCTCGGCCGCGTCCCGGACAAGCTCGAGAGGCTGAAGGCCGCGATCCGGCGGGCGACCCGCTACGATCTCGTCGTGTTCAGCGGCGGGTCGAGCGTCGGGGAGAAGGACATGATCCTCGACGTGCTCCAGGCGATGGGCGAGGTGAAGTTCCACGGCGTCGCCGTGAAGCCCGGGAAGCCGACGGTCCTCGGCGTCGTGCACGGGAAGGCGGTCCTCGGGATGCCGGGCTACCCGACGTCGTGCCTCTCGAACTGCTACATGATGCTCGTCCCGATGCTCCGGAAGATCGCCCGCGTGCCGCCGGCGGTCGAGAAGGTCGTCGAGCTCCCGCTCTCGAAGCGGCTCGTGTCGTCGATCGGCCGCGTCGAGTTCCACACCGTGCGGGTGGAGGACGGGATGGCGGTGCCCGCGTACAAGGAGAGCGGGGCGATCACGTCGATGGCCCACGCGGACGGGTACATCGAGATCCCCGCGAACGTGGACCTCGTGGAGAAGGGCGAGCGCGTGCGTGTCATACTTTTCTGAATCGCGCGAGTATGCTGGCCGATGTTGCCATTCCCGGAATATTTAATACGAATGTTTAACTATCGGGCGACCCATGCCTGAGGCGGTATCCCATGGCGGAGGTCATCGTAATCCCCAAGCGCATCGGCGGGAGCGTGGCCATCTTCTTGCCGGCGGAGGTCGTCCGGCGGGAGGGGATTCGGGAGGGGGTACCCGTCCGGATCTCCGTCGAGCGGCGAGGAAAGCCTCGGGTCCTCGGACTTCTGAAGGGGAAGCTTCCCTACGAGCCCTTTGACCGCCACAAGGAGGGCCTCTGGCCTGCCGACTAATCGGATCGTCTTCGACACTTGGGCTTGGTGGGAGGTGCTCCACGACAGCCCCACAGGGAAACGAATCTCCCATC
>VBMI01000128.1:20167-21204 GCA_005878955.1 Methanobacteriota archaeon
GATGTACCCGAGGCCCTCCAGGGGATTGAAGAGATGAGCGAACTCATCCCCATCGCCCGTGAGGTGGCGGAGGTCGCGGGCCCGCTCCTCCTCCAGCTCCGTCGCGTTGATCCGGATGCCAGCGTGGCGGACGCGGTGATGCTCGCCGCCTCGCGGAGTCGGGAAGCGTTCCTCGTGAGCGGGGATCGCTGTTTCGAAGGCCAGCGGGACGTCCTGAAGGCCTGACCCGGCTTCCGGAAGTCTCATGCAGAGGATGCGTCTGAGGGTCTAGGATGTCCCTCGTCGAGCGTGCGACGCCGGCGGACAGGGAGGCGATCGAGCGCCTCGTCACGGCATGCATCACCGCGGAAGGCGGCCGCCCGAAGGCAGAGCGGGTCTCGTGGGCCGTCGAGCAGGTCCTGAAGAACCGGTTCCCGGGCGCCCTCTTCGTCGCGAGGGAGAAGAGCGCGGTCGTCGGCGTCGTCCTCGCCGTGTACACGCCGTCCGCGGAGCTCGGGCGGCTCCTCGTCGTGAACGACTTCTTCGTGGACCCCGCGTGGCGCCGGAAGGGCGTGGGCCGGGCGATGGCGGTCCGCCTCCTTGCAGAGGCGAAGGCGATGCACGTGGACCGGATCGACCTCGAGGTCCTCCCGAGGAACGCGGAGGCCGCCGCGTTCTGGAAGGCGGTCGGCTTCACGACCGCGGGCCGGATGATCTACAGCAAGGACATCGCGTAGGTCGGCCCGATCGCGATTGCGAACCTATTGATTCTCGTCGATGACGGGCACGCCGTGGAGGCTCGCGAAGTATCGGCACTCCCCTACAAAGTTATCGGGGATCCCCGCCCCGCTCCGGACGTCCCGCCATCCAATGTCGTCCAGCGTGATCCCCACCCACCACGATCCTCGAGGATGTCGTTCCACGCGTAGGTCGAAAACCTCCGACCACGGGATGATTCGACGTCGACGGAGGACATCCAGAACCGTCCATCGGCGGGGTACGAGACCGTTCGAGGAGACCGAGACCCGTGCGGTTCGGAGATATTCGAACGTTAGATG
>VBMI01000129.1 GCA_005878955.1 Methanobacteriota archaeon
TTTCGAACCGGCGCCGACTTGCAGACCTCTCAGCGCCCCTCCTGTATGAGGCGACGCTACGGGTGACCTCTGCCGCGGGTTGCTCGGTCTCTATGGCTACACGGATTTAGACGGAACCCGCGCCCCTGGATTTCCTCAGACATGCCCGCGAGCCGGGCAAGCCGCCGCTCTTGTGAACCTGGGGGGATCCTGTCCTCATGGGGCCGTGACGAGGATGTCCCGTTGGCGGGAGAGATGGCCCTTGTACGCATCGATGCGCCGCACGAGCTCCCGGATTTCAGGGGTTTCCCCGAGGTTGAGCGCGTCCTGCCGGAGGGCGTCGAGCGTGCCTTCCACTGCGTCGAGCACACGGAGCGCGTCGTTCGGTCTCAGGGAGTCGATCGTGTCTTCGAGCTGGCGGGTCATCGTCGCACCCGCCGCGGCACCCGCGTCCTGATATTTATGGGTCGCGGCGGGGAATATTCCTGACCGCGGTCCTAGTCGCTCCCTTGCCGCGGGTCCGAGACGACCGTCGAAGGAGTTGGCGGGCGGTTCACTGCCGCGATCCGTTCGCGCACGAGGCGATGGACGTAGGGCGTCCCGAGGAGCATCTCCCGGTTCAACGTGACCTCGACGGACGAGACGCCGGGGAGGCGATCGAGCGCGGTCATCCGCTCCCTCATGTCGCCGAGGCTTTTCGCCCGGCAGAAGAGGTATTTCCTCGGCGGTTCCGCAGTCTCGTGGACGAGGACGGCGTCACCAATCGCGCGGATCACCTCCGGGAGGCCCACGGTCCCCGAGACGAGGAGGTTGTACACGAGGTCGCCCGCGTCCCCGAGGAAACCGAGCCGGGGGACGATGTAGATCGCCTTCTCCCGGGTGAGCCCTTCGAGGTGCTTCCGGACCGTCTTGGGGCTCAGGCGGACGGCGGCGGCGAGGCGATCGACCGACCCGCGCGGGGCATCAATCAGCGCGTCGAGCACCCGCCAATCGAGTCCCGAGAGCGTCCCCGTCCACTCCGAGCGGGAGACACCCCGCCAGCTCGGTTCGCGGCCGAGGAACCGGGAGAGGGCCCCGACGGCGCGCTCGACGTCCCCCGGCCAGAGCTGGACCGTGATGCCGCCGTCCACCTTCCAGGCGACCCATGCGACCTCCGGCGCGTCGAGCGTCTTCGCGGCGTCCTCGCGACTCCACTCCCCACCAAAGTACAGGAGGAGGTTCGCCCGCCCGAAGATCGCGGGGTCGATCGAGACCCAGTACCCTTGGAGGATGCCGCGCTCCTCGAGGCGATGGAGCCGCTCGCGGACCGCGGGCGCGGTCAGGCCGACCCTCCGTCCGAGCGCCTGCAGGCTCTGCCGCGCGTCCTCGTCGAGCGCGACGAGCAGGCGGAAGTCCTTCGCATCCACGGGGCGCCGAAGGCGCGCCGACCTTAAACCTCCCGGAATCGAAAGCGCCGGTTAACGCGCCACCAAATCCCTGATTCGCGGTGCACGACGCATGGACCATCAGAAGATCGCAGTGATCGGATCGACCGGGCGCACCGGTCGCCTGGTGCTCGACGAGGGCCTGCGCCGTGGCCACGCGATGACCGCCTTCACCCGTCGTCCCGACGCACTCGCGGGAGTCCGCGGGCTTGCGGCACTGGTCTCCGGGGACGGCAGGAACTTCGACGACGTCCGGCGGGCCGTCCGGGGACAGGACGCGGTGATCTCGATCGTTGCCCCCGAGGGGCTCGGACCGACGACGGTCGTGAGCGAGGTCATGCGCGCCGAACTCGCGGCGATGCGGGAGGCGGGGGTGCGCCGCCTCGTCGTCGTGAGCGTGTCCGCGATCGAAGGCCGGCGTCCGTGGATTCTGATCAACCTCGTCCGCTGGATCCTCCGGAAGCCGTACGCGGACTTCGGCCGGATGGAACGGCTCGCCCGCTCGAGCGGGCTGGACTGGACGATCGTGCGCCCGCCGCGGCTGACGGACGGCCCGGCCACGGGGCGCATCCGGTCCGAGGCGGGCGTGAAGGAGCTCCGGCACGGACCGTACCAGATCTCCCGCGCGGACCTCGCCGCGGTCCTGGTCGATCTCGCCTCGGACGCGGGACATGTCGGGGAGGTGCTCCTCGTGAGCGAGGCGCGGAGGGCGGGGCGGATCCCCTCGTCCCCCTCGGGAACGAGTCCGTGAGCGGTGCCCTTCCCAAGCCCGCGGCATACCCTTAAGGCCCGCCGCGGTCTCGCGGCGCGCGGTGCGGAGCATGTCCGAGTACGAGTCCCTCGCGAAGAACGTGATCAAGAAGACGCTCCATGTGAAGCCGAAGGAGAACGTGATCGTGGAGTCGTGGAACCACGGCCTCCAGGTCGCGGCGGAGTTCGTGTACCAGCTCCGCGCGGCGGGCGCCCGGCCGATGTTCCTGTTCGAGGACGAGGCGACCGCCTGGCGGTCCATCGCGACCCTCCCGAAGTCGAAGCTCGGCCACGTCGGCAGTCACGAGTGGAAGGCGGTCGGCGAGGCGGACGCGTACGTGTTCATCCCCGGGCCCGCGGACATCTCGAAGGTGCGCGAGGTGGGGTCGGAGAAGTGGAGCGCGTTCACCGGGTACAACAGCGACTGGTACAAGCGCGCAAAGAAGAACCGACTGCGGGGAGCGCGGATCGCCCTCGGGTACGCGACGAAGCAGCGTGCGGACGCGTACGGGTTCGACCTCGATGCGTGGCGGTCGATGCTCCTCGACGCGAGCTCCGTGGACCCCTCGGAGATCCTCCGCCGCGGGCGGAAGGTCCAGGCCGCGCTCGCGAAGAAGGGCCGGCTGGAGATATCCGCTCCGAACGGGACGCGATTCTCCTGCGACCTCGTGGGCCGCGAGGCGGGGATCGAGGACGGCGTCGTGTCCGAGGAGGACCTCGACGACGGCGAGAACGTCGCGAACATCCCTGCGGGCGAGGCGTACGTCGTGCCCGACGAGAAGAGCGCGGAGGGGACGATCGTCTTCGACCGCCCGCTCGCCTACCTGGGACGCTGGGTGCGAGGGATTTCCCTCGCGTTCGACGGCGGGCGGCTCGCGAAGTGGAGCGCGACGGAGAACGCGGACCTGATCCAGAAGCAGTGGGATGCGGCGAAGGGGGACCGGGACCGCCTGGGCTACGTCGACATCGGCGTGAACCCTCGTGGACGCCAGGGCTTTCTACAAGACGTGATCGCGGCGGGCAACGTGTACGTCGCGGTGGGCGACAACGAGGAGGCGGGAGGGAAGAACAAGACGGACTTCTTCCTCGGCTCCTCCCTCTCCAACGCGACGGTCACCGTGAACGGGAAGCCGATCGTGACGGACGGCGCTCTCGCACTGTGAGTCCAACGCTTCAAAATCCCGAAGTGACTCCCTCGATTCTGAGCGGCGATTCTCGCCGCGGATTTTGTAAACCGCAGGTATAAGGCGGCGTCCCGCGTTCAATCGCCTCACCTCCTATGGTGGTCGCAACCGGGAATCACGGAATTGAGTCCGAGGTGCAGGACCTGCGGGAAAGCGACCGCGAGGTCCTCGAGCTCCTGAGGAACGAGCCCTCCTCGGCCGTGGGGTTCCAGGGACTGAAGCGGCGCCTCGGCCTCCATCCGGAGAAGCTGAGCCGCGCGCTCCGCCGCCTCGCGCGGGACGACCTCGTCGAGAAGACGGAGCTCGGGTACCGCATCGGGGAGCGGGCCCGCGACCTCCTCACGCCGACCGCGATGAAGCCCGCGACGCCGTCCGTGCCGATTCTCCAGACGTTCCTCCCGCCGGAGGTTCACCTCCCGGAACTCGCGACGTATCTGCGCGGGAAGTGGTTCGGCAACCTGCGGTGGTACGGGCTCATGGAGACGCCCGAGGAGCTCACCCTGTCCTGGCTCTCCGAGGACGACGCGATCCAGCTCGACGCCCGCCTTCGGACGGGTGCGCTCGCGATCGAGGCGCACCTGTCGGAGCCCTCGCAGTTCCCCGCAGCGACGGTCGCGGCCCACGAGCTGTTCCAGCACATCGCCCAGGCATACGGCCGCGTCCGGATGAACGGCTGAGCCCCTCACTCCTCGCCGGCGTGAGGCTTGTGCCCAATTTCCGAGAGAAACTCCCGGGGGGTCCTGTGTTCTGGGGCGTCGACGAAGTCGCGGTCTGTAGACACGAGGCGCGCCAAGCCCAGTTCACGAGTGGCCGCGAGGGCCCCCGCATCCTTGCGACCGACCAACGAAGTGAGGCCCGGGGCAATGGTGAGATCTACTTCGAGCATCAGGTCGCAGGTGAGAATGATAAAGTCCCGGAACTGCGCAGATAGGTCTTTCCCGTGCTCTCTTCGGAAGTAGCGCATCACCTCGCGGACGATTCGGTCCGTGACCACACCTTGGATCTCGCCCGCCGCGAGCATTTCTAGAATCGCGCGGGAGTTCGATTGCGGGATCTCGAATCCGAAGATGAAGACGTTTGAGTCGAGGAAGGCCCTATTCCGCATCCTCTGCCTTCCGGACCTTCTCCCGCAGCTTTTCGATGGGAATCCGGCGTCGCGGATGCTTCTTGATGGAGGTCCATAGGTCTCGGGTCCGGAGGAGGCCGAGGTCCGCTCCGTACTTCACGAGGGCCGCCCTGATCGCTTCCGACTTCGTGGCAAAGAGGCCCGAGCGGACCATCCGGTCGAGCAGTTCTGCCTCGACTCCCCGGAATTTCAGGGTAAGAGATGATTCCATAGTCCTTACATAGCGTTTCCGTAGTATTAACTGTTTGTGTACCACACGCTCGGTCCGCGCAGGTTGCTGGGAGCATGTGACCGGGTTCCCCGCTTTCGAGTCAATATGCCCCCGCCCCGCCATAGGCCTTCCCGGGAATACACCCATGACCACAACAATCGGAATCACGTGCTCCGACGGGGTCGTCCTCGCCGCGGACAAGCGCGCGAGCAAGGGCTTCTTCGTCGGCTCGAAGGCGGTGAACAAGCTCTTCATGCTCGACGACGCCACGGCCGTGGCGATCGCGGGGCAGATGAGCGACGCGGAGTACCTTGTGAACCTCGCGAAGGCGGAGCGCCGGCTGATCACGCTCCGGCGGGGCTACCCGCTCAGCGTCCACGAGAGCGCCCGGCTGATCTCGAACATCGTGTACAACGGGATGAAGTCCTACAACCCGTTCTACGTCGAGCTCGTCGTGGCGGGCGTGGACGGGGAAGGCCCGCACGTGTACACGGCGGACATGAGCGGGGCGATCACGAGCGAGCCCTTCATGGCGTCCGGGTCGGGCAGCCCGCTCGCGTACGGCGTGATGGAGCAGGGCTTCCGCCTGGGCCTTAACCTCGACGCGGGGAAGCAGCTCGCGGAGCAGGCCGTCCGCGCGGCGATGGAGCGGGACCCGGGTAGCGGGAACGGCGTGGACGTGCTCGCGGTGCGCAATGACGCATGGCGGGAGGTGGCGTGATGGCGATGGAGGCGCAGGGAGGGCGGATGCCCTTCTTCTACAGCCCCGAGGGGCGGCTCCTCCAGGTCGACTACGCCCTCCAGGCCGTGAACCGTGGGTCCACGACGATCGGACTGAAGACGAAGGACTTCGCGGTCCTGTCGAGCCACGTGAAGCCCACGCGCAATCTCCTGGAGCCCGCGGAGAAGGTGTTCGTCGTGGACGAGCACGTCGGAGCGACCGGGAGCGGGTACATCGGGGACGTGAACTCCCTGGTGGACGAGATCCGGATCCAGGCCCAGCGCCACCGGCTCGTGTACGACATCCCGATCGACGTGGGGTCCCTCGCCCGCCACCTCGGGCAGTACCTGCACAACTTCACCCTGTACACGGTGCGGCCGTTCGGGGCCTCCCTGATCCTGGCGGGCGTGGACCCGCTCGGGATCCAGCTCGTGCAGATCGACCCGAGCGGGACGACGTTCCGCGGGAACGGGTTCGCGATCGGCGCGGGGTCGGACGAGGCGCTCGACGTGCTCACGAAGGGCTACCGGGAGGACCTCAAGCTCGCCGACGCGATCGCGCTGAACACGCGGGCGATCGAATCGTTGAACGGCGGCGGAACCGCGATCGAACACGGCGTCGTCACGCGCGACACCGGAAAGTTCGCACACCAGAACGGCGGGAAGGCCCCGAAGCCTTCGACGCCGAAGACGAACTAGCGTCGCTGAAGGGGAGGTGACCCTCCCCACCCTCATTTCTTCAACCGGTAGACGTCGTGGTTCCCGCCCGTCGCCCGCTCGATCACCCTGCGGGCCTCGAGGTCGAGCTTCGTGCTCTCCATGTACCACGGGATGGAGCCGTCGAACTTCCCCTTGAGGGCCCGGGTCACCTCGCGCGTGAGTTCGTCGTGAGTGAGTTGTTTCCTCCCGAGGAGGGCGAGGATCGTCGTCTTCATCGCGTCGTACTTCGCCCTGCTGATGTTCACTCCCTTCTTCCCCTGCGGGTGGAGCGTGAGGATCTTCTCTTCCATGGGATCGTGCATCGCCACGAGGGGTATTTATCCGGGAGCCCCGAGGAGGGCCGAATCTTTCGATCCCTTAAGCGACCGCCCCGTCAAGCCGGGTTGAAGAACCGTTAAGTGGGGCGTCGCCATCGCCCGCCGAAGCCCGATGCGGATCGCCTCCCTCCTTCCGAGCGCGACCGAGAGCCTCTTCGCGCTGGGGCTCCAGGACGAGGTCGTGGGCGTGAGCCCGGAGTGCGACTACCCGCCGGAGGCGAAGGGCAAGCCCGTCCTCTCACGCAACCGCATCGCGCCCGACGCGATGTCCCAGGGGGAGATCGACGCGCGCGTGGGAGAGCACCTCCAGCACGGTGGGTCCCTCTACCACATCGACGAGCGGCTCCTTGCGGATGTCGCCCCTGACGTGATTTTCACGCAAGGTCTCTGCGAGGTGTGCGCGGCCTCGATTGAGGACGTGAAGGCGGTCGCCTCCCGCATGACCCGGTCGCCCAAGGTCGTCTCCCTGGATCCCACGGACCTCGACGGCGTCCTCGCGTCCCTGGAGACCGTCGGGCGGGAGACCGGCCGGGAGGCGGAGGCGAAGGCCCTCGTCGAATCCCTGCGGGCCCGGCTCCTGGCCGTGGAGACGGGCACGTGGGACCTGAACCCCGTGCCCACCGTCGCGTGCATCGAATGGTACGACCCGCCCTTCAACGCGGGCCACTGGGTCCCGCAGATGGTGGAGATCGCGGGGGGCGCCGACCTCCTCGCGGTTCCGGGGAAACCCTCCCGGCGGATCGAGTGGCGGGACATCGTGACCGCCGCCCCGCAAGTGGTCGTCCTCATGCCGTGCGGGTTCGGCGTGGAGCGGGCGTGGTCCGACGTCGGCCTGCTCACCCGCCTCGCGGGATGGCGGGAGCTCCCCGCCGTGCGCAAGGGCGCGGTGTACGTGGTGGACGCGTCGAGCTACTTCTCCCGCCCCGGCCCGCGGCTCGTCGACGGGGTCGAGCTCCTCGCCCACATCCTGCACCCGGACGCGTTCCCGCGGGAGTGGCCGGAGACCGCGATGCGCCGCCTGGCGGTGTGACGATGGCAAAGGTCTACACGCGCACGGGGGACACGGGGCAGGCGACCCCGATGGGCGGGGTCCGTGCGAGCAAGGCCCACCCGAGGTTCGAGGCGATGGGAGACGTGGACGAGCTGAACGCGGCAATCGGCGTCGCGATGGCCGCCCAGTCGGACTCCAAGGTGCTCGACGTCCTGCGGATGGTGCAGAACACCCTCTTCACCGTCGGGGCCGAGCTCAGCGTCGCCGCGGGGAAGCGGCCCGCGGTCCCGAAGGTCTCGGACCACGACGTGATGATGCTCGAGGCGGCGATCGACGCGGTGGACCCGGGCGAGATTAAGGAGTTCATCCTGCCCCGCGGGTCCGCCGCCGTCGCGTCCCTGCACCTCGCGCGGGCGGTCGCCCGCCGCGCGGAGCGCCACACGTGGGCCCTCTCCAAGAAGGAGAAGGTGAACCCCGAGGCGCTCCGGTACCTGAACCGCCTCTCGTCGCTGCTCTTCGCCCTCGCGGTCCGCGTGCAGCGGGCGGAGGGCAGCGCGCAGGAGCACCCGACGTACCGCCGCTAGCCCTGGAGGAGTTCGATCCAGATCCCGTCGGGGTCCTTCACGTACACCTCGACCTTGTCCCTGCCCGCCTTCTCCGGAGACACGACTGGCCTCGCCCCCTTTCCAACGAGCTCCTTGTAGGCCTTTCCCACGTCGTCCACGACGAACGCGAGGTGGTCCAGCTCCTCCCCCTTCGTGTACCGGCTCGCGAACTTCGATCCCCGAGGGTACCAGTTCAGTTCGAGCCGCATCGGGCCCTTGGCGCCGACGAGGTGAACCCACTTGCCGCCATGGTCCATCGTGCCGCGTGCCGCCACCTTCATTCCGATCGCCCGCGTGTAGAATCGGAGGGAGCGGGCGAGGTTGCGGACGCGGATCCCCGCGTAGTAGAAACGATACTTCATGCAGCAGGGAACGCGGAGGAGGGCCTTGGGCTTGCGCCCGCCGAACGACGGCTCTCTCCCAAAAATGGGAAGGGGCGGCGGAGGGTCCCCCGCCGCTCGCCCTCTGCGCTCAGCCGGGCCCGGAGGACGTTCCGATCTGCACGTTCGTGTACTGGTCCAGGTTGTTCGCCCCGTTGTTGTCCGTCCCCTGGCCGAGGATCGTCGTCGCCCCGACGGTCCAGTCGTACCCGATCCACGGGCCGTACCCGACCCAGGGCCAGGAGGGGTTGAACAGGTCGAACACCATCGAGTACGAGATCATGAACTGGACCTTGTCGTACAGCCGGTACTGCGCGAGGCTGTCGATTACGTGCATCGGCCACGCGAAGTCCTCGGAGGTCTGCATGCCCCCGTTCCAGTCCACCTTCAGCTCCGCGACGTACTTCCAACCGTCCGCGTACGGTTCGTTGTGCCACGTGGGGAGGAGGGAGATCCCGCTCGCCGGGGTGTACGACAGGGACACGCCGAACGCCCCCGCCTTGAACTCGGGCCCGACCTGGATGCTCCAGGACACGGAGCCGGAATACCCGCCGGAGGCCACGTTGGGCACGGGGTCCACGTTCGCGGAGATCCAGTCGTTGATCCCGGACGTGAAGTCCTTCACCCAGATCCGCACGATCGTCCGCTTCGTCGTCAGCTGGTACGGCCAGCACCACCCCTCCCCCTGACCGTAGTACTTCGCGTGGACGTTGAACAGCTGGTAGTGGTTGCCGTTCGGGGCCTGGGTCGGGTCGAACTCGACGTCCCCGGGCATCTCCGCGGCCCGCTGCGTGTGCACGTACTTCCGGCCGCACAGGCTGTCCGCCCAGAAGTCGAACGAGTACCCTTCGTACGCCTTCGAGGTGCTCGCATCCACGGGATAGAAGCTGGACGCGTACGTGCCCGTGTAGTACTTCCGCGCGGACGAGGAGATCGTGAAGTCGTACGATGTGAAGATTGCGAGTCCGCCGATCGTCACGACGTGGGTCCCGCACGGCGGGGAGACCGTCATCCAGCCGTTCGTCCCGGACAGGCGGTACGAGACCACGTCACAGGCCGAGCTCGGGTCCGTCGACCACGTGACCGTCGCCTGGGACCCGGAGATCGAGTTCGGGTCCACCTTCACGTTCGAGATGACGACCGTCGGCGGGACCTTCACCACGTTCGCCGCGCCCACGGACATCGCATTCAATACCACAAACAGGGCCACCACCGCAATCGCACAACCCACTCGCCTTCGCATGTTCTTCACCCGTGGCTTCGTCGTGCCACGGGCGAGGCAGAAATTCGTGGGGTACTTGGTCGAGTTGACCGGACCGTTACCAGTGTGTTACCATCGTCCGGTTCGTAGGGCGCTCACAGCGGGAGCCCCCGGTCCCGGAGGAACCGCTCGATTTCCTCCGTGGCCTTGGCGGGTCCGAAGTCGATCGGCGGCGGTCGCACGACGGAGAGCACCTCCGGAATCAGCTCCCGCAGCCGGAAGGCGTCCTCGTAGCGGTACCGGAGGCCGTACGCCCGCAGGTTCCGATCGGCCTCCGGATGGCCCTTCGGCGGGATGGCGATCACAGGCGTGCCCGCGGCGAGCGCCTCCATCATCGTCCCCTTTCCCGCCAAGGTGATGACGAGGTCCGCCGCGAGCACGTAGTCCTGGAGGTTCGGGACGAACCCCTTGTTGAAGACGCCAGAATCCGCGGGGGGTTTCAGCTTCGGCCCGCTCACAATGATCATCTGCGCGTCCTCGAGCGCGAGCTCCCGCCAGGCGCGGGTCGCTTCGTCGATCAGGAATCCGCCCAATGTCGTGCCGCCGGGCGCGACGAGCACCGTTTTCTTGAGGAACACGAGGTCCTCCCGCAGGGTCGCTCGGTCCTTCGAGAACGGCCGGACGATCGGACCGACGAACCGCGCGTTCGGGAGGTCGATCCCGGGTTCGAGGGCGAGGACCCGCACGTTCGGCCTCGACAGGAGGGACCGCATCCACCCTGCCCCGAGCCGCTCGACGAGGGCGGTACGCATCCAGCCTCCCGTGAGCCGCTCGACCCGCGCCCTGGAGGGGTCCCGCGCGAACGCCTGCCCGATGGAATGGATGAAGACGGCCGTCGGGATGCCATGGCGGTTCGCCTCGCGCACGCTCGCCAGCTCCCCGTCGGAGATCAGGAACCGGAACCGGTCCCAGTCCGCCTCCCGACGGAGGAAGCGCCCCGCGAACCGGAGGTACCTCGCGTATTCGCGGTACCAACGCGACATCTGGACGATCTGCCCGCGATCGTGGAACCACTCGGGCGTCGGCGGGAGGGGCATCGCGTCGAATCCGCTCGCGACGGCGAGGTCCAGGGCGGGCGAGCCCGCGAGGAAGAACAGGTACAGGTCGGGATGGCGGCGAACGAGCTCTCTCGCGATGGCGACGGCTCGAGCGGCATGCCCCAGCCCCAGGGAGTTGACCGCAACGTACCCGGAGAGGCCGGCCATGACGTGCCGTCGATGAGCCGGGTCTACAAAGACCTTGGCGCGCGCCCTCACGAGAGTCCCCCCCGGATTCTCCGGTTCCCGCATTTTCGCGGGGCTCCCGCCAAGCCTTATCCCCGCCAACGGTGATGGACGGGCGTGGATCCGCGGCGGCTGGCCCGCTTCCCGTACCTGAAGGAGGCCTCGGGCTACCTGAAGGCGGGCGGGATCACCCTCGCGGACCTGCTCCGCGACGACGCGTACCGTCGCGCCCGGGCCCGTGGCCTGGAGCGGGTGACCGGTTCCCTCGAGAAGGGGGACAAGGCCCCCCTCGAGGAGCCGCCCCTCCACACGGAGGCGGAGGTGCTCACGGAGATCCTGGCCTACCCCGTCGCCCGGATGCTCGTGTCCGCGATTGCGGACCCGTACCTCGTTCGCCGGTATGCGCTCACAGAGGCGGTGTGGGGCCAGATGCGCCTCTCCGTCGAGGACGCGCCGTTCGTCGCCTCCCTCGCGGCGGAGCTCGACCTCGACCTGAGGCCCTCCGACGGCGGGTTCGAGGTCCACTTCACGGACTTCCTCACCCACACGAGCTCGATGCGGGAGAAGGACTGGAAGCTGATCAACCAGGTCGTGGACCGCGGCTACGTGCGGCTGTCGCGGGAGCGCACCCTCCGGATGATGAGGAACGCGATCCAGCGCCGGATCGAGAGCGAGCTCCCCCTCCCCGTGAACGACGAGGTGATCGAGGCGTTCCGCCGGGACGCGCAGCAGCTGAAGGCGATGCTCGCCTCCCGCAAGGAGAGGTTCAAGGCGGCGGAGCTCGGGAAGGTCTCCATCACGCGGTTCCCGCCGTGCATGTACAACCTGCTCGCCGCGATCCAGAACCACGAGAACGTGCCCCACACGGGCCGCTTCGCGATCGTGACGTTCCTCCACCACATCGGCCTCTCGAACGAAGAGATCTTCAAGGTGTTCGGGGACGTGCCCGACTTCGCGGCGGACGTTACTCGGTATCAGATCGACCACATCACCGGGACGACGAGCGCCACGGAGTACTCGACGCCGGAGTGCGCGACGATGAAGTCGTACGGGATCTGCCCCGGTGGGGACCTCCTGTGCCACCAGCCCTGGATGCGCCACCCGCTCACGTACTACCGCCGCAAGCCGAAGTGGCTCAACTCAGGTGGCGCCACGTCGAGACCGCTCGCTGGACCGCCGTGAAGTTCCCGAGGACCGCGAAGACCGCCATCGCCCATCCGAGGACGGGGTACTGGAACGGTTCGATCCCGAGCGCCTTGATGGAGTTCGGGTCGTAGCCGCCCTGCAGGAGCGCCGCGACGATCAGGATCACGAGCCGGTCCGCCCGCCCCAGGACCCCCGCGTACAGGCGTCCCGCCCCGACCGCCTGGGCCTGCGTCCCCATGTAGCTCGTGAGGAGCACGCCGGTGAGCGCGAGGAGGCCCAGCCACGTCGGACAGTAGGGCCCGAGGGAGAGCCCGCCGAGCATGAGCACGTCCGCGTAGCGGTCGAGGACGTGGTCGAGGAAGTCCCCGCGGCGGGAGGCCTTCTTCGTCAGCTTCGCCACCTTCCCGTCGAGCGCGTCCAGGAGCGCGTTCAGGAAGACGAAGAGGGCGCCGAGGACGAGGGCCCATCCGCCGCGGAACAGGAACGCGATCCCCGCGAACCCGGCGCACACGAGGGCGGCCCACGTCAGGGCGTCCGGCGACACGTTCCGGAGACGATGGGCCATCGGGTCGAGGACCGCGTCCGCGAGGTGGCGGTACGCGTCTAGAACCAGCTGAGCACCTCCCCGCTCCAGTCTAGGCGGCCCGGCTCGCGGCCCTGGACCTTCCCTTGGAGGATCTCGAGCGCGGCGGTCGCCGTCGCCTCCGTCGTCGAGGACGTCGTGTCGATCTCGTACACGAACGGGAGGCGGGCGACGGCCTCCTGGGTGATCACGTCGATCGCCTCGGCCTCGACGTTCTCCCGGACCTTCGCGTCCGGCCATCCCCGGGCCCGCAGCCGGTCCGCCAGAACCTTTGGATGGCAGCGCAGGACGATCGCCAGGTTCACGCTCAGGCGATGGGCGTAGTGCGCCACGAGGAACCCTACCTTCGCGGGGACCCGGAGCTCCCGGTCGAGGGCCTCGACGTCGACCTCCTTCGTGCCGCGGGCGGCGTCGAAGCCGGAGATCAGCTTGTGCTCCTCCGCGAACCGATCGAGGAGGACGACGGTGTACCCGCGCCGCGCCAGCTCCGCCGCGACGGTGCTCTTCCCCGTGCCCGGGGTCCCCGTGAGCGCGACGAGCATGGCGCGGAACCGGACGGGGCTATATTAAGGGTTGAGGGGTGGAAAAGGGTAAAGGGAAATGGAAAAGGAAAGAGGGGGAAGGCCTCAGCCTTCCCTTCGGCTCCGCCAGCGCAGGACCGCCACCGCCGCCCCAATCGCCCCAATCACCGCCAGGGCCTCGAAGCCCGGGATCGTCGTCGAGACGTGCTTGTAGTCCGAGGGCACATTGGGCGCGGGGGTCACGATCACGGACCCGGCTCCCGAGCCCGCCGAGAAGCCCGCCCGGCTCGCCATCACATCGATCCGGTAGATCGACCGCACGGAGGGGCTCGCGGTGAAACTCGTCGTGAAGATCCCCGCCGCGTTCGTCGCGCCGCTGGACGACGTGAGCCGCCCTCCCGGCAGCGACACCGTGAGGGACACCGCCGCGCTCGCGACCGGCGCTCCGCCCGAGGTCGTCACGAGGACCTGCACGGACGTCGTGTTGCCCGCGCCGAGGACGCTCTGACCGAGGGTTACCGCGACGTCCAATGGCCGGAACGGCGCGTGGGCGGTGATTCCCGTCCACACGACGCCGCCGACGTACTGCGGCTTGCTCACGGTCGCCGTCACGGTCACGTCCGTGTCCTCGTTGACGAGGGGCGCGGTCCACGTCGTCTGGAACCTCCCGTTCGCGTCCGTCGCCCCCGTCACGTCGGTGAGGGTCCCAATCGTGGCGGCGAGGCTGATCGCCGCGCCCTGGACGGCCCCGCCGCCGTTGTCCGACACGACGACCTGGACGGTCGTCGTGCTTCCCGAGGTCACGGACTTCGAGAACGTCGAGAGCGCGATCGTCAGGGGCCCGAGTTGGGGCTGCTGGAGGGCCGCGAAGGACCACACGTTGTTGATCCCCCCGAACGAGTCCACCCAGCCCGAGAACGAGGTCCGGTCGAACGCTTCCAGCGTCTCGTAGCTCAGCACGGGGAGCGCGCACGCGCACAGGCTGTTGTAGTACGTCACGTGGTTGAAGTGCAGCTGGCGGTCCGCCAGCGTCCACGCGTTCTTCCCGAGGCCGAGGTGCGTGATCGTGTTCGCGTCGTTCGCGTCGATGATCGGCTGGAACGTCTCCATCCACCGCGGGTTCGCCATGCCGGGGTCGTACGTCTCGAGCGCCACATCGACCGCGCCCGTCGTCTCCGCGTTCCGCAGGTCCGCCCACGAGGTGAACTGGACGTGGACCGCGTTGACGCCCTGGCGCTGCAACACGTCGACGTACGCGCCCGCGATCGTCGCCTTCCGGGGGTCCGGGCTGTTCAGGAAGCCGAGCGAACCGATCCGCACCGTGAACGCGGCGCCCGTGGGGGTCTGCCGCCAGCCGTCCCCGTCCCGGTCAAGGTACCCGGCGTTGTCGAGCGCCTGGGCGCCCGCGAACGGGTTCGTGTCCTGGCGGGGCGTCCCCGCCGGGTCTCGAATCGTCGTGAAGCCCGCGTCCCGGACGACCTCCCACGAGGAGAGGAACCAGAACGTGTCCGAGCGGCTGATCAGGGAGTGCGTGACGCGCGAGCTCGGCTCGATGAGGGCCGCGCTCTGCTTGTTCACGAGCAGGTACATCGCCCGCCGGAAGGCCACGTCGCCCATCACGCCGCCCGCCGCGACGTCGATCCAGTAGTACATGAGGCGGGGGCCGGGGTGGTGGACCGCCGAGACGTGCGGTTCCGCCCGCGTCGCGTTCGCGTTCACGAGGGACTTGTTCAGAGGGTTGCCCAGCGGGTCGCGGAACCCGCCGTAGGCGGTGCACGCGCGCTCGTCCGTGAGGTCGTTCGGCAGGAGCCCGAAGCCGATCAGGTCGACGGTCCCTGCAACCGCCGGGACCGCGCGGTTCTTCAGGAGCCGGCACGCCGCGTCGTCGACGGACGACGCGACCACCAGGATGACCGAGTCGAGGTACGGCCGGCCCGCCCAGAAGTGGGTGTTCGCGTTGAGTTGGGTCGGGCTTGCCCTGTCGAACATGCCGCTGTACCGCTGCGTGCCCGCCGCGTCCCAGGCGATCCAGCCGTAGAGCGCCTCCGAGAAGAACTTCCCCTGGTTCCCGGACGGGAAGCTGAACACGAGGTTCGACCCCGACGCGGACACCACGAAGCCGTACTGCGTGAACGTCCGCACGAGGTCGGCGTTCGTGATCGCCGTCCCGGTCGACCACGTCAGCCCCGCGCGGGGCGTCACGGTGATCGTCTTCGCGACGCTGTCCGAGGTCCAGCTGAGCGCGGCCCAGGGCTTCGGCTCGCCCGTCACGGCGTCGGGCCGCGCGAGCGTGTCCCACACGAGGTTGTGCGGGCCGATGTCCGTCGGGTTCGTGGACAGCGGGTTCCAGCTCGGGGCCGCGAGGAGGGCCATCCGGAGGGTGCCCCCGTACATCCCCGTGAGATCCGCCGCTCGCGCGGCGGGGGCGGGGATCGCGAAGGCCACCGCCACGAGGAGGAGGGTGAGCCCGAGGGCGGCGAACGAGGGCCTCATAGCTCTTCCTCCTCGGTGGTCATCTCCTCTTCAGCCGGCATCTCCTCCGGTTCCGGGGCCCGGTGCTCCTCCATCGGTGGCGCGGAATGCATCGCTTCGGGGGCCGTTGGAGGCCCGCGAGAGCCCTTCAGCATCCAGCCCACGAGGAAGCCCACGATCAGTAGGACGACCGCGACCGCGGTGAGGATGTACGCCGTGTAGCTCCGCTGGATGTCCACGACCACGGGCGCGTACGTCACCGTCGTCGTCGACGTCGCGCGGTTGCCGGCATCGTCCGTCGCTTCCACGACGAACACGTTCGACCCTAGGGTCAGTGCGAACTGGCGGACGAACAGTCCCCCGACCCCGAGGGTCACGGGGAACCCGTTCACCGTCACGAGGTTCACGTCCGAATCCGGCACGGTCCCGGTGATGTTCACCGCGGTCACCGCGAGGTCCGTGATGTAGTCGCCCGGCACGGGCGGCCCAAGCGTGATCCTGGGGGCCACCGTGTCCCGGGTGACCGTCACGGTCACGCTGCCCGGGTTCCCCGCAAGGTCCGTCGCGGACACGAGGAACGCGTTCGCGCCTTCGGTGAGGGGCATCCGCACCGCGAAGCTCCCGTCCGCGCGCACGGCGACTGCGAGGCCGTTTACGGTGAGGCCCGTAACCGCCTCACCGACCGTCCCGCTGATCTCCGTGCTGTCCTTGTTCGTGAGCGAGGGCTCGCTGGACCGCACGTTCGTCAGCACGGGCAGCGTCGTGTCGAGAACGACCATCCGGGAGACCGTGGCGGCGTTCCCCGCCGCGTCCGTGGCGACCACGTCGATCGCGTTCGCCCCGGGTTGCAACGTGACGCTCGTCGAGAACGCGCCCGTCACGGAGTCGACCGCGACGCTGTTCCCGTTCACGGTCACGGTCGCGGCGCTCGGCGCCGTGCCGCTCACCGCGAGGGTCGCCTGGTTCGTCACGCCGTTCCCCGCCGGGCTCGTCAACTGGACGACCGGCGGCGTCGAGTCCACGACCCAGGTCCAGGTCGCCCGCCCGATGTTCCCGGCGATATCGGCGACCTCGATCACCGCGCTGTGCGGCCCGTCCGCGAGGTTCGTCGGCGGGTCGTACGCGACGGTCAGGAGGTTGTAGCAACACGACACCGCGCTCGCGAACGTCGGGAGCTTTCGGATCGATCGCGTGACCTCGCTGCCGTCGATCCACAACCGCGGCGAGTCGATGTTGATCATCTGCACCGCCGTGTCGTAGACGTTCGCGACGACTTGGGCCGTGGGATCCGCGGTCGTCCCGCCCGGAGTGGGCGCGAAGTCCTGGATCGTCACGGGCGTGAGGTCGTACCGCACCCGGAGGGTGAGGCCGATCGCGAGGGCAAACGGCGCGTAGCCCGGACTCAGGAACAGCAGACCGCTCACGGGCCCCTGGGCCTGGTTGTACGGGAACGTCCAGCCGACCGCCGTCGAGACGGGGGTGTTCGGTGCGACGTCCGTGGTCGGCGGGTTCACGAGGGCGAACGGCGAGGTGCCGATTCGGTTCACGCTCAGGGTGATCGTGGTCGTCGTCGAGGGCGTGGCGTCGAAGCCCGCCGCGTGGACCCAGTAACAGCCCGCGGGCGGGAAGCCCGCCGTGAACGTCTCCGGGTTCGCACTCGTCGCCATCACCGTCCCGCTGAAGATGTTCGCGACCGTGTAGACCCCGTCGCAGTTCAAGTCCTGGAAGACTCCGTAATCGACGTCGTTGCCGTTGAAGTACTGGCCGCTCCACGTCGCGCTGATCGTGTTCGGCGCGACATCCGTACGTTGCCGGTTGGCCGAATTGTAGAGATACGTCACGAAGTCGCCGCCTGGATACCCGTACGGGGTCACGGGGATCGTCCACGACTGGCTCACCTGCTCCGTGACCGCGGCGCCGACGCCGTTGTACAGGGGCACGTCCGACCAGACAGAGAGCGGCACGCTCCCCTGGAGCTTGTTCGTCGCCGTGGAGACCTCCGTCGCGCCCAGCGGGTTGCCGGGCCCGTTCAGGGTCGCCTGCATGATGCCGATGTTCGCGACGAGCGGTTCCGACCCGTTCGCGTAGGTGCCGCGGGAGCCGAACGCCTTGATCTGGAAGGCGATCAGCCCGTTCACGACCGCCGAGTTCATGAGCTCCTTGTTCGGGAACAGGGTGTCCGTGGCCCCGACGAGCTCCTTCGTCTTCGCGAGCTGCGTCATCCGGCAAGGACCGTACGTTCCGTCCGCGGTGAAGCCGTCCGGGTCCGGCACGCAGCTGAACACGAGCATGTCCGGGTCCGACAGCTGTCCTTGGAGGATCGCGTTGTAGATCATCCTGCGTCCGGGCACGTTCGTCGCGAGGTTCAGGTTCGCCCACACGTACCGGCTGTCGCCGATCTGGCGCCAGCCGCTCCGCGCGCCCTGGATCACTCCGTTGTTGTCGTACAGCGACGTCGTCGGCAGGTTCCCGCCGAGGTTCACGGGGAATCCCGTCACGGGCACGTTGATCACGACGGGGATCGTCGTGAGGTCCGTCCCGTCGCGCAGGTAGATCGCTCCCTCGTACAGCCCCGCGCCCGCCCCTGCGGGGACGTTCGCGGTCACGGTGAACGACTGCGACCCGCCGCTCGAGGGGATCAGCAGGCTCGCCGCGGACTCCGAGAGCCACGTCCAGTCCGCGCGCTGGTAGAACTCCACGATCAGGGTCATCGGCACCGCGGCCGAGGCCCCCGTCCGGATGTTCAGGACGAGGCCCGTGTGCATCTTCGTCGGGAGCAATCCATACGAATGGTGGACGCTGTTCGCGTTGCCGCCGAAGACGGCGACGGTCATCCGGTTCCGCTCGCTGAACCCGTCGTAGATGCCCGGGTGGTCCCAGACGTAGTCGATTTCCACGATGTCGCCCGGGGCGAGGCTCGACAGGAAGTCGAACTCCCCCGTCGCGTAGTTGATTGCGTAGTTCGCGGGCGCCCAGTTCACGCCGTTGACGTAGACCGTCTCGCTCCCGGCCACGATGCCCGTGTTCGCGAGCATCACGATGTCGCCCGCCTGGACGACGTCGTAGACCTCGTAGTCCCCGGAGAGGGTCTCTCCGTCCTCGAGCGGGGCGCAGAGGACGATCTTGCCGGCCACGAGGTCGATCCAGAATGTGGTCGTGTCGAGCGCCGCGCACGGGCCAGGACTGATGTCCGTGAGAGGTCCGTAGACGCTCCGCGTGAAGGCGTTCAGCGATGTCGTCGTGAGCGCCTGAGTGGCGGGGTTGTACAGGCTCGCCTTCGTCTCCCCGTTCACGCCGGTCGCAACGGTCCGGCCCGTGTACGTGGTGATTGCCGACTCCGCGACGAACTCCTTGAACCCGGGGATGTAGACCCCGAGCGGGACGCCGACCGGGTGCTGGTAGTCGTACCAGTCGAACGCGTCGAGCCGCAGCGAGGTCGCGGCCGTGAAGGCCGTGGAGTCGTACGTCCACGTCACCTTCGCGAAGTCCGCGGTGTTCCACTGCGTCGTCCACGGTTCGGCTTGGAGCAGGGTCGCCCCGTTTCCGGCGTAGATGCCGTCCGACTTCAGGATGTAGTTGCGGGCGGTCCCCGTCCCGACGCTGACCCCATACGAGAAGACCCCGTTGGTCATCCGCTGGTAGATTGCGTCCGACACCTGTACGGTCTTCGCGAGGCCGGGGTTGTGGTTCGTGACGCTGATCGTCGCCGAATCCGAGCCGCCCGCCGCAAGCAGGTTGACGAACGCGGGCCGCTTGACGCCCTGGTAGCTGCCCGGGATCCAGAAGTGCGCGCTGGGCGTGATCCCGTCCATCTCCGCCATGATCTTGACGGTCCGGAGGGCGTTCGTCCAGCCCGCGCCCTGCTGAAGGATGTCGCGGTGCATGTCGTCCGCGCCGGCCTTCAGGGCGGTCTTCACCTGGGTATTCGTGGGGTTCGCCCCAGCGTGGTGGGCGCGGTACGCCTGGACGGACAGCGCCGCGACGCCCGAGGTCACCGGGGTGGCCTGGGACGTGCCGCTGAAGATGTCGAAGGCGAAGTTCCCGTCGCACCACGTCGGGTCCTGGAGGCCCGTGACGGGGTTCACGCAGTAGACGTTCATCGGCGCGGCCTCGACCGCGAACGAGCCGATGCTCACGATGTCCGGCTTCGGCTGGCCGAGGAGCGTGGGTCCGCGGCTCGAGAAGTATGCCGGCTCCCCGAACGGTCCGGGGCCCGGCCCGATGCCGATGCACGTCGTGACGTCCAATGGGTTCACACAGAACGGGAACTCGTACGCGCCCTCGCC
>VBMI01000047.1 GCA_005878955.1 Methanobacteriota archaeon
CGAGGGCGCAGTGCACGCGCGCGCCCTTCGCGGGCAGGGGCCGGCCCTCGAGGAAGTGCACGATCCGGTTCCGGGTGACGTCGACCCGCTTCACTCGAAGCGAGTTCCCGTTGAACCGGACGAGGCCCTTGTCCGAGGTCTGCGGGTGGCCGTAGTCGTGGCTGTGCGGGCAAAAGATGGTGGCGTCGAGCTCGACGGCCGCCTCCTGCCGGGACGTGACGGTCGCGTCGCATTCCCTCCTGTACGGATCCTCGAGGTACAGCCTCTCCGTGCCTGGCGAGTCCCTCACCTCCCCCCGGCGATGCGGGCGAACGGGATCCGTGAATACGCGTCGCCCATAGCGCCATCGCTGCAAGGGCGGGGCGGGCTTATCCTTTGTCCCCGCCGGTGGATGCGCGGTTAGCGCATGAAGACCCAGACGGCCGCCGCGACGACGACCACGACGACGACCACGGCGGCGCCGACGTACATCCACATTCGGTTCTTCTTCTTCCCGCCCGCGAGGTTGAGGACTCCGAGATCGTACGACATCGCGGCGCACTAGGACGGCGCGCTCATAACCCTTTCGTCATTCGGGAGACGACATCACCCGAGGGCGCTCAGCGCTTCGCGGGCGATCGCGGCGGGCTCGATGCGGAGCCGGAAGCGGGACGTTTCCTTGGGCGCTCCGGGCCGGGGTCCCCGCAGGAGCAACTCGAGGGCGAGGCCCGACGGCGAGGACCGCTCGACGTCCGACGCTTCGAACTGCACGAACTCGCGGCCTCCCTGGGCCGTGAAGAAATGCTCGAGCGCGGTCCGGTGCAGACTGAGGGAGACGTTGTAGAACGTGAGGGCGGCGGGACGCGGACCTCCCGCCGTGGCGAGGAACACCGCCCGCCGTCGGGTCCCCACGACCTCGCCGGGGGCGGGGAGCAGGAGCGGGAGGGGCTTAGGATCGAGGACCTCCATCGACGCAGTCGCCGCCCCCTGCGCGACGACCTCCTCCCCCGCCGTCAGAGCGAGGACCGCCTCCTCGTCCGTCAGGGAGAGGCGGAGGGTGCGGAAGCCGATGTCGTACGCGCGGCCCCGGCCATCCACGAAGCCCGCGAGCATCCGTCACGCCACGCCGAAGCCCTTCCGGAACTGCTCCGCGATCTCGCCCAGGTCCGCCTGAGAGTAGGCTTCGAAGTCGGAGACCGCCCCGTACTCATCGACGTGCTCCGGTCGGTAGATGTTCGGGAGGACAGAGCACACCGTCTCCTCGGAGAGCACGAACTTCAGGGACGCCTGCGGGAGCGTCATCCCGCGGCCGTCGTAGATCCAGCGGAGGTTCGCCGCCTGCCGCGCCGCGCGCGCCGCGAAGTCCGCGCCCTTGACGCGGAGGTCCTCGTCCTCCGGGAACGCGGCGGCCTCGGCGGGGTTCGCCTCTAGGGCGCCGCCCGCGTGCGGGGCCCGGATCACCATCCCCTGGTTGATCTCCAGCGCGACCGGGAAGAATTTCCGCGAGGGCTCCTGCTCCAGGACATTGTAGTAGACCTGGATGCACCCGATGTCCCGCTTCCGCATCGCGACGCGTCCCTCCTCGAGACCGGCGGGGCCCGGGCCGAACGCGAGGCCGTAGTACCGGATCTTGCCCTCCGACTTCAGGTCCTCGAGCGCCTGCCACATCCCTTCGTTCGTCACCGCCGCCATGTCGGGGTGGTGGAGCTGGAGGACGTCGATGTACGAGGACTCGAGGCGGGCGAGGCTCGCGTCGACGGCCTTCCGAAGGTGCTCGGGGGAGAAGTCCTTCTTCCCGCCCTCGGCGGCGCCCCCGACCTTCGTCGTGACGACGATCATCTCCCGCTTGTCCTTGAACGCCTTCGCGAGGAGCTGCTCGCCGAGGCCCCCCGCCTGGACCGCCGAGGTGTCGAAGTACACGATCCCCTGGGAGTACGCGTACTGGAGGAGCTCGACCGCCTTCTCGGGCGAGAACGCGCCCCACTTCCCGCTCGTCAGGGTCCAGGTCCCGAATCCGATCTCCGAGACCTCGATCTCCGTCTTCCCCATGGGACGGTAGTTCACCATCGCTCCGACGCCCGGGCGGCGAAGGAGGCCTTGGTATTTATTCGCAACGACCTCACGGGGCGGTCGGCGCCACGACGCGCGGAGTCCACACGAAATCGGAGGCGACGACGAAGTAGACCCCGTCGCCGGGCGCGACGCCGAAGTCCGTGCCCGCCCATTCGGAGCCTGTCCACGACCAGTGGAGACTCGATTGGGTCGCCGGGTCCCATTTGCCAACCTCGACGACGCGTCCCGGACCCAGCTCCGCCGCCAGGTCGCTCGCGTGGCGGTACGCGCCGGTGAAGGGGAGTCCGGTCCACGCCGCGCTCCCCATGGGTCCCGCGTTCTTCGAGAACGTGAGGGACTGCGGGCCGTCCGTCCCGAGAAGGACCAGGGAGAAACTCGTGCGCAGGCCCATGTACAGGCCGTCTCCGGATTCGATGGGGAAATCGACTCCGCGCCATGGCCCTCCGGTGTGGTAGTACACCGTCGACTCCTGGCGGGTCGCGTCCCACTTCCCGATCACGTCGATCCGATCCTTCCCGATGAGGGCCGCGAGGTCGCTCGCGCGCGAGATCCCGCTGCGGTACGGGAGCGAGAGCCACGCGATGTTCGTCCGGCCCGGATCGTACGTCATGTCCACGGCCGCCTTCACCGCGACGCCGGACATCGGGCCCTCGAGCCCGTGCGAGATTGCGCGGACGACATAGAAGTGGTCGGCCCCATCCGACAGGTGGCCCCGGAGGTCGAACCACGTGTCCGTCGTCGTCCCGACGACGTCCCACGGGAAGGGGGCGAACCGGTCCGTGGTCGCATACACGCGATAAGAGTCCGCGCCCATCGGCGGCGCCCAGGAGAGACGGACGGTGTCGGCGTCCGGCGCGGTGATCATCAGGTCCGCGGGCACGCCGGTGTAGCTCGGGGGCGACAGGAGGAAGGCGTGCGTCCGGCCGGTCGCGGGGTCCGAACCGTAGCCCACGATCTGCCCCGCGTCGTTGATGTCGGTGGCCGCGAAGAGGAACCAGCCGATCGCGGGGTCGAGGTAGAGATGGAGGTCCTGCATGCCCGTCGCGTCCGTGTACAGCACCGCCCGGACCGTCCCGTCCGTGAACCGGGCTTCGCCGACGACGTCGCCGAGGCGGTTGATTCCCCACCCGCGGTTCCGGTCCCCCAAGCCGCCGAGGTTCTCGAGGGCGCCAGTGAACCCGGAGCGGACGACCCGCTCCGATCCCAGGGACGAGCTCCGCGCGTAGCCGGCCACCCGACCCTCCTCGTTCACCGCGAGGGCGTAGGTGTTCGTGAGGCCGGAGACCCCGCTGAACTCGAGCGCGGTCCCGTCCCCCCATAGGAACGCGTGGTCGCCGTCCCCGGCGACCTCGTGGCCCGCGATCTCGCCGGCGTCGTTAATGTCATACGCGGCACCCGGGTCGCCCGACAGGTCGACCATGCCGCGCGCATCGTCATACACGAAGGCGTGCGGCCCGATTCCGGACCCCGTCCATGAATACCCGACGACGGTGCCCGCGCGGTTGATCCCCCACGCCTCGCTCTGGAGGCCGGACCCGAGGGTGCCGAGGTCCTTCGGAGCGCCACCCGACCACCGGACGGCATGCCCGGGGGTGTCCATCGGGGTCTCCCACGCGCTCCCCGCCACCTGGAGGTTCGCGTTCACGTCCCGTGCGATGCAGTACGGCCGCCCCGCCGGGCACGGCAGCGGGACCATCCCGTCCTGCCGCGTCCAGAGGAACGCCCGCATCCCGTCCGACCCCGTCGTGCCGCCGACGACGGCGCCCGTCTCGCTGATCGCCCACGCGTAGCTCTGGTCCCCGCCGGGAAACGTCCCGAGATCCGTGAGGGTGTATCGCGGGAACGTGGGAAGGACGCTGGGGGAGGGCGACGGGATGGCGAGGACGAGAGGGAGGAGCAGCAGGAGCGTGCCGAGTCCGGCGCGGGTGGTCATGACGTTCCGTCCCGCATGGAGAGGAGGGTTGGGACGGCGAACGGGGGACTGCCTAATAGCCCTATCGTCGCACCTGTCGCGAGTCAGTGTTCACCCGTCACCGGAACGTGGACTCTGACGGTTTCTGCGGAGGGCGGGAGCTATTCCCACGTGACCGCGAACAGCGTCGCGAGGGCCCCCGTCTCGATCGCGTTGAGCACGAGCATCGGAATCGCCGCGGACGGCCCCTCGCCCGCATTGTTCATCGACATGTACGCCCACATCCCGGCCACGTTCTCCGCGAGGAGGAGGGCCGCGAAGACGACGAGCCCGAGGGTGAACTTGGACCGGATCTTCGACGCGTTCCTCCCGTACACGTAGACGAGCCCGCCGAGCAGGGCGGCGCTGAGCCCCGCCAGGAGGATGTTGAGCGCCCAGATTGGGCCGAGAGCCATGGGGGTCGGTCAGGAATGGAGGGACCCGCGCGTATCTAGTTTTCCCCGGAAGCGGGACCAGATCTCCAGGAACTCCTCGAAGTGGGTCTGGAGGCGGGGGGTCAGCGAGTACGTCGTCGCGTACCCGTTGTCCCCGCCGGAGGACATGACGACGTCGTTCGCGCGGAGCACCGCGAGGTGGTGGCGAACCGTTTTGTAATCCAGGCGCAGATGCCCCGCGATGGCGTTCGCGTTCGAAGGGCGCTCGCGGAGGAACCAGATGATCTTCGCCCGGTTGATCCCGCCCCGAGTCCCCGCGATCAGGTGCCACAGCCGCTTGTTCGTCAACGCCCGGACCCTCGCGCCCGTCCTGCTGGCGATCGGGACAGTTATCGCTGAACGTTCTAATATTACTATCGCGATAGTTTCCGCGATGGCGGGGCGGTGGCGGAGGAAGGCCCTCGGGTGGTTCCTCGAGTTCCGCACGATCCCGGTCCTCCTGTGGTCGTACACGGCGGTCGCCCTCGGCACGGGCCTCGCCGCCTTCGAGGGCGCGCGCATCGATCCAATCTGGATCCTCGTCGCGATGGCCCTGGCGGGGCTCATC